>JALZAB010000050.1 GCA_030948585.1 Chloroflexota bacterium
GGAGATCCGCGCTCCCGGTCACCGTGAACGCCGCGAGGCTCGCCGCTCCGAGCAGCCCGGTCACGACGAACGGACGGAGGCCCGCCGGGGCGCGCAACACGACCAGGGCCATGGCCGCGATGAGGCAACCCAGATACAGGACGTTCGTGTCCCACCCGAGAGCGACCCACGGCGCAATGAGGACAAAGGAGAGCGCGGGGTACGACGGCTTGGACTCGAACTCGACCTGTTGCGGCCCCGCATGGCTTTCGATCGCCCACACCGTGTCGAGCTCGCCGTCGGTCGGATAGAAGCCGTCCCGGGCGAACAGCCCTCGCCGCAGCGGCGTTGTGCGATCCGCGCCGATCCCGAGGCGCGCGAAGCAGGTGTACACGTCGAGCTCGGCGTACGGATCGCGTCCGTCGAGGAACAGCCGCGCCGCGCATTCGTTCAATGCGATGGCGTCGTTGTGGTACGGAGTCCAGTCGCTGGAGTGCTGCTGCGGCGCCGCGAACAGCCACGACGCGCCAACGAGTGCCATGACGCACACGACCAGCCACGCCGCACGATGCGGCTTGACGTAGCGGCGCATCGGCGGACTCTCCGCGTCGCCCCGGCCATCACCGCGGAGCGCCAGGATGAGCATCGCGATGCTCGCGGCGATGGCAACGACGACGAGGAGCGCCCCGACCGGGCTGGGACGCTGGATGACCATGGAGTTGACGAGGCCGGCGTAGTACAGGGCGGCGCCGGCGAGCGTGATGGCGACGAGCCGGAGGAGCGCGCGCATCGGCCTACGCCGCGATCGGGCGGTCCACCACTCCGCCGCCGATGACCTCGTCACCGCGGTAGAGCACGGCAGCCTGGCCCGGCGCGACGAGCGCCGGATCGGTCAGGTGCAGCACGGCGGCGCCCGCATCCATTGACATACGCACCTCGGACGCAAGCGGCGTGCCTCGGTACCGAAGGACCGCATCGGCCGAGAAGGCCATGGCCGGGGGGCGCCCGGCGGTGAACCGCACGTCCCGGAGCGCGTAGGCGCGCGTCGCTACCTCGTCCCGGCGACCGACGATGGCGGCATCGCGCTCGGTCTCGAGCCGCAGCACGTACAGGCGCTCCCCGGTCGCGACCCCGACGCCGGCCCGCTGGCCCACGGTGAGCCCGCCGAGACCGGCGTGGGCCCCGATGACGGTGCCGTCGGCACGCTCGATCGGTCCGGCCGCGAACGCCTGCGGCGCGCGATCGCGCACGAAGTCGCGGTAGTCACCGCCGATGAAGCAGATGTCCATGCTCTCCGCCTTCGCCGCGTTCGGCAGCCCGTAGCGGGCCGCGAGCGCGCGGGTCTCGGCCTTGTCGTGTAGCTCGCCGATGGGCAGCTCCAGGGCCGCGAGCTCCGCCTGGCCGAGCATGTAGAGCGCGTACGACTGATCCTTCTGTGCGTCCCGCGCGCGGAGCAGCGTGCGCCGGCCGGACGCGGTGGTCGCGACCCGCGCGTAGTGCCCGGTGGCCAGGCGGGACGCGCCGAACTTCCGCCTCACGTCCCCGAGGAGCGCCTCGAACTTCACGTACCCATTGCAGGCGACGCACGGGTTCGGCGTCTCACCCGATGCGTAGGACCGCACGAACCGGTCGACCACCTCGCGGCCGAAGACCTCCGCGTAGTCCAGCGCATAGAACGGGATCCCGAGGTGCGCCGCCGCGCGGCGGGCGTCCTCACCGGCAGCGTCGGTGCCGCAGCAGCGCGGCGCGGCGCTCGCTGTTCCCGGGGTCAGCCGCATCCACACGCCGACGACGTCTTCACCGCGATCGGCAAGGAGCGCGGCCGCGAGGGCGGAATCCACGCCACCGCTCATCGCGACGAACACCCGATCGCTCACGACCGCGCTCCAGCGCGGACGCGGGCGTCGAGGAGGGCGGCGCGGAGCGCGCCGATGGCCATGAGCGCGCAGGCTTCCTTGCGGGCGGGTAAGCCGCCGAGGGCGTTCAGGATGTCGGCGGGCTCGAGGGCGGCCGCCTCGTTTGCGTTCGCCCCGCCGGCGAGCTCGGTGAGGACGGACGCGGACGCGATGGCCGCGGTGCACCCGAACGTGCGGAAGCGGATCTCCGCCACGCGACCCTCGGTGATCCGCACGGTCATCGTGGTGCGGTCACCGCACGATGGGTTCGCGTCGCTGCCGGTCCCGGTCGGGTCGCCGAGCGTTCCGGCATTCCGAGGCCGCGTCAGATGGTCGAGGGCGCCCTCGGAATAGTGATCGGGCTCAATCACGCCGGGACCGCGGCGCCCGACGCCGCCCGGAGTCGCGCCACGATCGGCGGCAGCGCCGCGAGCAGCGC
Source organism: Chloroflexota bacterium (assembly GCA_030948585.1). Taxonomy (GTDB): domain Bacteria; phylum Chloroflexota; class Limnocylindria; order P2-11E; family P2-11E; genus UBA4735. Next base: position 2,314 of record JALZAB010000050.1, read on the forward strand.
CTCGATGTCGGCCGCCGTCGTCGAGCGCCCGATGGTGAGGCGTAGAGAGCCCTGGGCGAGCTCGCGATCGAGGCCGAGCGCGAGCAGGACGTGCGATGGATCGGTATTGCCGCTCGTGCAGGCGGATCCGCTGGAGACGCTGAAGCCTTCGAGGTCCAGCGACACCACCAGGGCCTCGCCCTGGGTCCCGCTGAAGCAGAACGACGCGTTGTTCGGCAGTCGCTCCGTCGGGTGCCCGGTCAGTGTCGCGTCCGGGATGCGTGCGCGGATCCCATCGATGAGCGCATCCCGCAGCGACGCCTGCCGGGCCGACTCCGCCGCGCGCTTCGCGGTGGCGATGCGCATCGCCGCGCCAAGGCCGACCAGGCCGGCAACGTTCTCCGTGCCCGTGCGGCGACCCTTCTCCTGCCCACCACCGGTCTGCACCGTGGCGATGCGCGTGCCCGCGCGGACGTACAGCGCGCCCACGCCCTTTGGTCCATAGAACTTGTGCGCGTTCACGCTGAGCAGGTCGACCGGCAGGGTCCGCACGTCGATCTCGATCGCGCCGACCGTCTGTACCGCGTCGCTGTGGAAGGTGGTCCCGCGCGTCCGGCAGAGCGCGCCGATCCGGTCGATGGGCTGGAGCGCGCCGATCTCGTTGTTCCCGTGCATCACCGAGACGATCGCCGTGCCCGCATCGAGTGCCGCTCCGATCGTGTCGGGCGAAACGCGGCCGGTCGGGTCGACCCCGACGACGGTCACGCGGGCCCGGCCATGCGCTTCGAGGTCGTGCGCCGTGTCGAGCACCGCGTGATGCTCGATCGAGGTCGTCACGATGCCATCGGCCTCACCTTCGCGGGCCTGCAGCACGCCGCGGAGCGCGAGGTTGTCCGACTCGGTCCCACCGGATGTGAACACGATCTCAGACGGGTCGGCCCAGATCGCCTGCGCGACCTCGTCCCGCGCGCGGTCCACCAGGGCGCGCGCCCGCCGCCCTTCGGCGTAGATGCTCGAGGGGTTGCCCGGAACGTCACGAAGGACTTGAGCCATGAGCTCGGCGACCTCGGGGTCGACCGGGGTCGTGGCGGCATGGTCGAGATACACGCGCCGCATGAATGAAGTCTAGCCCGCGAACTCCTCGTAGACGGCCAGCGAGATGCGCGCGAGCGCGCCATCGTCATCGATATTGTCGCGGGCGAGCTCGCGAGCGAACAATGCGATGGCGTAGGGGCCGCTCGGCGCGTAGACGATGCCCACATCGTTCCGCAGCCGCCGGTAGGAGCCGGTCTTGTGCGCCACGACCGTCCCCTTGGGCAGCAGGCCGGGGATGCGCGTGCCCGACTGGATCCGCTTCATGAGCTCGACGATCGCGGTGCACGCGTCAGCGTCGAGGATGGCCCGCGACTCGATCCGCTCGAGCAGCCGGCAGATGTCGGAGGGGCTCGCCCGGTCCGCCGTGTCGGGGATCATCGAGCGACCACCGCTGCCGGATGACAGCCGCAGCAGCCGCCGGAGCTCCTCGTATCCGCCGGGCTGCGAGTGATCCATGTCGACGAGCTCCATGAGCATCTCGCGGATGTCGAACGGCACGCGGATGCTCGGGAACCCCAGTCGAGCCATCGTCTCCTCGATGCGCCGCTTCCCCACCCGGTCGAACAGGAGATCGGTCGCGGTGTTGTCGCTCACCGACATCATCAGTACCGACAGGTCGCGAAGGGTCGGATTCAGCCCCTCGTCCAGATACTGCAGGACGCCGGAGCCCGCGACCTTGGTGTCGTCGCGATAGGTGACGCGCTCCGACAGATCGACCCGGCCGGCGATCGCGTCCTCGAACAGCGTGACGAGCAGCGGAAGCTTGATGACCGATGCCGTGGGAAAGAGCTCGTCCTCGCGGAAGCCGATATGCCGACCGGTCGGCAGGTGCGTCGCGGCCACCCCGACGATGCCACCGGTCGCGTCGGCCAGCCGCTCGATCTCCGAGCTGACGGCCTCGACGCTCACGGCTTCGCCGGCCTCGCGATGACCCGGAGGCCCAGCTCCTCGAGGAGCTTCGGGTCGACCTCTGCCGGCGAGTCGAGCAGCGGGTCGTAGCCGGTCTGCGTCTTCGGGAAGGACTGCACCTCGCGCACGTTCTCGGTACCCGCGAGCGTCATCACGAGCCGGTCGATGCCTGCGCCGACGCCGCCGCTAGGCGGCGCGCCGAACTCGAGCGCATCCAGGAGGGCGCCGAAGCGCGTGGCCGCCTCATCTTTGGAGACTCCCATCTGCGCGAACACGCGCTCCTGCACGCTGCGCTGATAGATCCGGATGCTGCCACCGAAGATCTCCTTGCCATCGATCACGAAGTCGTACTGCTTGGACCGTGCGCGCTCCGGATCGGAGTCCAACAGCTCGAGATCGTGGTCCGTGAGCGGGCCGCAGAACGGATTGTGGGCGAAGGTCCAGCCACCCTCGGGGGTCCGCTCGACGAGCGGGAAGTCCGTGACCCACACCGCGTAATGCTTCGTCGTGTCGGCGAGTCCGAGTTCCGGGCCCAGGCGCTCGCGCACGACGCCGAGCGACACGCTCGCGGTGTGATACGTGTCGGCCACCGCGAGCAGCAGATCGCCGTCCTTCGCACCGGAGCGGCTCCGCAGGGCCGCGAGCTCGTCCGGCGTCAGGAACTTCGCGACGGGTGAGCGGATCTCGCTTCCGGCGAACGCGAACGATGCCAGGCCCTTGGCCCCCTTGGTCTTCGCGAGCGCCTGCCAGCCGTCGATGTCCTTGCGCGTCGCATCCGCTTTGCCCGCGACGACGAGGCCGCGGACGGCCCCCCCGGCGTCGATCACGGATCGGAACGCGTTGAAGCCGGTGCCCCGCAGCGCATCGGCCAGGTCGACCAGCTCCATGCCGAACCGCAGGTCGGGACGGTCGATGCCGTAGCGGGCCATCGCTTCATCGAAGGTCAGGCGGGGCACCGGCGTCTGCGCGAGCGGCTTGCGCCCGAACGTGCGGAAGATGTCCGTGTACAGCGCCTCGAGCGTCGACATGACGTCCTCGCGCTCGACGAAGCTCATTTCGAGATCGAGCTGGGTGTGCTCGTACACCCGGTCGGCCCGCGGGTCCTCGTCCCGGTAGCAATGCGCGATCTGGAAGTACTTGTCGATGCCGCCGACCATCAGGATCTGCTTGAACTGCTGGGGCGATTGCGGCAGCGCCCAGAACTTGCCCGGGTAATAGCGCGACGGGACGACGAAGTCGCGCGCGCCGGTCGGGTCCGATCGGATCATGGTCGGGGTCTCGATCTCCCAGAAGTCGCGCGCGGTGAGGTACTCGCGGATGAAGGCCACCACGCGGTGCCGAAGGTGCATGAGCGCTTTCGGACCGTCACGCCGAAGGTCGATGTACCGGTACTTCCACCGGAGGTTCTCATCGACGGGCGTCTCCTCGTTCACGTAGAACGGCGGTGTCTTGGCCTCGTTGATCACGTCGACCGTCGCCGCAGCCACCTCGATGCCACCGGTCGGCAGCTTCGCGTTCGCGGTCTCTTTCGAACGCTCCCGAACCGTGCCCGTGACGCGGATCACCCACTCGCTGCGTACCGCACCCAGCGCGTCGTGCGCCGGCTCGCCGGCCTTCGCCACGATCTGGGTGATCCCATAGCGGTCCCGCAGGTCGATGAACGTGAGGCCGCCGAGGTCGCGCCGGCGGTTCACCCAACCCGCCAGCGTGACGGTGTGGCCGGAGAGGGCGGTTGTCAGCTCGCCGCAGGTGTGCGTGCGCAGCATGTCGGCTCTAGTCCCGCGGATCCGCGAGGAAGGGCGTCTCGCCGGCGGCACCGGGCTCGTCGATGAGCCGTGGCTTCGGGCGCTTGGGGACGTGCCGCCCCACCTCGACGACGACCGCCGCGAGCCGCGTCACGCGCTGCTCCTTCGCCACCAGGTCGCGCACGATGACCTTGCCACCACGCGACTCCTCGGTGCCCCGGATCACCGCGACCTTGGCCCCATGCTTCACCGCACTCTCCAGCTGCTTGTCCAGCGATCGCTTCGAATGGTCGATGGCGACGCGGAATCCGGCCTCGCGTAGTGGCGTGGCGAGCTGCGTACGGTCCGCGCCGTCGTCGGGATCTCCCGACAGGATGTACACGTCCGCGTCCGCCGACTCTTCGATCTTCACGCCTTGCTGCTTCAGCGCGGAGTACAGCACGTCGACCCCGCCCGCGACGCCGACGCCCGCGACGTCCGGACCGCCCATCGTGCGCACGAGACCGTCGTACCGGCCGCCAGCGGCGACCGCGATCTCGCCGGCCTGCGTGTATTCCGGATCGGTGAGGATGCACTCGAAGACGGTGCGGGTGTAGTAATCGAGGCCACGGACCTTGCGCTCGTCGACCTCGAAGCGGATGCCGAGGCGCTCGAGACCCTCGGTGACCGCGGTGAAGTGGGCGCGGTCCTCCGGGGAGATGAGCTCGGAGATCTTCGGCGCACCGGCGGCGATCTCGCGCGTCCGGGGTACCTTCGAATCGACGATGCGCAACACGCTCGTCGCCAAGCGCTCCTTCGAATCGTCATCGAGCTCGTCGCGGTACTTCGTGAAGTACGCGGTCAGCGCGTCCTTCACGTTCTCACGCGACTCCGCGCCGCCAATCGTGTTGACCTTCAGCACGTAGTCGGTGAGGCCGACATCGGCAAAGAGCCCGACCGTGAACTCGATGATCTCCACGTCGGCCGACGCCTCCGGTGCGCCGAAGCACTCGAGGCCCCACTGCCAGAACTGGCGGTAGCGGAGCTTCTGCGGACGCTGTCCGCGGAACATCGGATCCCAGTACGAGAACCGCACCGGCTGCGGCGCGCGGTGCAGGCCGTGCTCGAGGTAGGCCCGCGCGACCGGGGCGGTCCCCTCGGGTCGCAGGCCGAGCCCGCCCTGCCCGTGCAGCGAGACGTCGTACATCTCTTTGCCCGCGGTATCGCTCGACTGGCCCGACGTGCGCAGAAAGACATCGCGGTCCTCGACGACCGGGGTGACGATCCGCCGGTAGCCGTACCGCAGCGCGCGAGCCATCACGACGGCGGACAGCCGGTCGAAGCCGGCCGCCTCCTCGGGGAGCAGATCCCGCATCCCGCGGGGGGCTCGGTACGTGGGCATCGGGGCATCAAGTATGGTCGAAATGCACATCACATCGGAGGTGCCCCACGAGCGATCAGCAGAGTGCCACCGTCGAGCTCGAGCGCGGCGGAAGCTTCACCATCGCGCTGCGGCCGGACAAGGCCGCGAAGACCGTCGCCAATTTCGTCAGCAAGGCGAAGTCAGGCTTCTACGACGGCAAGACCTTCCATCGTGTCGAGGACTGGGTCGTCCAGGGCGGGGATCCGGACGGCACCGGCCGCGGCGGTGGCAAGATGCCGAGCGAGCTGAACGATCTGCCGTTCTCCACGGGTGCGGCCGGCATCGCCCGCGGGCCGGACGTCAAGGTGAATAACGACAGCCAGTGGTTCATCTGCAAGTCCGACGCGGCGTGGCTCAACAACCAGTACACGAACTTCGGCCAGATCACGGCCGGCCAGGACGTGGTCAACGGGATCCGGGTCGGCGACAAGATCAAGAAGGTCACGATCGCGTGAGGCTCGCCGCCGCGTTCGCGGCCATCGTCGTGATCGCAACGGCGTGCGGGGGCGCGGCGGCCCCAGCCACCGCGACGCAGGTGCTTCGAACGACGCCACCGGTCACGCGCACCGCGACGCCGACGCCGCTCTGCCCGGGCGCCCCGAACCAAGCGTCGACGAAGGCGACGATCACGCTCGAGAAGGGCGGGTCGATCGTCATCCAGCTGCGGCCGGACAAGGCGCCGAAGACCGTCTCCATCTTCGCGCTCAAAGCGAAGTCAGGGTTCTACGACGGCCTCACATTTCACCGCGTCGTGGCCGGCTTCGTGGTCCAGGGCGGCGATCCGAAAGGCGATGGCACCGGCGGCGGCAATCAGTGCACGGAGCTGAGCGATCTGCCGTTCATCAAGGGCGCCGTGGGCATCGCGCGCGGCAACGACATCAATATCTCGAATGACTCCCAATTCTTCGTCTGCATCGGCAACTGCCTGAACCTGAACGGCGCGTACACGAACTTCGGTCAGGTGATCAGCGGTCAGGACGTCGCGGATAACGTGAAGATCGGCGACAAGATCAAGACGATCACGGTCGAGTGAGCACGCGCGGCTCCATCGGGCTCGTCGCCGCGTTCACCGCGTACTGGCTCATCGCGCTGCCGCTCGACAGCGTGAGCACCCCCGACCAGCAGCTGCTGATATCGGTCTCGGCGTGGCTGTTCCTGGCGATCGCGCTCGCGGTCCAATCACCGGCGGTGCGCGTCCAGGTGATCACGCTGGTGTGCGTCGCGACGGTCCTCGAGATCATCGGCTCGATCCTGTGGGGGGCGTACCGCTACCGCCTCGGGAACCTGCCGCTCTTCGTGCCCGCCGGACACGGCCTCTTCTACCTCGCCGCGCTCCGCGCCGCGTCGTTGCCGCTCCTCCGACGCAACGCCCGATCCATCGTGATCGGCGTGAGCGCGGCCGCGACCGCGTACATGGTCTGGGGCCTGATTCGCCCTCCGCTGCCCGATCTGCTCGGCTTCGTGACCTGGGCCGTGTTCATCCGGTTCATCGTCCGCGGTCGCTATCCGCTCCTCTACGCGGTGAGCTTCGTGCTGACCATGGGGCTCGAGCTCTACGGCACCGGCTGGGGCGTTTGGCGGTGGACGCCGGTGCTGCCCGGACTGTTGCTTCCCTCGGGCAATCCGCCCACCGGCATCGGCGCGTGCTACGCGGCGATGGACGGGCTCACCCGCCGCATCGTGGAGCGAGTGACGGGGACACGGGGCGCGACCGCGGCGAGCGCCGAGGGGATCGCATGAGCGCGCGTGGCGAGATGCTCGCCGAATGGGTCGGCGACCTGCGCGGAGCGCTCGAGCGCAGGCTCGCCCGGACCCCGGAGGCGGCACTGCACTGGCGCCCGGCCAACCAGATGAACTCGATCGGCGACACGGTGTGGCATATCGCGCGGTGGCTCGACCTCGTCACCATGTGGCTCGACAACAGCGCGCCCGAGCGGCAGCACTGGATCGCCGACGGCTGGGCCGAGCGGACCGGCTACGACCCGCGAGGCACCGGGACCGATGGGCTGGGCGCGATCAGCGGCTACTCCTTCGCCGAGGTCGAGAGGATCCCGAAGCTTCGGGCCGATCAGCTGGCCGCATACCTCGCCGCGGTGTGCGACGACCTGGTGC
>JALZAB010000059.1 GCA_030948585.1 Chloroflexota bacterium
GCCCAGTGACATCGCTGGCTTGATCTACATCGCGTTCAAGGACCGCGTCGGCGAGGTCGCGGGGAAGCTGTACACGGAACTTGAGCAGGCGGGTTACCGGCCGAAGCGCACGGGCCTCTAACCAGGCGCGGTCATGGCCATCGCGCGGTATCGGCGACGAGTGCGACCTGCCCGCCGCACTCCAAGACTATTGATCGCTGAACCCATTGCTCTTTGACGCCGAACATCGGTATCAGCCGCGAGTTGTCGAGCCATTTCCCAAATCCGCGCGGCGGCGGTTCTTCAGTCCATTGCTCTACCAGCTGAGCTACCTCGGCGAGAAACTCGATTCTAGCCAATTCGCGCCGAGAATTCGGATCTCCCGCCGATGGGAGGCCGCATCAGCCAGAGCAATGGTGTAGATGACCATTGCGTCGGAAAAGCAATGGTTCAGCGCGCTCGTGCTCAGGCTGCGATGAGCGCGACCGTGCGCATCAGAGCTTCGCGACCACGCCCTTCACGAGGGCCCCGAGCCGGGCCCCAGCGCGGTTCGCCACCTCGAGGACCTGTTCGCCGGTGACATGCTCGATCTGACCGGGGATCCCGGTCGCCATGTCCGTGACCGTCGCGATCGCGAGGACCCGCAGGCCCAGATGCCGGGCGGCGATGACCTCGGGCACCGTGCTCATCCCGACGGCGTCCGCGCCGAACCCGCGCAACATCCGCAGCTCCGCGGGGGTCTCGAAGTTCGGGCCGGACACCGCGACGTAGATGCCCTCGCGAAGGTCGGAGTCCACGCTCTTCGCGATCGCGCGCAGCTCATCGGTGTAGGTGCCGACCATGTCCGGGAAGCGTGGTCCGAGGGCCTCATCGTTCGCGCCACGCAGCGGGTTCGCCGGCATGGAGTTGATGTGATCGGAAATGAGCATCAGGTCTCCCGCCTTGAACGCCGGGTTCAGTCCGCCGCAGGCGTTCGTCAGGATGACCGTCTCGATGCCCCAGGCCTTGAATACCCGGATCGGGAACGCGACCGCGTCCATGTCGTAGCCCTCGTAGTAGTGGAGGCGCCCCTTCATGACCGCGGCCGGCCTTCCGCCGAGCGTGCCCACTACGAGCTCGCCGGCATGACCCGGCGCGGTACTGCTCTCCCAGCCCGGAATGTCCGCGTACGCGATGCGGGCCGCGTTCGCGACCTCATCGGCCAACGCGCCGAGCCCGGAGCCCAGGACGATGGCCACGAGGGGCGTGGCCTTCGTCCTCGCTCGGATCGCCGCCAGCGCCGCGGAAGTGTCGCGCGCCATCAGACTGGTCTGCCGTCTTCGTTGAGGATCTTCTTGCGGAGCAGGGACAGGAACGGTCCCATCGCCGGCGTGCGGACGTATCGGGCGACCGACGCCGCGCGGCGCAGCTCGATCCGATCACCGACCTGCACGTCGTGCTCCTCCTTCCATCGAGCGACCCCTTGGCCGGCGAGATCAGACGCCGCGATCGCGACCGCCCCTAGACCGACGGCGAAGAACGCCTCGGCGACCGCGACGACCCCCGCGGCGCGGGCCTTCACATCACGCACGATCCCACCGCGTGGCCGGCGGCCTCCCGTCAGCGGGAATCGAACCGCGCTCGAGGGTTCTTGTGAGACCACGAGCGCACCTCTGTTGAGCCGTCAGCGAAAATTCGCGTAGGTGATGGTCACGGAGAATTGGCGACACCACAGCACGACCGATCGTATGGCGGCCGGGTCGACGCCTGCCGGGATGGCGTAGCTGAACGTACCGTTCGTGGCCTTCAGGCGACCGAGGTCGATGAACGAACCGGGGGTACCGTCGGTCTTGTCCGATAGATAGACGTACACATCGGGCGCACCGGCGATGTCGACGCTCTCGAAACGCAGGGCCTGGGTGGTGCCGGTCCGCACGATGCGGACGGTGCCCGTCCCGTAGTCAGCGATGGAGATCTTCACGAGCTCGCCGCTCCGCACGGTCACCGCACCGCTTTCCGCCGGCGTCTCCACGAGCGTGGAGCGGACGAACTGCGGCACGATCACGAACGCGACGAGCGGGACCGCCGCCGCTCCCAGCGCGAGCAACGTTGCCAGGATCACAAGCGTGCGGCGCTTCAACAGAACGTCTCGAGCTGGGCGAGACCGATCGCGAACTCGTCGGCGGGTCCGGCGAGGCCGATCCGCAGGCGGTCGGTGCGACCGAACAGCGAGCCGGGCACGACCAGGACCCCGCGCTCCGCAAGTTGTCGCTGGATGCGGTCGGCACCGGCGATGCGTGGGAACGCGGTGACCCCGGCAATAGGAGGCTCGAGCGTGAGCGCTGAGCGGCGACCGGTCGCATCTCGCAGGCGCTCGAGGTTCATGCGCGCGCTCTGGAGCGGCCGCGCGACGAGCTCGTCCGCATGGCGGAGCGCGATGTCAGCGAGCAGCGCCGACGGGGTCGGCGGCGAGAGGGTCGTGTAATCGCGGCCCAAGGCGATGCGGGCCCTGGCTTCGGCGTCGCAGACGATGAGCCAGCCGATGCGCAGACCGCCGAGGCCGAACGGCTTCGCCACGTCGCCGACGACGAGCGCCCGGTCGTAGCGCCCGCCGGCCGATGGAACGACGACCTCAGGTGCAAGTGCGAGATCCCGATAGACCTCGTCGGACAGGAGCCAGATGCCGCGCGGCGCCAGCAGCCTCACCAGCTGATCGAGCTCGCTGTCGGTGAGGACGCTGCCGGTCGGGCTGTTCGGCTGGGTGATCGCGACGAGCGTCGTCTTCGGGCCGATGCGGGCCGCAAGATCATCGAGCGAGCCGATGATGCCGGGCTCGCCAAGCAGCGGCCAGCCCACGACCGTCGCGCCCCGGGCGCGCGCGAGGCCGGCGACTGCGCCATACATCGGCTCTTGCACGATGACCTCGTCACCATCGGCCACAAGCGCGTCCACCGCGAGCCGGAGCGCCTCGATTGCGCCGCAGGTCACGGTGACCTCGTCGGCCATCGCGAACGACGTTCGGCCGGCGATGACAGCGCGAAGTGACGACGAGCCATCGGGCGGGCCGTACCCCAGCGAAACCTCGTCGAAGGCAGCACGGTCCTCGGGCGCGGCAAGTGCGAGCAGATCGCGCAGCGACCGCGCTGGAGCGCCTGAGCTCGTGAGGTCGATCTGGTGGCCGCCGGCGTGTGCCGCGAACCAGCGTTCGAGGGCGAATGGCTGGATGTGCGCCCGGCTCACGCGACGGTGATGACGGTGTGGTGATACCCGGTGGCCCCATCCGGGAACGAGTCGCGCGCCTTGGCGTCCTGGAGCAGGCCGTCGCCGTCGGTGGCCCGCACGACGACGTCGTGCTTCCCGGGCGTCGGCAACTGCCAGGTGTGCGTGAACGGCGTCCAGTTGTCCTTCGGCAGGATCGTGCGCAGCGTCGTGCTCTCCCAGGTCTTGCCGCCGTCGAAGCTGATCTCGACCTTGCTGATGCCGCGCGCCCCAGCAAAGGCGACGCCACGGATGATCTGGAACGGCTTGTCAGCGGGAACGACGTCTTGCTCCTGCGGGGTATCGAGCCGCGAGAACGTGAGCACGAACGCGTCCTTGTTCCAGCCGCGCTGCGGCCAGTAGCCGTTGTATGGCTGGGCGATCGGCTCGACCTTCGTGAGCCACTTCGGATTCTTCACCCCGTAATGCCCCGACATGAGGAGCCGCGCCGGGAACCCGTGGGCTTTCGGCAGCGGCTCGTCGTTGATGAGGTACGCAACGATCGTCGTGGGGTCCATCGCGCTGTCCAGCGGGATGCTTTCGGTGTAGCCGTCGGACGAGCTGAAGCGGATCTCGTGCGTCCCGGCTGGGATCCCAGCCCGCTCAAGCAGATCACGAAGCGGCACGCCCTTAAAGACGGCGGTCGAGATGAGGCTGCCGCCCACGATGTTGCTGATGCATTCGAGCGTGC
>JALZAB010000072.1 GCA_030948585.1 Chloroflexota bacterium
GCCGCGTCGTCGATGATGACGACCTGGGCGCGGCCCTCCAGCGGGCGCAGCGCGAGGTGCTGCTGCATCGACCGGACCGCCTCGATCTCGATCTTGGTCTTGCTCGCGACGTCACGCTCGATGAGCACCACGTCGGGATGCCCGCCGCGCTCCGTCTTCAGGCAGCTGACGCAGGTACCGCACCCGCCTGAGGGCCGTTTCGGGTTCACGCAGTTGAGCGTCTGGGCGAGGCGGATGGCCACGGTGCGCTTGCCGATCGAGCGCGGACCAAAGAGCCCATACGCGTGCGCGACGTCGTTGCGCGCCGCGCGCGCGCCCAGCCGATCGAGCATCGCGCGCTGGCCGATGACTCCCCGCATCTCGTCATGCTAGCCGCGGGCTGCGATGTAGGCGGCTTCGGTCCGCGCCGCGATGGCGGGCCAGGTGTAGCGCTCGCGAACGCGCTCTCGCCCGCTGGCCCCCATCGCTGCCGCGCGCGCGGGATTGGCGAGCAGCGCGAGGATCGCATCGGCGATGGCGCGCGGCTCCGTGCTCGCGTGCAGGCCATCGACGCCCTCCCGCACGACTTCGCGCAATGGCGCGATGTCGCCCGCGATGACCGGCCGGCTCGCGCACCACGCCTCGAGGTAGGTGTGTCCGAACGTCTCGTGCTGAGAAGGCATCGCGAACATCGTGCATCGCGCGTATGCGTCGGCCTTGGCGGCCTCGCTCACGACGCCTGGCTCGGACCACCGCGCATCCGGCAACGGCGCCGGGCCGAGGAAGCGGCGCTGGCCGATCACCACGAACCGTGCGTCCGGGCGCTCGCGCCATACGAGTGGCCCGGCGGCACGCAGGGCGTCATATCCCTTGTAGCGCTCCTTCCGGCCGACGAACAGGATCGTCGCGGGCTCCGGTCCGCGCTCCGCGATCGCTGTCGTCATGATCGGTCCGACACCGGTGGCGAAGGAGCGCCTTGCGCCGCGTGCGCGATACCACTCCGCCTCCCACTCCGTCAGCCCGATGACCGCGTCGTCGCGCCGGTAGCGCCTGAGGTCGCTCGAGCGATCTCCAGAGAACGGCTGGCCGGGGTGAACGAGCGGTGTTTCCACGAACGCCGCGCCGGTCGCGCGTGCCGCTCGCTCGTACGGTCCGGCCCACTCACGTGCGAGGCAGTGGACGATGTCGGCGCCGGCGAGCGCTGGTGCGAGGCGCCCCGGGCCGACGAGCGACACGGGGAGCGTGCCTTCGACCCACGCGGCGGGACTGGCGATGAACCAGTACCTGAGTCCGGCCTCCTCCACCGTGACGTCGCCGGCCGGCGCGTCGTAGACGCGGCTGGGGATGCCGGGCCGCCGATGCGCCGGCCGCAGGCCCACGAGCGTCACGTCGTGCCCGCGATCCCGGAGCGCCGCGCCGAGCGCGCGGGCCTGCGCCTCGGAGCCGCCGACCGTCGAGAGGAGCTTCTTTGCGATCACCACGCGCACGCGCGGAGCCTAGGCGGCCGTCGTGGCCTTCTCGGTCCCCGCGGCGATCGCGTGGGCCGCTTCGACGCGATCCATCACCGCATCCCAGCTCCAGCGCTCGGCCACCTTCGCGCGCCCGCGCTCGCCCATCGCCCGAGCCGTCGTCGGGTCATCGAGCAGCCGGAGGATCGCGCGGGCCACCTCATCGGCTCGCTGCCGCACGAGGATCCCGTCGCTGCCGTCCGCGATCACGTCACGCAGCGCCGGGATATCGCCGCCGATGACGGGTTTTCCGTGCAGCCAGGCCTCCAGGTAGCCGAGGCCGAAGGTCTCGTGCCGGGAGGGCATCGCGAAGAGCGAGCACGCTTCGAGCGCGGCGTCTTTGTCCGGCGCGGACGCGTTCTCGATGTGCAGCACCCGGTCGTCCGCGTAGCGCTGGAAGTCATCGAAGAACGTCGAGTAGAAGCCCGGCAGGCCGATGAAGACGAATCTCGTGTCGGGATGGGTGCGCCACACGAGCTCCGTTGCGTCGAGCACCTGGATGTAGCCCTTGTAGCGCTCCTTGCGTCCGACGTAGAGGACCATCGGAGCATCGGCCGGGATGTGGTGCCGCGCGCGGAACCCCGCGGCATCGCCGGTGGCGCTCGCGTTCGGCCCCATGCCCGTCGTCACCACTCGCGCCGGATCGATCGCGTGGGCGGCGTACCAGTCGCGCTCCCAATCCGTCATCGTCGTGATCGCGCTGGCCCGGCGGTACCGCACGAAGTCAGCGGCCGCGTCGCCGCCGTGGAACTGATCCGGGTGCGCGAGCGGCGTCAGCACGAGCGGCAGGCCGAGCTCCTCCGCCACGTCGATGCTGGAGTCGAGGTACTCGCGACCGACGTTGTGGATGAGCTCGCGATCCTCCGCGAAGCGCTCGAGCAGATCGCCGCGCATCAGGTCGACGAGCGTCGTGGCGTCGGCGGCCATGCCGAGGATGCCGCCCCGCGGCTTCACCTGGACCACCTCGACCCCCTGGTCCATGAAGATCCGATGATCGTCTCGGACCACCGGACTGAAAGACGCGCCGCGATACGCGGCCTCCTCCTTCTCGGTCGGCCATGCGCACACGACGCGGACGTCGTGGCCGCGCGCCGCGAGGCGCGTGGCGAACTGATAGGCGAGGCTCTCGGATCCGCCGACGGGCGAGTAGCCGCGCTTCGTGAACAGCACTCTCATGTGACGATCCGACAGCGCACGGTCGATGCCAGCGAGCGGGCTAGGACGCGGCCGCGGAGTCTTCGACGCCGAGGAACTTGAACCACTTTCGCTCGCCAGCCCGGATGTAGCTGGAGAAGAGATAGCTGGGCGTCGACGGTGGGCGGAACGGCGGGCGGGCGAGCGCCATGTGGGACTCCTGCAGGGTGCGCCCGCCCTTCCTGTGGTTGCAGCCCTTGCACGCGGCCACGACGTTCTCCCAGGTGTGCTGCCCGCCACGATGGCGGGGGATCACGTGGTCGAGGGTCAGATCGTGACCGCGCTTGCCGCAGTACTGGCAGGTGTGGTCATCGCGGACGAGGACTTCCTTGCGGGTCATCTTGAGGACGGGTCGGGGTCGCTTGATGTGATACGCGAGACGGATGACCGAGGGCGTGACGATCGATCTTCGCTCGCTCGTCACGATGTGCCCGTTCTGCTCGATGACAACGGCCTTCTGCTTGTCCAACAGGACCACCGCGCGGCGCACGTTGCATACGTTCAACGGCTGGTAGTCCAGGTTGAGCACGAGGACGTTCGCGTCTACCACGCCCATGTTCCGATTTTAGGGGTGGGGCGGTACGATTGTCGTTCGGTGAAGAACAACGGCAACGGCCACCACGGCGACACCTCCACGGCCACCTGGACCGTGAAATCGGGCCTCGCCCAGATGCTCAAGGGCGGCGTGATCATGGACGTGGTCACCGTCGAGCACGCGAAGATCGCAGAAGAGTCGGGCGCCGTCGCGGTGATGGCCCTGGAACGGGTGCCATCCGACATCCGCAAAGAGGGCGGCGTCGCGCGAATGAGCGATCCGCAGCTCATCGGCGAGATCATGGACACCGTCACGATCCCGGTGATGGCGAAGGCCCGCATCGGCCACTTCGTCGAGGCGCAGGTGCTGCAGGCCATCGGCGTCGACTACGTCGACGAAAGCGAGGTCCTTACCCCGGCCGACGAGAAGTTCCACATCGACAAGCGCAAGTTCGACGTGCCCTTCGTGTGTGGCGCGCGCGACCTTGGCGAAGCGCTCCGGCGCATCAACGAGGGTGCGGCGATGATCCGCAGCAAGGGCGAGGCCGGCACGGGGAACATCGTCGAGGCGGTGCGGCACATCCGAGAGATCACGGGTGGCATCGAAGCCCTCGCCGATCTTGACGAGTCCCAGCTCCGAGAGAAGGCCGCCGAGTTCCGCGTTCCGCTGGAGCTCGTGCGCGACGTCGCCAAGGCCAAGCGGCTCCCGGTCGTGCTGTTCTGCGCCGGCGGCATCGCGACGCCCGCGGACGCCGCGCTGATGATGCAACTCGGGGCCGAGGGCAACTTCGTCGGTAGCGGGATCTTCAAAGCGTCCGAGGACCCGAAGGACCAGCTCCGCCGGGCGAAGGCCATTGTCGAAGCCACGACCCACTTCACCGACCCCAAGCTCATCGCGGACGTCTCGCGCGGCCTCGGCCAGGCGATGCGCGGGATCGCGCTCGAGACGCTCGCCGCGGGCGAACGCCTTGCCGTCCGGGGTTGGTGACCGCTTAGCTCGCGCGGGCGTCCTTGGCCTGCAGGGCGACTTCCGCGAGCACATCGACACCTTCCAACGACTCGGGACCGACGCGGTCGACGTCCGTCGTCCCGAGCAGCTCGATGACATCGACGCGCTCGTCATCCCCGGGGGCGAGAGCACGACGATCGGCAAGCTCGCCCTCCATTACGGCTTCATCCCGAAGCTGAAGGAGCGCGTCGCTGATGGCATGGCGGTCTGGGGCACCTGCGCCGGCGCGATCTTCATCGCCCGCGACGTCCCGGGCCACCCGCACCCACTCGCCGAACTGATGGATATCACCGTGCGCCGCAACGCCTTCGGCCGGCAGCTCGACTCCTTTGAAGCGGACCTCGATGTGCCGGCGCTCGGCGCCGATCCGTTCCATGCGGTGTTCATCCGCGCACCGCTCATCGAAGCCGTCGGCGACGGTGTTGAGGTCGTGTCTCGGCTTGCCGACGGCACGATCGTGGCGGCGCGCCAGGACAACCTCCTGGCGACCTCGTTCCATCCGGAGCTCACGCACGACGGCCGCTTCCACGACTACTTCCTGAAGCTCGGCCGGCACTAGCCGGTGCCCGTCCGCGCCGCGATGCCGACCGACCTGCCGCGCGTGACGCGGTTTCTCTCGCAGGCGAGCCGAGAGCCCGATGCCATCCTTGGCGCCGTGCTGCCGCAGCCGCTCGTCTCGAGCGCGCTCGCCGGGTGGCGCAAGCTCCTCCCTGGGACGATCGGTCTCCGCGGCCGGCTGCGTCTGTACCTCGAGGAGTACCGCGGGCGGCTCTGCGCCGTGGCCCTCATCTACAGCGGGCGCCGGCCGGAGTGGGTGGTCCTCGCCCTGGCCGCGGTCCCCGATCCGAGCGGCGCCGAAGGCTCCTTCAAGCTGTTGTCCCACATCTCGGCGTCCGCCGCGCAGCACGGACAGCTCCGGCTGTTCGGCGCGGTCGCCGACGCGGTCGCGAGCGCACCGGCCTCGGGCACCGCGCGCGCCCGCGAGACGTTCTTCCAGGCGGGCTTCTACTCCTACACGCGCGAGACATGGTTCGCGGCCCCCCGCGCACCGCTCCGCGCGCCGGCGCGCTCGCTCGACGGCCACTACGCGCGCCGCCGCGACGCGCACGACCTGTTCCGGTTCTACGTGGCGACCACGCCGCACGCGGTCCAGCGTGCGGAGCAGCTCACGGTCGAGGACTTCGATATCGGGCGCCGGGCGGGCGCGTTCGATCCACCGTTCCTCATCAGTGGCAATCCGCTCGCGATGCGCCGCGAGCACGCCGTCGTGGTCGGCGGTGAGCCGCGGGTCGGTGCCTTTGGGGTGAGCTTCCGCGGTCTCGACTCGCACCCGCACGTCGTGAAAGCGCGATCGGTCGACGGCGACATCGAGCTCGCGCGCGAGGTCATCCGCGCTACGACTCTCGAGCTTCCGGCCGGCCGCGCGATCACGTCGCCGGTGCGGTCGTACGAGGATCACGTCGCCCGGGCGCTGCTATCAGAAGGTTTTCGCGAGGTGGCCACGGCTATGCTCTTTGTGAAGGAACTGGCCGTTCGCATCGAAGAGCCGGCGTTGGCCCCGGCGGTGGTGAGATGACGACCGAGCGCGATGACCTTGACGCGATCCTCGACGCCCTTCCGCCCGACCTCGGTCAGCGGGTCCGGGCCCTCGAGGATCTGAACGGCCTGCTCGAGATCGTGATGGACCTCGGCCGCATCCCGGAAGCCCGGTTCGCGGGGCGCGAGGAGCAGCTCTCCCATCGTGAGGTGACGGCCGAAGATCTGGCGTACGTCATCTCGCGGATCGGCCAGTTCGGCGGCGATAACCGGGCTGGCATTGAGCGCACGCTCCATCGCATCAGCGCGCTGCGAAACCGGGCCGGCAAGGTCGTCGGCCTCACGCTCCGCGTCGGCCGCGCGATGTACGGGACCATGGAGATCATCCGGGACGTCGTCGAGGCGGGGAAGAGCATCCTCCTACTCGGCCGGCCCGGCGTCGGCAAGACGACCCTCCTGCGCGAGGTGGCGCGCGTGCTCGCCGATGATCTGAAGAAGCGCGTCGTCGTCGTCGACACCTCGAACGAGATCGCCGGCGATGGCGACATCCCGCACCCGGGCATCGGCCGCGCCCGGCGGATGCAGGTCGCGACACCGAGCCTGCAGCACGCCGTGATGATCGAAGCGGTCGAGAACCACATGCCCGAAGTGATCGTCATCGACGAGATCGGCACGGAACAGGAGGCGCAAGCCGCCCGCACGATCGCCGAGCGTGGTGTGCAGCTCGTCGCGACCGCGCACGGCAACACGCTCGAGAACCTCATGCTGAATCCCACGCTGTCGGATCTCATCGGCGGCATCCAGACCGTCACGTTGGGAGACGAGGAGGCCCGCCGCCGCGGGACGCAGAAGTCGGTGCTCGAGCGCAAAGCGCCGCCCACGTTCCAGGTGCTCGTGGAGATCCAGGCGTATCAGAAGGTGTCGCTCTATCAGGACGTGGCGCAGACGGTCGACGCGATCCTCCTTGGGATGCCCGTCGCGCCGCAGCTGCGCGAGCGTGACATTGCCGGCACCGTCACCGTCTCCGACGCGAGGGCCTCTCGCGAGCCGGCGGAGGCCGTCGAGCATCGCAGCACGCCGCGCATGCCGACGCGCGATATCCGCGAAACGGTGAAGGTGTACCCGTTCGGGATCTCGTGGTCGCGGCTCGAAGAGGCGGCCCGCGGGTTGAACCTGCCGGTCGCCGTCGTTCGCGAGCCGGAGGACGCGGACGTGGTCATCACGCTGAAGAACTATTACCGGCGCAAGACGCCGCGCCTCCGGAACGCGGAGTCCAACGGCGTGCCGATCTACGTCGCGCGCAGCAACTCGACCTCCCAGATCGCGGGCGCGCTCACGAGCGTGTTTGAGCTCCGGCGCGGCCCGGAGGACGTCGCGCTCGAGGAAACGCGCGAGGCCATCGACGCGGTCACGAACGGCGCGCGGGACGAGGTCGAGCTCGAGCCGCAGAACGCGTACGTGCGGAAGATGCAGCACGAGCTCGTCGAGCGCGCGAACCTCAGCTCGCGCAGCACCGGCCACGAGCCGTATCGGCGCGTCCAGATCTATAGGTGAACGGCCTCTTCCTCTCCTTCGAGGGCGGGGAAGCCTCGGGCAAGTCCGTCCAGGCGAAGCGGCTCGCGGATCGGCTGATCGCGGATGGTCGCGATGTGGTGTCGGTGCGCGAGCCGGGGAGCACGCCGGTCGGCGACCGCGTCCGGGACATCGTGTTGCATGCCCAGGACATCCCCCTCGCGCCGAACGCGCAGGCGCTCCTGTACAGCACGGCGCGCGCGCAGCTCGTGCGCGACGTGATCCGTCCTGCACTTGAGAAGGGGACGATCGTCATCGTCGATCGCTTCTACGACTCGACGCTCGC
>JALZAB010000097.1 GCA_030948585.1 Chloroflexota bacterium
GACCTCAGCTGCGGGGAGTCCGAGCGCGGCCGTTCCCGCAGGCGCGATCCGCTTCACCGCGACGGCGTTCAAGAGCCTCGCGACGGTGAAGGTCGAGGAGCATCTGGCCGCGAATCTGGTGAATACCGATGCCGTCCTGACCTCGAACGGCGTGGACGGGACGCTGACGCTCAACGCCGACGGTTCCTTCGCGCCGGATTCGAAACTCGTCGTCGACACGACGCGCCTCTCGAGCGATCAGGCCCTGCGCGACAAGTGGATCCAGCTGTTCGGGATCGAGACGAACAGGTTCACGACCGCGACGTTCGTCCCGCAGCAAGCCACCGGGCTGCCATCGCCGCTCCCGGCGAATGGAACGTGGGACGTCACGCTCGACGGCACGCTCACCGTGCACGGCGTCTCGAAGCCCGCGAGCTGGAAAGCGAACGTGACGCGCACCGGACGCGACCTGACCGGCACCGCGACGACGCTCATCCATTGGGCCGACTTCGGCGTCGAGAAGCCGCAGGCGGCGGTCACGCAGGTCGTGTCGGTGTCCGACGACATCAGGCTCGAGCTCAAGTTCGTGGGTACCCAGGCCGAGTAGAACGGCCGAGCGCGCGGAGATCAACGAGCGGCTACGCCGCGGTGCGCCTCGGGTGCGCCGGCGAACGGCTCGCGAAGGTGGCCAACGCGACGCCGCCCAGGGTGATCAGTACGAGCCCGACGGCGGACGGGGCGAGCGCGGCCGGTTGCGCGCCGGCGTTCAGGACTGCGGTCACGATCGCGCCGCAGACCAGCGCGGCCGTCACGTCGGTCGCGTGCGCCCGGGCCAACGCGGACAGCCACGTCGCCACATAGGCGGTGAGGATCAGTCCCGTCAGGGCGACCCAGGCCCACTGACTGCCGCTGAGAGTTCCGAGCAGCGCCCAGTGGCCGCTCGCGAGGGAGAAGGCGACGAGCGCGATGGATCCGATGCCCATCCGAGCGGACGCGACCGTGAGCGGTGAGAGTCCGGCGAGCAGCCACTTGGCGATCACAACCTCGATCGCCCACAGCAGGGTCGCCGCAAGGATGAGCGACTCTCCGGTCCCGGGGGCCGGTACGACCGCGCCCCCCGATGCCACGAGCTGACCCGTCACGAGCAGCGCGATCGCGGCGACGTGCGTGCGGCCGAGGCGCTCGCGCAGGAACGTGATGGCGAGGATCGCGACCCAGATCACGAGCGTCTTCTGGATGAAGCCCGCGGTCGCCGCGGTCGTGCGGGCAAGGCCCTCGAAGAACAGGACGAAGGCGACGCCACCGCCGATCACGCTGACGAAGGCGAGGCCGAGCAGCTGACCCCAGCCGCGGGGTCGGCGCAGGCCGTGAGGCGATGCGCGCGTGCTGAGCGCGGCCGCGATCACGATCAAGAGCGCAGCCGCGATGAGGTTCTTCACGGTCGTGTAGAGCACCGCGTCGCCGAACGCCTTCAGGGCCATCGCGTTCACCCATACCGACACCCCGCTGATGAGCGCGGCCGCGAAGCCGAGACCGATGCCGATCTGACGCCGATCCATCGCGCCGAACACTAGAGCGTCTGGCTCGCGAGGCGCAGATGGTGGGTCGTGTACCGCTCGAGGCTCGCGGCCTGCGCGGGCTCGAGGACCTCGCAGGCCCAGCTCCAGTGGATCGACACGACATCGCCGATCTCGGCCGAGGCGACGAACCCGCTGCCGTCGAGCATGCGCGTCACGCGCTCCGGGCGGGCCTGGCCGAGGGCCAGGCCGCCCTCGTGCAGCACGATCGGCGCGCGATCGACGACGAGCTCGCCGGGCTCGACGGCGGTGACCCGGCCCCAGCTGATGCGGCACGAGTCGATCGTGGCGAGGACGTCGGCGCGACCGCGTTCCGTCTGCCGCCACACGTCGAAGACGTGGAAGCTGTGGTGGGGCCGAGCGCCGGCGGGCGCCTTCGCGAGCACCCGGTCCATCACCCGCGGTGACAGCTCGCGCCGATAGCGGTCCTTCAGGTGGTCGTACAGCTCGCGGGCTTCGACGCGCTCGAGCAGGTCGTTGCCGATCCAGTACGCCTCGACGACCCGTTCGTCGAAGGGATCGCTGATGTCGTTCCCGCGCGCGATGAGCTGCAGATACGGCAGGGCTCCGGTGAACTTTCGCAGCATGCGATCGAGCGGCGGCTCGCGCACGTCCGCGACGGCATAGTCGAGGATGGTGCGATTGTCATCGCCGCCGCAGTACTGCAGCCGGTTCGGCATGAACGCGTAGCGGACGAACCGCGTCGTCCCCGCGATGGCCGAGCGCGGCTCGAGCAGGGTCAGGCGGACGGCTCCGGAAAGTCGGTGTCGGGGAACTGGGCCTCGAGGTCCGCGAGGAACCGCAGCTGCTCCTCGGCCTCGGCGCGGCTCACGGCTTCGATCGCGACGCCGGCGTACACGATCACGTAGCTGCCCGGCTGGACCTCGCGAGTCAGGTGTTCCGCGGCGGCCATCCAGCGGGACGCGCCATCGACGGCGACACGGAGCCGGCCCGGCGCGACCTCGAGCACGGAGCGCGGGATCCCCTGGCACATCAGACGGCCACCGTAGCGGTCGCGAGCTCGAGGGCCCGGCGCGCGGCCTGCGGTACGGCGCGCTGCACGGCTGCGCTGAGCTCGAGGGTGAGCTCCTCGGTGTTCGGAGCCTCGACCCCGACCACGTGGATCTCGCGCGGGAGCACGCCGAGCGCATCGGCCAGGACCATCGCGCTGTACGGCTCGGCCATGTGCGCGTCGACGAGCAGCTCGCGCTTGGCGTCAACACCGAGGCCCGCGAGATCCGGGAGCGTGGGCGAGAGCACGTAGATCGTGCCGGCCATCCCCCCGCGCTGGACGGCGTCGATGATCACCAGCCGGTCCCACCCGGCCTGGAGCTCGTGCACGAGGGCCATGCCCCCGATCCCGACGTCGGCGCAGTGGACGCCGTCCGGGAGCGGGCCGGCTTCCAGCGCACGCAGGGCCGCGAGCCCCACGCCGTCGTCGCCGCGGAGCGGGTTGCCGAATCCGACGATGAGGCTCCTCATGCGGCGTGCCGCTTTGAGCGCATGCCGATCTTGATCTCGTCAGCCGCTTCGGCGATCTGGAGCAGCTCGAGGCCCGCACCGTCGCGATCCAGGCGGCGACCGGTCCCGAGGTCGAACCGGCAGTCGTGCCATGGACAGAGCAGCACGCCGTCGCGAACGAGCCCCGCGTTCAACGTGAGTGGGGACCCGGGACATTGGTCGACGTACGCGTGCACCCCATCGGCCAGCCGCACGAGCAAGATCCGCTCGCCTTCGACATCACGCGCGAGCAGCATCCCCGTGCGCAGCTCATCGCTCGCGGCCGCTCTGAACCAGCTGAACGGAGCCGGGATCGTGGCCTCGAGGTCGGACAGTCCCATCAGCATCGTGGGCGTGTCCTCGGGGGCCTTACGCGACGGCGCGACCAGCCCGTACATCTCGAAGAGCAGGCTCGCGGTCGGATCCTCGAGCAATGACTCGAAGAGCTCGGGCGCACCGGCATGCACTGCCTGGCCGACCGACCACACGAGCTGACGGTGCACCGTATCGATGCTTTCGATCAGCTCGGTGACCCGCTCACGCACGGCGTCATCGGGCTCGTTCTCCAAGCTGCCGATGATCCGCTCCAATCGGGCGAGGTCGGCCTCGAGGTCGGGCTCAGCCACGGGCCGCGGCCTTCGCCTTGGTGACGCTCGGGCACTCCTTGCCCTCGCCCTCCGGCGTGTGGCACCAGCATCCCGGCGCGCACTCGCCGTGGGCCTGCTTGGTGAGGTCGCGGAACTCGTCCTGGAACCGCCGGCCGCCCTCGCGCATCCCGTCTTCGCTCAATCGGAAGCGTCCCGGCTCCCCACCGTGCAGCACGAGGCGCTCGCGGGCCAGGACCGTGAGGGCGCTCGCGATAGCGTCCTCCGGCAGCGCCAGGAAGCGCGCGACGTAGCCCGCATCGACCTCGTGCGCGATGTTCTCTCCGAGCATCCAGAACATCACCTGGAGCACCTCGTCCCGGACCTTGAGGTCTTCGATGCTCATCCGTCCTGCACCCGCCGCACCTCGAGCCGCGCGAGCGCGACCGCGGAGTCGAGTGCCGCCCGGCCGGCCGCGCTCAGTTCCTCGCCCCAGCCATCGTCCGATGGCTCGATCTCGATGAGGACGACCTCCGGGGGGAGCGCGCCGAAGTGCGCGCAGATCTCGAGCAGGTTATCGATGCTGATCACTCCGGTGACGGCCTCGGCCACCCGCTCCTGCAGCGCGTCCGTCGTGGTCAGAGGCGCGATCCAGTCGAGCCGGGTGACGGTGCCGGGCACCCGGCCGCGCTGGACCGCCGCGATGAAGACCGCCGCCGCATAGGGATCCCGCCGCTGCAGGAGGAAGAGCACGTCGACCGGTCCGTAGGACAGGTCCTCGACGTCGACCGTCGCCGTGGACGGGCCGAATCGCTCGACGGCGAGCGGGCCGGCGGAGAGATCACGCAGGTTCCGATATCCGACCCCCGCGACAAGCACGCGGCGGGTGGCGGTCTGGGGCGTCGGCGGACTAGTCAGCACCGACCGGCTCGGGCTCGCCTTCGTCCTCCAGGATGCAGGCGCAGGTGTTGACCTCGCGCACGATCGTCTGCGAGCCCGCGTACACGTGGGTCGTGCAGGGCATGCACGGGTCGAAGCTGCGGATCGTCCGCAGGATGTCCGCACCCTTGAATTCGGCCTCGCTCGCGAACTCCTCCGTGATCGGCGTGTTCATCACGGCCTCCTCGTACGGGCCGTTCTGGCCGAACGGATCGCGGGGCGAGGCGTTGATCGTGGACGGTGTGCAGATCTGGTAGTTCAGGAGCGCGCCGTTCTCCATCTCGAGATGATGTGACAGGAAGCCGCGACCCGCGCCCCAGAAGCCGACGCCCATCCGATGATCCTTCGGAATGGTGAACTCGGCGCTGACGGCGGTGTTCCCCTGCTTCATGAGGTCGTAGGCCGCGAGCAGGTTGTTCAACGCGACGAGCGTCGTGTAGGCCTGGGCGTACGCGCGGGCGCGGTTGCGCTCGATGGCGTTGAGCTCGTGCGGGATCACCCACTCGACCTTCATCTCGGGCAGCTGGGATGCGGGGAGCACCATCTTCATGCTCGTGCCGGTGGTCTCGATGTACGGATTCTTCGGGATCTTCTGCGATGACGCGGTGGTCCACATGCGCGCGTAGGCCCCGGCCTCGAGCACCTGCCGGTCCCAGCGCGGAGACGTCGCCCAGCTGTACTTCTCGCGCCAGCTGCGGCCCTGGGGCTTCGGCAGGGTCTGCTTGTTCCACATGTGATACGGCGAGAGCGGATTGCCGAGTTCGTCGGTCTTGAACTTCTGGGGGGCCTTCGTCCAGTCCTCGTAGTAGCTGTGATCGATGAACTCCTCGAGGCCAGCGTTGATGTTGTGCAGGCTCGTGGTGACGAGCTTCCCGTCGATGACCACGCCCGGCGTCGCCCAGCGGCGATCGCCCCACGCCGTCGCGTTCTTGTAGGCCGCGTCGTAGCCCTCGTGGTGCTCCCAGATGCCGAGGTCGATGAGGTTGATCGGACGCTTGCCGACATCGTGGAAGCGCGGCTCGACCTCGTAGATGAAGTCGTAGACATCGTCCCAGATGCAGATCATCTTCTTCGAGTAGTCCATGAAATTGGCGAGACGGATCTGGTACTCGTTCAACGTCTGCAGCGTGACGGTGGCGCTGATCCCTCCGGGGACGATCGTCTGGGGGTGCGGGTACTTGGCCCACACCAGCACGGTCATCTCACGCGCGCGGCGTGTCTCTTCGAGCGCTTCGAGATACAGGCGGCCGGTCAGCGGGTTGAGCGCCTCCATGATGTCGCCGATCGTCGCGTACCCGTGGGTCTGAGCGCCGCGGGCTTTGTAGGTCTGGGCGCGCTTCAGGATCGCGGGATTCGTCTGGCCCATGACCGCGGCGGAGTAGTCCGGGCCGGACAGCAGATAGAGATGCAGCGGATGGTCGTACAGGAACTCCGCGGCCTGGCCGAGGTTACGGACGACGATGCCCATCGGCGGGGGCACGACGCCGAGGGCCATCTCGATCGCCTCGGCCGAGCAGTTCGAGTGCACGCCCCCACACACGCCGCACGCGCGGCTGGAGATGAAGATCGCGTCTCGGGGATCGCGGCCCTGCAGGATGATCTCGTAGCCACGGAACAGCGTGGCCATCGAGTGCGCGTCTTCGACCCTGCGTTCCTGCATATCGACGACGCTGTGGAACGCGAGCGCGCCGGCCACGCGCGTGACCGGGTCGATGCTCACTTCCTTGATATGGCCGTTCTTGGCCATGAGCGAGCGGATCTTCTCCTCTTGGGTGAGCGCGTTGGCGCTCTTGGTCACGGCATACGGGTCCAGCACGCCGGGCCGCAGATGCGCCTTGCCCTCGGCGTCGAACTCGATCGGAAGGTTCTTGAAGCACATGTCGCTATTCCTTCCCGGCGCCGAGCAGCGCACCGGCCGCGGCCAGATGCCGCTCCGCGGAGGACAGTCGCTCGGCGATGATCTTGGCCCCGTCGTCGATGACCGTGAACGTGTCGATGAGCGGCGGCACCTGCGAGGTGATCAGGTCGGTCTCGCCTTCGATCGCGCGCACGCCCCATGAGATCTTGGCCATCGTCTTGTTGATGCTGCGCAGCCCCTCGGTGATGTAGTAGACGCCGAGCGCGACGACCACGAGGAGGAGGATGAAGGCGCCGGCCGTGAGCTTCGCGAGCGTCTCAGCGTCCACCGGCGCTCCCCCGGGTCAAGGTCTGGACGACGGCGCCGGCATCGGCGTGGATCTTGGCGGCCACGCCATCGATCGCCGCGGATGTCCCCGCGATCGAACCGGCCTTCTCCAGGAGCTTGTCGAGCAGCACGATGTTGGCGGTATTCCCGGCGACCCCCGCCGCCGCCGTCAGGGTCACGGTCGCAAGGCGATCGACCTCGCGCGCATGACGGATGAACCGCGTCACGATCGCAAGCAGCGGGATCGTCGCGATGAATGCGATCACGAGGGTCAGCGTCCACACGTGGATGATGTCGTCCATCAGGCCACCTGCTTGGTGTCGTCGCCGGTGAGGATCGCGAGCCCGGCGTCGGTGGCGACCAGGTGGTCGCGGGCCGACGAGAGCGATCCGGCGATCGCGCCGAGTCCCGCGTTCGCGGCACTGAGCTTGTCGGCGAGCGGCCCGGTGTGGCCACGCGCCGCGGTGAGCCCGGCGGCGATCTTGCCGAACGTTCGGGCGATGCGGACGGAGTAGAAGGCCACGGAGATCGTCGCGATCGCGAGCACGACCACGAGCACGAGCAGATAGATGCCGGTCAACCACCACAGGAGCGTGATCGGGTCCATGGGCTAGCCCTTCCCGAGCACCGCGGGCAGCTTCGCCAGCCGCTCATCGATCGAGCCCGCGCCGGCCGCGATGTCGAGGGCCACGCCCTTGATGGCGCTCGCGGTCTCATTGGTCTTGGTGAGCTGCCAGAGCACCGTCGTGTTGGCGGCGATCTGCTTGCCAACGATCCAGATGTCACCGGCCGTGCGATCGATCCTGCGCGCCGAGACGATGATCGTGATGAGCATCGCCGCGACGAGCAGCACGACGACGAGCCCGAGCGCGAGCACCAGATACCAGAAGCTCTGTACGGTCATGTTCAGATCCACCGCATCACCCTGCTTTCTTCGTCGTGCCGTGTGCGCCGCGGTGTCGGAGGAATTCGTAGAACTTGTCGGTCACCCGGTCGAAGGTGGTGCTGGGGCCGAGGTCGGCGCCCCAGCCGCTCGGGCCGGCGCCGGCGCGGTCCCAGCGGACCTCGCGATTGAGCTTGCGCTGGGTGATGAGCCGGAGCGGCCGCACGAACGATCCGAGGATCCGCGCGCCGGTGCCCGAGACGACCGTCCCGGGTGGCGCCTTGTAGAACGGGGTGAACTTGTCAGGGAAGCCCGGCATCGTGCACCCGATGCAGGCGCCGCCGACGTTCATGCAGCCACCCATGTGATTGATGGCCCCTCGTGACGTGATGTTGCACTGGACGACCGGACCCCAGCACCCGATCTCGACGAGACATTCCTTGTCGCCGAACGTCTTTGCAAAGGTGCCTTCCTCGTAATAGCCCGCGCGGGTGCAGGCCCGGTGAACGGTCTCGCCGAACAGCCACTGCGGCCGGCCCAGCTCATCGAGCTCGGGGGCAGGACCGATGCCCTGCAGGAACAGCAACGTCACCGCGACGGTCTCGGTGAAGTTGTCGCCGATGGGCGAGCAGCCCGGGATGTTGACGACCGGCAGCCCGAGCGCGCTCCGATACAGCGGACCGAGCCAATCGGCGACGCTCATCGAGTCGGTCACGTTGTTGATCGCCGCGGGGATGCCACCCCAGGTCGCACAGGTTCCGATCGCGATCACCGCCGCCGCCTTCGGGGCGAGCCGGCGGAGCCAGACGGCCGACGGGATCTGGACCTTGCCGCCGTCCGCGCCGACCTCCTCGCCGATCGCGGACCAATAGCCGCCGTCGATCTTGTCCTCGTTGGCGCACGAGCCCTCGTACACCACGACGTACGGCTCTCCGAGCGTCCCGGCAACGGCCTGGCGCATGGGCTCCATGAAGGCTTCGCCGGACTCGATCTGCACCGCGGTGTGGTGGAGCAGCACGAGCGGCACGCCGGGCACCGATCCGGTCAGGAGACTCTCGACGGCCGGCGCGGTCGCGCCGAGGACGGCGATGCTGCAGCCGTCGCAGCTCATGCCCGCGAGCCAGAAGACGTGCACCCGTTCGTACGCACCATGGAGCAGGGTGGCGGCCCCGCGCATGGGGTCGACCTGGGACCGCACCCACTGTTCCGCCGTGGCGCCGGCGACGTTGCCGGCCTGCTCGTAGGCCGGGGCCACGAGGCCCTCGTACCGGACGTGCGGGGCGGTCTCGCTGAGGGTCATTCGAGCGTCTTCGCGAACGCGCGGACCGCGGTCACGGTCGGCGCGTTCGGCGCCGCGTCGATGAGGGCCTTGCCTCGACGGTCGGCGTCGCGGATGGCTTCGTCGTATTGGAGCTCGAGGCCGAGCTCCAGATCGTGGAGCCTGCAGAAGTCGCGGATCACGCGGGCGTCCTCGGCATCGCGCACCTTGTTGGCGATGGTGATGAGCCGGGGGATCTTGAGGTCTCGCGCGAGCGGCGCGATCCGGCTGGCCGTCTCCAGCGCGCGGTAGTACGGCTCGACGACCACGAACAGCACATCAACGCCCTGCGGCGTCGCGCGGCCGAGGTGCTCGATCGACGCTTCCATGTCCAGCAGCGAGATGTCGTTGCTGTCATCCATCAGCGCGCTCGAGACCCCGCGCACGGCGGAGTGAGCGTTGCACAGTCAGCCTTGGCCCGCATGGTCGAGACCGGTGACGAACATCAGGTGCACGCCATCGGGACCGGTGATCGCGAACTGGTCGCGGAGCTCCGACAGCGGGACCTTCAGCTTCATGTGCTGCCCACCCTCGTCGTCGTACACGTCCTTCACGATGTCCTTCGGGACGGTCGGAGCCGCAGCGAGCACGTCACGCGGAATACCGAGCGCGACGCCCAGATTCGGATTGGGGTCACCGTCGATCGCGTACACCTGCCTGCCCTGCTGGGCCCACACGCGCGCGAGCGTCGCCGCGATCGTGGTCTTGCCGGCGCCACCCTTGCCCGAGAAGGCGACCTTCATGCGTCGCTTCTCGTTGCCGGGTGCGTCCGGCACAGGCACAGCGCGTCAGTGCAACCCGCATCGCTCTCGACGGCGAGGTCGACGAGCTGCGCTCGCATCGACGAGAGCTCGCGGACCTGCTGCTCGATCGCGCCGATCCTGATCCGCAGCGCCTGGGCGAAGGCCCGATGGGCGTCGGCGCAGTCGCTGGTCTCCGCGATGTCCATCACATCCTTGATCTCCTTGAGCGGGAGACCGAGGTGCACCGCGCGCCGGAGGAGATGGACGCGCTCGACGGCATCCTCGCCGAAGAACCGGTAGCCGTTCTTTCCACGAACGATCGGTCGGAGCAGACCGATGTCGGCGTAAAACCTGACAGTGCGGGCCGGCACCTCGGCCTGTTTGGCGACCGCGCTGACCCGAAGCAAGACCTCGCTTTGCACCGCCACGCGCGGATGCTACGCCCGACGACCGGGCGGGCGCGGCGCGCGTTGCTCGACAACCTGCCAGTTGCGCTGGCAGCGCCGGGCCGGGGCTCAGGGCCGAGCGGTGACGGCCTCCAGCGCGCGCACGAGGTCATCCACCGCGCGGATGAGCGGCGATCCGGGGGCCCGGTCGATCGGAGCGAGGCCGTCCCGGTCGGCGGCTCGGACGGCTTCGTCGTAGGGC
The DNA here is from genome assembly GCA_030948585.1 of Chloroflexota bacterium. Lineage (GTDB taxonomy): Bacteria > Chloroflexota > Limnocylindria > P2-11E > P2-11E > UBA4735. The sequence continues at coordinate 10,357 of JALZAB010000097.1, forward strand.
ACGACCGCGATGAGGTCGGTCGCCATCTCCGCGCAGAAGCGCTCGACGATGCGGCGCTCCTCTTGGTCACGGACCTTGTTCGCGATCACGCTCGTCCGCGGGATCCCGAGCTCGGCCGCGATGGGGATGGTCCGGCGCGCCGTCTCGATCGCCTTGGCGTACGGCTCGATGACGACCACGAGATGGTCGACGAAGCGGAGCGTGCCTTCAGCGCGGGTAAGGTGCTCGAGGCCCGCTTCCATGTCCACGACGGTCCAGCTGTCGCTGTCTCCGGGCAGTGCCGCGAGAAGGCCACGCACGGTGGCATGATTGCCGCACGTTCAGCCGGCGCCGGCCCGCTCGACCTGGGCGGCGAGCACGACGCGGACATCGTCCGGTCCGTCCACCCCGTACTCGCGGATGAGATCCTCCCAATCGCGGGTCCCGTCCATGGCCCGCCGCGGCATCGGGCGCATGCCCGCCGAGATCGCCGGGTCGATCCCGAGGCTCAGCGCGAGGTTCGGGTTCGAATCGCAGTCGATCGCGAGCACGCGGCGGCCACTCCGCGCGACCGTACGCGCGAGCGTCGCCGACAGGGTCGTCTTCCCTGTCCCACCCTTCCCTGAGACACCGATCTTCATCAGGCGAGGCTATCGCACCCTGGATTTCCTGCCCCGACCGGCCCAACGGATGATCGCGATCGCCTGGGGCCCGAGCGGGGAGCTGAAGCCATCGGGGGTGCGCACGAGCCAGCTCGCGAGCGCAGCGCGGAGATCCGCCCGGGCACGTGGCTCGTCGGGTACGGCGACCGTCTCAGCGAGGTCGTCCGCTGCCGCGGCGATCGTCCGCCACGGCGACGCCGCCGGCCCGACGGCGATGCGAACCGCCGGTCGTTCGCCAAGCTCTCGGAGGACGTCGACCGCATCGAGATACGTTGGGCTCGGCGCGAGGCGGCTGCCATGGAACATGCGCCACAGCGGATCGGTCGCGGCGTCGGAATTCACGACGGCGAGCTGGAGGAACGCCGCCGTGGCGGAGTGCCGGGTCATGCCGCTGAGGAATGGCTTCGGATCCTCGATCAGGAAGAGCACATTCGCGGCGAACGCGACATCCACGGTCGGCGCATCGGCCCACGGCCAGGCCTCCGCCACGGCGCGCAACCGCGGGATCGCGGGCAGCAGCGCGCGCATTCCGGGACTCGGCTCGACCGCCAGCACATCCCGTCGTGCGCGGGCGAGCGCGACCGAGTGCCGGCCCGTGCCGGCGCCGATGTCCAGGTATGTCGCCGCGCGTTCCGCGAGCAGTCGGGCCAAGAGCGGGTCATCTCGACCGGCGATCCCCGCCCGGCGCGCGAACCGCTTCGCGCGATCCGCGTGCCAGAGCTCGGGAGCAAGGCCCGCCGCCGTCCGCGCAGCGCGCAGCTCACCGAGCCGCTCTCGCACGAGCGCGCGCCAGCGCGTGACCGCGGTCATTCCGAACGACGCTCGCGGGTCCGTGGATCGAGCGCGTCCCGCAGTCCGTCGCCAAGGAGGTTGAATCCCAGCACGACAAGTGAGATCGCGAGACCCGGCAGCACCATCAGCTGCGGCGCCCGATCGAGGAACGCCTTGCCCTCGGCCAGCATCGTTCCCCACTCGGGCGTTGGAGGGCGCACGCCGAGACCGAGGAACGAAAGGCCCGAGAGCGTGAGCAGGATCGCTCCCAGATCGAGCGTGGAGAGCACGAGAACCTGCCCGAGGAGGTTCGGCAGGATGTGCCTGAACATGACCCGCGCCGGCGTGGCACCGACGCTGCGGGCGCTCTCGACGTACGGACGCTCGCGGATCGACAGGACGGCGCCCCGGACGAGCCGGGAATAGTCCGCCCAGCCGACGGCGATGATGCCGATCATCAGATTGATGAGGCCCGGCCCGAGCACGCCCGTCACGGCGAGGGCCAGGACGAGGCGGGGCAGCGCCAGAAAGACGTCGACGACGCGCATCACGAGCATGTCGACCACGCCACCGTAGTAGCCCGTGATCGTCCCAACGATGATCCCGATCGCCGTGATCGCGGCGGTCGTGAGGATCGCCGTGGCGAGCGACAGCTGGCCTCCGTAGAGGAGCCGCGCCAGGTTGTCGCGTCCAAGCTGGTCCGTACCGAGTGGATGCATGGCACTGGATCCGGCGAAGCGGGATGTGACGTCGACGAGATCGGGCGGGCTGGGCGCAAGGAGCGGCGCCGCCGCCACGATGACGAGCGCGACCATAACGACCCCCGCGCCGGCGAGGGCTGCCCGGTCCCTCGCGAGCGTCTGCAACGAATGCGCGGCGAAGCCGCGCTCGGTACGGTCGAGCGACCGGATCGAACCGGTGACGGTCACCGGCCGGCGATCCGGATACGCGGGTCTACGAACGCGTAGCTGAGGTCGACGGCCAGGTTGACCAGGACGAAGACGCCGCCCACGAACAGAACGACACCCTGGAGCATCGTGTAGTCGCGCTGGAAGATCGCGTCGACTGCGAGCTTGCCGATGCCTGGCCACGCGAAGATCGTCTCGACGATCACGGCACCCGCGAGCAGATGGCCGACGAGGGATCCGGTGACGGTCAGGATCGGGATGAGCGCGTTGGGCAGGGCGTGTCCGACGACGACACGGACCTCACTGAATCCGCGCGAACGGGCCGCTCGCACGAAGTCCTCGCCCAGGACTTCGAGCAGCGTCGCGCGAACGAGCCGCGCGAGGACCGCGGCAGGGCCGACGGCGAGCGTGATCGCGGGCAGCACGATGCCGGTCCAGCTCTGCCGCCCGGCGACCGGCAGCAGATGGAGCATCGTCGCGAAGACCACTACCAGCAGGTACGCGAGGAAGAAGCCCGGGATCGAAGCCCCGAGCAGCGAGACCACGCGCAGGCCGTGGTCCAGGAGCGAGCGGTGGCGCACAGCGGCGAGCGCGCCGAGCGGCACCGCGACGACCACCGTCAACGCGAGCGCGGCCGCACCGAGCTCCGCGGTCACCGGGAGCCGTGCGGCGAGCTCCTCGGTGACCGGGCGCCGGGTCGAGAAGGAGGTACCGAGATCGCCTGTCGCGGCGTGCGCGACCCATTCGACGAGCTGCTCCGGGTAGGGACGGTCGAGGCGCAGCTCGATCCGCGCGCGCGTGACGTCCTCCTCGGTGGCCTCGCCGGATGGCGCGCGGCGCCGGGCAAGCTCGGCCGCCGGATCACCGGGCGCGACGACGATGAGGGTGAACGCGAGGACGATGAGCCCAAGGAGGGTCGGCACCGCCAGGGCAAGCCGCCGCGCGACATACGCGCTCACGCGCGGGCGGCGGGCGGCTTCCCTACTTCGACACCGTGAGGCTGAACCAGGTCTGGTTCGTCGTGGATGGATGCGGGTCGCCGAGACCGACGCCCTTGCGCATCGCGTAGATGCGGTACAGACCCGCGAGTGGCACCACCGTGAAGTCCTCATTGATGAGGAGGTTCATCATCTGGGCCGCCGGCTCCTGCGCGGCCTCGGTGCTGGTCGCGGCGTTGGACTTCTCCGCGAGCGCATCGAACGCCGCGCCCGGGGCGAACGGCGCCGCGGTGGCGTTCTTCGAATACATCCGGAGGACCGGCAGGAACGCGGGGTTCGCGTCGTTCTGGTTCGGCACCTCGAGATCCATGTCGTACTGGCCGTTCCGGTAGAAGTTGCTGTACGTCGGCGTGTCCGCGGACTTCTTGACGACGATGTCGATGCCGACGGCCTTCAGCTGTGACTGCAAGAGCTCGTACGCGGTCGACGTGATCTCGGCCTGCCCGATGAGCTCGAGGCTCAGCTTGCGGCCGGCCTTCTCGCGGACCCCTCCGGCCCCGACGGTCCAGCCGGCCGCGTCGAGGACCTGCTTGGCCTTCGCCGGGTCATACGTCGGCGCCGGCACGACGCTGGCGAACTTGCCGAGGATCGAGATCGGCGCCATCGCGCGACCCGGATCGGCGACCCCGTCGAAGACCGTCGTGATGTACGCGTTGCGGTCCACCGAGAGCTGGATGGCCTGACGAACGGCCTTGTCCGCGAGCAGATCGTGCGGCGCCTTGCTGTTGCGGTTCAGGTAGATGAGCTGGTTCCGACCCGGCTTGCTCGAGACGATCGTGTAGCCGTCCTTCTGCAGGGACTTCACCGCATCCGGCGGCGCGTCCTTGACGAAGTCCACCTCACCGGCGCGAAGGGCCTGGATCCGCGATTGCGCGTCGGGCAGGAATCGAACGGTCATCTTCTTGACCTTGGGCTTCTCGCCCCAGTAGTCCTCATTCCGCTCGAGCGTGACGTGGTCGCTCTTCACGTACTCCACGACCTTGAATGGACCGGTGCCGGTCACACCCGGCGAATCCGTGTACATATTCTTGGGCAGGATCAATCCGTTCAGGTGGCCGATCTGCTCCGGCAGCCGCAGATTCGGAACGGCGGGCGTGATGTCGAACGTGCGGTCGTCAACCTTCTTGACGGAGTTGGGGCCGAGCGTGTTCGCGACGGTCGATAGGAGCTTCGCGTCCATCTGACGCGGTCCGCCCCAGGACCACAGCACGTCGTCGATGGTCATCGGCTGGCCGTTCTGGAACTTCACGCCCTGCCGGATGGTGAAGCGCCAGGTATTCGGCTGGATTAGCTCCCACTTTTCCGCCAGGCCGGGCTTCAGCGAGTAGTCGGATGCGATGAAGATGAGCGGCTCGAACACGCCGACATTGAGCGGGTACGCGAAGTACGTCGACTTCGGGCCATCACCTTGGGCCGGCCACTGATCCTCGTCCGCCGCCATACGGATCTCCGCGTTCGTGTCCGGGGATGCGCTGCTTGCCGACGTTGCCTGCGGTTGCGTGCACCCCGCGGTGATGAGGACCGCGGCAAGAAGGGCGACCGCGACTCGCATCTGGCTTCTCCCCGAACCTGCCACGCTCAGTGGCAGGACCGGGGCATCATACGGCTGGGCCTACGCCCAGAGCGACCTGGCGACGCCCGACAGCACGGTCACCGCCGGGCTTGGAGGTCTTGTATCCATGACCGAGCGGCCGCGCTGGTCGGCCGCCAGCACTTCGACGTCCTCCGGCACAACGACGACCGCATCCACGCCGCCGAATGCGTCGCGGATCATCCGCAGATCGTCGGCGGACCGGATCTTGTTCGCGATCACGCGCACCGGCGCAACATTCCGCTCGGCGGCCACTGCCATGGCGCGCTGTCCGACCTCGATCGACTTCGGCGTGGCCTCCACGATGACGAACAGCGCATCGACAGCGTTCGCGGCCATCCGATTGATGTTGCCGACGCCGGCTTCGAGGTCCGCGATGACGAACTCCCCGGATCGCTCTAGCTGCCCGAGCAACTGCTCAGGAGAGATGCCACATCAGGGACAACCTGGATTCGGCTTCTCGATCTTGTTGACGACCGCGAGTCGAACGCCGTCGGGGCCCGAGGCGCCGAATCGCGCGAGCAGCTCCGCGGCGCTCTCGGCATGGACCGCTTCGCCTTCCGGCGCCTCGTCCATCGATTGACGGATCGCCGCGAGCTCGTTCGTGCGCTCGAGGCCGAAGCCCAAGGACAAGCCGAGGTTCGGGTTCGTGTCGCAGTCGAGGGCGATCACGCTGCGACCCTGGGCCGCCAGGGAGCGTGCGAGGATCGCAGCCACCGTGGTCTTGCCGGAGCCGCCCTTACCTACCACCGCGATCTTCATCGTTTGCTCTCCAGTGACGCCAGCAGTCGCTGCACCGCTCGTACCGCGGCCGCGTCGGGCACCGCGTCGAGCGGCGCCCGGCCCGCAGCCTCGGACTGGCGCACGTCGTCATCGTATGGGACCACCCCCAACAGCGGCAGGTCCAGCGCCGTAGCGATCGCGTCGGCATCGTCCCCCGGTCGCCACTTGCTCACCACGACGCCGACCGCCGCCTGCAGCTCCGCCACGAGGCGCGCGACGCGCCGCGCGGTGAGCTCCGACTTCGCCGTGGGCTCCACCACGATGACCACGATCTCGGCGAACTCGGTCCAGCCGAACGACGGCTGCCGGACCCCGGCCGGAAGGTCGCCGACCACGGACCAGTCCGGCTCCCTGAACGTCCGTACGACGTGACGGAAGACGGCGCTCGATCCGGCGGTCATGTGGCCCGGGAGCTTGCCCAGGGTGAGGAGGCGCACGCCGTCAGGCGCCGGGAACGCGTAGCGGTCCACGAGATCCATCGCCGGCGTCGGCTCCCGCATCACCCACCCGATGCCCGGTCGCTCCTCGGCGAGCTCCTCGGGGAGGCCTTCGGGCCCCGCGTTCGCCCCGAGGGAGAGTGCCAGCCCGGGCATCGTGTCGAGGTCGAGCGCCAACACCGGTCCCGCGCGGCGCGCGAGGGACCGAGCCAGGGTCGCCGCGATGAACGACTTGCCGCCCCCGCCTTTGCCCGCGAACGCGATGCGCACGCCCGTATGCTGCCATCCTCACTGGCAGATTCGGGCTCTGGGGAGAATGGGAATGCGCCGCCGCTTCACGGTCATCGTGTCCGCCCTGGCGATCGTCTTCGGAGCATGCGCGCCGGCGACGAGCTCGCCGTCCGGTGGCGCGGCCAGCCCGAGCGCTGCGCCCAAGAGCGGCGGCACGATGGTCATCGCCGCATCGACCGACCCGGGTCAGCTCAATCCGGCGATCACGACCGCCGGCGGCACGCACTTCGTGGCCGACAGCATGTACAACGGCCTCGTCTTCCTCGACAAGGACCTGACGCCGAAGCCGGACCTCGCCGACTCATGGACGGTCTCGGCCGATTCAAAGACGTACACCTTCAAGCTCCATCCGGGCGTCAAGTGGCACGACGGCATCGCCTTCACCTCCGCGGATGTGAAGTTCACGTTCGAGCAGGTGCTCCTCAAGTACCACTCCCGCACGAAATCCGGGCTCGAGGCCGTGCTCGCCGGCATCGATACGCCCGACGACAACACCGTCGTGTTCCGATTCAAGACCCCCTACGGCCCACTGCTCCAGCGCCTCGATGTGGTCGAAGCACCGATCGTGGCCAAGCACATCTACGAGGGTCAGGATCCGACCAAGGCCGACGCGAATCTGAAGCCTGTCGGCACCGGGCCGTTCAAGTTCGCCGAGTACGTCAAGGGCGACACCATCCGCATGACCCGGAACCCCGACTACTTCAAGAAGGGCCTGCCCTATCTGGACGGTCTCGTCTTCAAGGTGATCCCGCAGGCGGCGACGCAGATCCTCGCGCTCGAGAAGGGCGAGGTCGACTACGTCAGCGGCATCCCCGGACCCGACCTCGCGCGGCTCCAGGCGAACAACGCGATGACCGTCGCCAAGAGCGGCGCGGGATCCGGTGGCTCGTTCTGCAACACGACGCTGATCTACAACCTGTCGCGCCCGCCGCTCGACAAGGTCGAGGTGCGCCAGGCGCTGGCGTACGCGATCGACCGCCAGCAGATTCTCGATCAGGTGTACTTCGGGCAGGGCCGCGTCGGCACCACCGCGATCAACAGCAGCCTGACCTGGGCCTACAACCCCAACACGACGAAGTACCCGCTCGACCCGGCCAAGGCGAACGCGCTGCTCGACGCGGCGGGGCTCGCTCGGGGCGCCAATGGCACGCGCTTCAAGCTCGAATTCGTGCACGCGACCTCGTTCGCGAAGGTCGGCGAGATCATGAAGCAGAACCTCGCGCCGCTCGGCATCGACCTCACGCTCACGCCGCTCGAGGTCAACGCCGCGAACGACCGGACCTTCGTGGCCAAGAATTTCGACATCGGCAGCGCCTCGTATTGCAACGGCCCGGATCCGGAGATCGGCGTGCGCCGGGTGTACGTGTCCAGCAACATCGGACCGATCCTGTTCTCCAATGGCGCAGGCTACAAGAACCCGCGCGTCGACACCTTGTTCGATCAGGCTGCGGCCGCGAATGACAAGGCCGAGCGCGCGAAGGCGTACTTCGAGATCCAGGACATCGTCAACAAGGACATTCCCGACTGGAATCTCGTGGAGACCGAAGGCTATCGCGTGTGGTCGGCGAAATACCACGAGCCGTACTACTGGAGCGGCGATCTCGCCGAAGCGGTCTGGCGCGACCAGTAGCGATCTAGGGTCGCCTCGGGCGAGCGCGTGCTGCGGTATCTGATCCGGCGGCTGCTCGAGGCGGTCCCGCTGCTGCTGGGCGTCATCGCCCTCACGTTCGTGCTCGTGCACGTCGCACCTGGTGATCCCGTGCGCATCCTCGGCGGCGATGGGGGCGACGAGGCGTACTACGCGACGATGCGGGCGAAGTTCGGACTCGACCGGCCCCTTCCGGAGCAGCTCGTGATCTACGTCGCCAGCGCCGTGCACGGCGACTTCGGCTATTCGTACGTGCAGCGGCGGCCGGTCTTCGACGTGATCTCCGACCGGGTACCCGCGACGGCGCTCCTGATGCTCGGTGCGCTGTCCCTGTCGACGGTGCTCGGCCTGTGGCTTGGCGTGATCGCGGCGCGCCGTGCGGATCGGCCGCCGGATCGCGCCATCACCGTGGTGACGCTCATCGGCGCGGCGACGCCGGCGTTCTGGCTCGGACAGGTGCTGGTCCTCGTGTTCGCGGCGGGGCTGGGCTGGCTCCCGGTCCAGGGAATGACGAGTGCCCGTGGCGTCGCACCGGGCGTGGACACGGTCATCGACCTGATCCGGCACCTCATCCTTCCGGTCGCGACGCTCGGGTTCCTGCAGCTCGCGCTCATCACCCGCATCACCCGGAACGGCCTCATCGACGAGCTGCGGGAGGACTACATCCGCACCGCGTTCGCAAAGGGTCTGCGCCCGGGGGTCGTCGTGCGGCGCCACGCGCTGCGGAACGTGCTGCTGCCGGTCATCACGATCGTCGG
>JALZAB010000107.1 GCA_030948585.1 Chloroflexota bacterium
ACGTCCTGCTCCTCACGACGACCGGCAAGAAGACCGGGACCCAGCACACGACCCCCCTCGTGTACACGACGGACAGTGACCGCCACGTCATCATCGCGTCCATGGGCGGAGCGCCGAAACATCCGGCCTGGTATCACAACATCCGGGCGGATCCTGTGGTGACCGTCGAGGTCGGCGCAGAGACGTTCCGCGCGAAAGCCATTCCGGTCCCCGCGGGCACCGAGCGGCGGCGGCTGTACGACCAGCACGCGGCCATCAACCCCGGGTTCAGGGACTACGAGAAGAAGACTGACCGAGTCATCCCGGCCGTCCTTCTCGAGCGTTTGCCCGACTAGCGCGTGAGCGGGTCGATGACCCGCGTGCCGATCTTCGCCTCCCAGTGGACATGCGGTCCGGTCGTCACTCCGGTGAGACCAACGAGAGCGATCGGCTGTCCGCGCACGACGCGATCGCCGACGCGGACCAGCGCCGCTGAGGTGTGGTAGTCGCACGTCTCGACGCCGTTCGCGTGGCCGACGCACACGCGATGCCCACCCACGCTCACCCAGCCGACCGCGGTCACGATTCCATCGTCCGCTGCCTCGATCAGCGCGCCGAGCGGTGCCGCGATGTCGATGCCGGTGTGCGACGGCGTGAGCAGCTGGGTGAGGGCGCCGACGACCGGCCGCACGTAGCGGAGGTCGGTCGGCGCCAGCGGAGCGGCGGCCGGGATCGGGGAGGGCTTGGCCGCACCGGAGACCCCGCAGCGGAAGAGCTCGAGCTGCGTGTTGCGGAGCGACGTGCGGCTGTCCCCCGCGAAGTAGCGGCCGTCCGGACTGAAGCCCCGCGCGCCGAGGAGGTTCGGCAGTGTCGCGGTCAGGGTCGGCGCACCGAAGGCCGTGAACGCATCGAACGCGATATCGCCGGTCGCCGTCGGCGTCACCGGGCCGAACAGCAACGTCCGTCCGTCAGGCGTCCAGCTGTGCACCGGACCCGCGAGCTGCGCGAGCGGCCCGGCTCGAACCGCGTCGCCGTCGCGCAGCTCGATGCGATCCGGGTAGCGCACGAGCAGCGCGTGCCCGGCCGGTGACCACTCCGTGTACGTCGCGTCCGGGATCGCGAGGTCGGAGACCGCCCCGGTCTGGGTGATCCCACCGAATCGCCGCACGTTGCCGTCGAGCGAGTAGCGGGCGATGACGAACTGCTCCGCGTCGCCGCTGAAGCTCGCGTCGTCGGCCGGATACGTCGGCACGACGCTGGCCGGGAGATGCGAGACGGTCCGGATGACCCCGTCGCTCCAGGTCTGGATCTCGTCCTGCGAGAAGTAGTACAGGGTGTCGCCGACCCAGCGGGTGTCGGGGATGGTCGCCTTCGGCTCCGCGATGACAAGCCCGCCGATGGCGATCCGCAGCTCGCCGTTCCAGCTCCAGTAGGAGAGGTACTTCCCGCTGCCCGACCACTGTTGCCGCTCGCCGACGCCGAGTGGCCTGAGCTCGCCGGTCACCACGTCGAGCGCGTCGAGGAAGAACTCTTCCGGCGAGCCCGTGATCCGGGCCGAGGGCAAGGTGACCATGTGATCGATCGCGAGGGTCCGGCCGTTCGGCGACCACGCGACGCCGATCACATCCGGGATCTGCGGAACGGCCACGCGTTCCGTGCAGCGGAGCGCGTCCGGACCGCTCGGCCCCGGCGGCGGCGGTGACGCCGTGCGCGCCGGCGTCCCGGTCGGCGTGGGCGCGGCCGTCGGCGGCACGAGCGACGGCGATGCGACGGCGGCCGGCGCCTCCTGGCAGGCTCCCGCGATCAGCGCGGCCACGATCAGAGCGAGGCGTCGGGTGCGGCCCACCTCACGATTGTCGCCGCATCGAACGCTTCGCTGTCGGCGGCAGTATTGGGTGCACGCGGCGCGATCTGGAGGTTCGGCGGTGGGGCACTACATCCTGCGTCGGCTGATCGTCGCGATCCCGACGCTGCTGGCGATCACCTTCGTCGTCTTCGCCATCCTGGCCCTGGCCCCGACGGATCCGCTCGCGCAGTTCGCTGCCGATCCTCGCGTCCCGCCGGAGGTCCGTGAGCGCATCCGCGAGTCCCTCGGTCTGAACGACCCGTGGCCGCTCCGGTACGTGAAGTGGCTCACCTCGATCGCGCAAGGCAACTTTGGCGTGTCGTTCATGAGCCACAGCTCGGTCAGCGACCTCATCCTGCAGCGACTGCCCAACACGCTCGCCGTCGTTGGCGTTGCGTACGTCCTCGGTGTGATCGTTGGTGTCCCCGCGGGGATGCTCTCCGCGGTCAGGCGCTACAGCGCGTTCGACTACGGCGCGACGTTCCTCGCGTTCGTCGGCTTCTCGCTACCGACGTTCTTCGTTGGCCTCATCTTGATCATCGTCTTCAGCATCCAGCTGCGGTGGCTCCCGTTCATCTACGACTCGACGCTCAAGGTGACGGACCTTGTGACGCTCGGGGATCAGCTCCGGCAATCGATCATGCCGATCACGGTGCTCACCCTCGCGAACGCGGCGCTCATCGTCCGCTACACGCGCAACGAGATGGTCGAGCAGCTCCCGCTCGACTACGTGCGGACCGCTCGGTCGAAGGGCCTGCGCGAGACCGTGGTCGTCGGCGGCCACGTGCTGCGCAACAGCCTCATCCCTGTCGTGACGCTCGTCGCGCTCGGCATCCCCACGATCTTCGGCGGCGCGATCGTCACCGAGCAGATCTTCCGGGTGCCCGGTGTGGGGGAGCTGCTCGTGACGGCCATCGGCAATGGCGACACGCCGGTCGTGACTGCGGTGCTGTTCATCTTCGCGGTCCTCGTGGTGCTGTTCAACCTCGTGGCCGATGTGCTCTACACGGTGCTCGACCCCAGGCTTCGATTGGCCTGACGGCCGCATGGTCCTCATGACGGCTCCGTCATGCGGCGGGGTCGCTCGTCCGCCACCATTTCCTGACGACACACCCGACAACCCGGGACACATCGACCGGCGTCCCGAGACGATCGGTCGTGGACGTCGGTGGGGCTGCGCGGGTTGATCCTCACGATGTTCTCGGTGCTCCTCGAGGAGGTCTCGTGCCGGCGCTATTCACGGATCGCCGAGCGGTTGGCCCTCGTTGGCGTGGCCTTCCTCGAATCGTTCGGGTACCGGCAGCTCACCGTCGTCTGGCGGCTCCGCGGGACATGGGTTCGCCCCAGGAGGTCGGAAATGTACTGAGATCGTAAAGGGCTCCCTCGGACCAGCGCCGAGCGACACTCCGCGCAGACCGGCTGCGTACTAGAGGCGAGATGACCTGCCGGATCGAGCCTGGAGCGAGGGAGCGGCGCGCGAGCGCGGTGATCGCTGCATTCGCGATCCTGTTCTCAGCCTGCACTGGGGCGACGAGCGCGACGACGGCGCCGACCGGCGCTCCCACACCGACGCGGGCCCCGTCGGCCACGCCGGTGACGGCTGGATCGGCCAATGGGAAGATCCAACACGTTGTCGTGATCATGCAGGAGAACCGCTCGTTCGATTCGTACTTCGGCACCTTTCCTGGCGCGGACGGCATACCGATGCAGAACGGCGTTCCGACGGTGTGCGTTCCGGACCCCAAGACCAGCAGTTGCGTCCAGCCGTTCCACGACGCGGCTGACAAGAACGAGGGCGGCCCCCATGGGGAGTCCAACGCGACCGCCGACATCGCCGGGGGCAAGATGGACGGCTTCGTGGCCCAGCAGCAGGCCGGTCGCAAGGGGACCTGCACTGGTCCTGACGACCCGTCGTGTCAAAAGGCGTTCGCCGCCGCGCCGGACGTGATGGGCTACCACGACGCCCGTGAGATCCCGAACTACTGGACCTACGCCCAGACCTTCGGGCTCCAGGACCACATGTTCGAACCGAACGCCTCCTGGAGCCTGCCCGAGCACCTGTTCATGGTGTCGGAGTGGTCGGCCAAGTGCGCCACTGCGTTCAACCCCATGAGCTGCACAAACGCGCTCCAAAACCCCGATCCCGCGTCGGCTACGAACCCGAAGTACGCGTGGACCGACATCACGTACCTGCTCCACGCACACAACATCAGTTGGGGCTACTACCTCGACGAGGGCGCCCAGCCCGACTGCGAGACGGGCGCGATGAGCTGCCCGCCGAAGCCGCAGAAAGCTGGGGTGCCGTCGATCTGGAACCCGCTTCCCGGCTTCACGACGGTCCACGACGACGGTCAGCTCGGCAACATCCAGAAGCTGGACAACTTCCTGGCTGCGGCGAAGGCCGGCACGATGCCCGCGGTGTCCTGGATCGTTCCCAACAACGCCGACAGCGAACACCCGACCGCGCTGGTGTCCGCCGGTCAGGCGTACGTGACGAACATCATCAACACGATCATGCAAGGGCCGGACTGGAACTCGACGGCGATCTTCGTGACCTGGGACGACTGGGGCGGCTTCTACGATCACGTCGCCCCGCCCACGATCGACGCGAATGGCTACGGTCTGCGGGTGCCAGGACTGGTCATCAGTCCCTACGCCCGCCGGGGGTACATCGATCACCAGACCCTGAGCTTCGACGCGTACAACAAGTTCATCGAGGACCTGTTCCTCGGGGGCCAGCGCCTGGACCCACAGACCGACGGCCGGCCGGATTCGCGGCCCACGGTTCGTGAGAGCGTGCCGCAGCTCGGCAACCTGTTCGCGGAGTTCGATTTCACCCAAGCTCCGCGGCCGCCGCTGGTGCTCGATCCGCACCCGGCGCCGGGCCCGGCGTCCCGGTGAGCGCCGAGGTGGACCCCGCGGTCGATCCGATGGTCCGGGGCCTGATGCCGCCGCGGACCCGACCGCGCGTTCAGAGCGAGACTCGACCGTTCGACCCTAGGCACAGCTGAACGATGGGCGCGCTGGAGCCGATGCACCACAGCAGCAACGCGCGCCTCGTAGTCGATCCTCACCCCGTGCCTGGGCCTGCGTCGCGGTGAGGGGCAGCCGGAACACCGACGGAGTCGATCGACTCGCGATGTTCAGTTGGTGCTCTGCGTCAGACCAAATTGCCGGACCGATGACTCCGGCCCGCGGGTCCGGAGTCATCCCTCGGAGAAGCCTCTAGGGCGCTTGATCGGAGCCGGTCATGAATGGCGCTTCGTCGGAAGTCAGATTGAATGCAAGAAACTTTGCGACGGTGTCGCCACCGTTAACCGCCTGGAGCACGGTCCCTGGCGGGACTGCTGCGCCCTGGCCTCGATTCAGGATCACCCGGGCGCCGCCGGCCATCCGAAGGTCAAGCGTCCCCTCGAGCACGTAGATCGACTCGATCCCGCCATGTTTGTGTGCCGGGCTGCGCCCGCCCTTCTCCAAGGTGACCAGCGTGACTCTCGACGCGTAGTTTCCCGGCGAGAGGTCGGGTGGCGCGCTGACGCTGAGGACGACCTTGTTGTTGGCAAGCTCGACTCCCGTCACGCCCTCCCCCGTTGCGCCGACGATTTGGCGGGTTGGCGTGGCCGCGACGACTGCCGAGCTACTGGGGGCGGCAGTCGTTCCACCAAGACCGACGGTCCCGCTGCACCCCGACGCCACAAGCGAAAGGATCGCCGCGCTCGCTAGTAACCGCGCTGCCGGGGTTACGCGGTGTCCTCTGGGGCGTGTCCGCGCCCATTCAATCGGCCGCCTCCCGGCCTGGAAGCCCCGGTTCGTGCCGCTCGCGGTAGTCCGGATTGTCGGCGAGATCTCTTGCATCGCATCCTTTCCATTCAGCTATCGGCCGCCTCACGTTCATGGGATCCCGGTGCCATGAAGATACTAGGGTACCATTATGTGCCTGCCGATTGAGTACAAGGCTGTTGGACGCACGCAGCAAAAGCGCCGCACCCACAGCGCCCTGCTGGCGGCGGCGCGCGAGCTTGTCGCGCACGGGGTGACGCCGACGGTCGAGGACGCTGCGGTTGCGGCGTCGGTTTCACGCACGACCGCGTACCGGTACTTCCCGAATCAGCACGCGCTGCTTGCCGCGGCGTACCCCGTGATGCTCGCTCGCTCGCTCCTTCCGGAGGACGGGCCTGCGGGCGCTGCGGAACGGCTCGATCTGGTCATCGAGGCGTTCACTCGCCTCGTTGTTGACACCGAGCCTCAGCTGCGCACGATGCTGCGGCTGTCGCTCGATCCCTCCTCCGCCAGAGACCGCCCGTTACTGCTACGGCAGGGTCGCGCAATCGGTTGGATCGACGAAGCGCTTTCGCCCCTGCGTACGCGGGTGTCCGAGCCGACGCTGCGGCGGCTTGTGCTCGCGATACGAAGCGTGACTGGGATCGAGGCGCTGATCTGGCTGACGGACGTGGCCGGACTGTCACGCGAGGACGCAGTGGAACTCATGCGTTGGTCAGCTCGCGCTCTGTTCCAATCGGCCGTCGCGAGCGATATCGCCACATCGAGATGAACGTCCCATAGCCATTGAGACGCTTTCCAACGACGCACAAGAACATCAACAGCACCGAGACCGTCAGTAGTAGCAACGCCAATCGGCGTCGAGATGGGGTGGCCATTCGACTTGGGCAAGACCTCGCTGGGAGCTGGCATCGGGCGAAGCCGGAAAAGCGCACGGATATTCGCGGTTTGCGTTCGACTCCGTGGCGATCGCCGAAGGTAGGTCATCGCGGTCAAGCGGAAAGACGAGACCGTGTCGCTCATCGCCGTGACGTCGCGGGCATCGAAGACAAAGACTGGCGGTCCCGACCGGATTCGAACCGGCGATCTCGTCCTTGACAGGGACGTATGCTAGGCCGCTGCACCACGGGACCGTGCCGGAAATACGGGCTTTTCTGACCACCCGCACTCCCCTGTGCACGTCCATTCTGCCACCTTCGGCCCGCTGCATATACAGGGACATAAAGAGGCGGCGAGTGCGCTTCCTTTCACTCGCCGCCCCTGCCGGTGTGGCCAACGTTTCGCGCTGGGCTAACTCGCCATCGCCGCCTCGCGACGCATGGATCTGGTCACCTCGGCGGTGACGCGGCTGGTCCGCGCCAACCCCGAGAGGGTGAAGTCCAGGCCCGCTGCGCGAAGCTCTTCGTAGCCAAGGCCCTTGTACAGGCGATTCCCGGCCACGTAGCACATCTCGTCGTAGAGCTTGGGCCACTCGACCGATCGGCGGTTGAAGCAGAACACGATGAACTCGATGGCGAGTGCCTCGATCCGCTCCTCCGCCACTTGGTGTCCCTTCCTTCGACGCGACCCGCGCATCATCGGCATCGGCTTGCGCGCGAACAAGGCTCTTTGTCCACGAACGCATCCACACCTTCGTCCACAGCGCGACACGCTCACCGTCCACAGTCCGTCCACAGATTTCACCGAGGACGGCGGTCGGAAAGCCGCCTCCGCGCGCTCGCCTCACGCGCGCTGGCGCGGTCGAGGGCATCGTCGCCGAACTTCGAGCGGACCGCGTCGAGTGCGGCGTTCAGGCGCGAGACCCGGGCGCCGCTGAACAGGTCGAGCTGCTCCCCGCCGACGAGCCCGCTCATGGTGACGCCGACGAGCCGCACGGGGCTCACGCGGCCCGCGTCACGATCGGCGGCGAGCGCATCGCGCAGGAGCGCCCGCGCGGTCTCGTAGATCGCGAGATCGTCGGAGGTCGGATCGTGCAGCGTGCGTTGCCGGGTGCGCGTCTCGAACGGCGCGACCCGGAGCTGCAGCGTCACCGTCCGGCCGCGCAGCTTGTGCCGGCGGAGCCGCCGGCCGACGCCTTCGGAGAGGCGGAGGAGCGTCGACTCGATCTGCGCGCGATCGAGGGTGTTCTGGTCGAACGTATGGGCATGGCCGATGGACTTCGGATCGCCCGGGTCGGCGACGACCTCGCGGTCGTCATCGATGCCCTTCGCCCGCCGGACGATCGTCGCGCCGTGCTCGCCCAAACGCGCCTCCAGCAGCGCCGGATCGGCGGCCGCGAGGTCGCCAATGGTCCGCATGCCGAGATCCTCGAGCACCGCCCGGGTCTTCGGGCCGACGCCCCAGAGCCGCGCGAGCGGGAGGGGCGCGAGGAACGCCGCCTCCCCGCCCCGTGGCACGATCACGAATCCGTCGGGCTTGCGCAGGTCGGAGGCGACCTTCGCGCAGAGCTTGTTCGAGGCCATCCCGACCGACAGCACGAGACCGACCTGTTCGCGCACATCGCGCTTCAACTCGTTCGCGCAGGCCTCCGGCCCGCCGAACAGGTGCGCCGAGCCCGTCACGTCGAGGAACGCCTCATCGAGCGAGATCGGCTCGACCAGGGGCGTGCGCACCGCGAACAGTGCCATGACCGCGTCCGACGCTTCCTCATACGCCTCGAAGCGCCCGGGGACGAAGATGCCGTGCGGGCAGCGCTTGGCCGCCTCACGCAGGGGCATCGCCGAGTGCACCCCGAAGACGCGGGCCTCGTACGACGCCGCGCTCACGACGCCACGCTCGTTCGGGCCGCCACCGACGATGACCGGCTTGCCGCGGTACTCGGGGTGGTCGCGCTGCTCGACCGAGGCGTAGAA
>JALZAB010000162.1 GCA_030948585.1 Chloroflexota bacterium
TTCCCGAACAAGGCCGCGGTGCTCGCGGGCGTCGTCGAGGTCCTCCTCGCCGAGCTCGTGATCCCGCCGCCGTCGGGCGTCGCATGGCAGCTCGTGTTCAAGGACGTGTCGCGGGCGTACCGCGCGCTGCTGCTCGGGCATCCGCACGCGATCCCACTGCTCGCGGCCCTTCCGCTCACCGATCCCGCCGCGGCCCGTGCGGCCGGCGCGGTGATGGCGCGCCTGCGCGCCGCGGGCTTCGATGCCCAGACCGCGCTGCAGACGCTCGCGACGATTACCTCCTACGTCGTTGGGGTCGCTCAGTGGGAAGTGGGGACCGCGCCGTATCGCGCGGAGGGCCGCGATGTCACGCTGCCGCCGGATGCGGACCCGTATCTCGTCGAGTTGCTGCCGCAGCTCGCGGAGGACGATTGCGATGAGACGTTCGAGTTCGGACTCGATGTGATCGTGCGCGGGTTGGAGTCGCGGTCATAATCAACTGAGCGAACGGGGTGTGGCGCAGTTGGCAGCGCGCGTGATCTGGGATCACGAGGCCGGAGGTTCAAGTCCTCTCACCCCGACAGCTCAAGACTGGAGAGCGCGCGTCACCGTCCGCATGACATGGCAATTCGCACATACCAATTCGCACTTCTTCAACTCTTCGAGCACCGCATCCCGTGCCCAGCTTCCGACCATGGACGCGACCGCAGCGACCTTCGGGTGACCGGGCAGATGATCCCAGTGCATGACGTACGGCGGAAATGTCGCCCCGCAGTCTGCGCACGGCAGGTCTGCTTTTAGGGAGTCCATCCATGTGCGGGCCGCGTTACGCCATAGCCGTTTCCGTTCCTGGTCTGCTGCCTTGCCCCGTTCTGCGTAGTACCGCCGGTCGTAGTCGCAGCGGCACGCACGGCAGTAAGAGAACTGACCAGTTCGCGAGCGGTGAAAGTCCGGCGACTGCTTCGATTGCCCGCACATGGCACAGCGGCGAAGTTGTCCGTCAGGCTCGCCCGGGCCGCCTCGATCGCGGTCCACCTCCTATCCGTCGCGCGCGGCGTCGCCGCCATCACGTCGCCATCGGGCGTCCCATCCGTTCCGCTGGAACGTGCGCAGAGTGTGACAGTTCGTGCATACGAGTTCGCACTTTGCGATCTCGCTCAGGATCTCCTCTTCCGTGCAGCCAGCGAAGCCGTCACTGATGTGGCCGCGCTTCTCGAATCCAGGTAGGTGATCCCACTGCATGACCGGCGGATCGAAAATTCTTCCGCAGTCGGTGCACGGGTGGTCGGCTTTGAGACTGCGCAGCCAAGCCCCACGCGCGAAGGCGTAGGCCGTTCGGGAGTGCCGAGAGACACTTCTCCCCACCGTGCGCTCGTATTCCGCATGGTCGATGTCCGACCGGCAGCTCCGGCAGTAGACGTTCAGGCCGTCCGCTCGCCGAGCATTGCGGTGAAACTCGGATCGCGGCTTAAGGGTCGCGCACCGGGGACAACGTTTGGGCTCAAGCACACAGATGGAATATCTGTTCTATCGACAGAAATCAAGCCGTTTCGTCCTCCAATCCGGCGCGTACGTAGATAGGTACGAGCGGTCGGGACCTCCGTACCGCGTAGGCGGCCGTCGCCGCAGGGCCGCTCCCGGCACTGTTCAGCTCAAGGACTTTGCGATCCAAGATCTGCCGGACACCCTACCCACCGGACTGCACGTGTTCCGCATCGAGAACGCCGGACCTCAGCCCCACGAGGCGAACATCTTGCAGCTCGCCGCGGGAACACCGCGCGCGACGCGATCGACGACTTCGCCAACCCCGTCGCCGTTCACGCCCGCTGGGGGCGTGCAGGGCGTGACGCCCGGCGTCGCGACGCGATGATCGTGGTCGACCTGAAACCGGGCAATTACCTCGCGATCTGCAACATCCCGGACCCGGCGAGCGGCAAGCCGCACTCGGCGCTGGGGATGATCAAGGAGTTCATGGTCAAGTAGCCATCGGTGGCCGAAGATCGGCGGGTGAACTGGGCCCCTGCGATTGCTCCGTCGGCTACGCGGCGTGGTTCGGACGCGCCTGTCGCGCCGACGCGTGTGGCAGAGTGCTTTCGCGAAGACGCAGGGGGTGATGTAACGGTGGAGAAGACGGACCTGGACAAGGCGAAACGGCACACGCCGCAGCTCGTCCTGAGCTCGCACATCATGCAACGTGTCCACGGCGGTGGTGCGGCCGGCCGGTTCAACACCTGGCTCGCGGTACGCATCACCAAGACCGTCGGGAGCATGTGGATCGCGTACCTGTTCGGTGCGATCGCATTGATCTCGCTCCCCGCTGCGCTCCGGTCCGGCGACGTCATCGTGATCGTGTCCTGGGTCGCCCAGACCTTCCTCCAGCTGGTGCTCCTGCCGATCATCATCGTCGGGCAGAACGTCATCCAAGCGACGAACGATGCCCGGGCCGAGGCCGATCACAACACGCTCACGGCCGTGCACCGACTTACCGTCGAGGTGCACGCGATTAACGAGGTGCAGAGCGAGATCCTCGGTCAGCTACAGCGGCGTGCGGTCACTCCCTAGTCGCACGGTCGTTCGTCCGACGCGGTCAGCTGCGGCAGGGCCGCCACCCGCGAACGTTCACCGAAATGGCGCGCGGTGACCGGCGTGGGCGGTCGTGAACCGAGGCGGACGTGGACCTGCGTCGGACTGGCGCCCGGGGATCGATGGCGAACTCCGCCCGGCGGGCGATCTGGTCACGGCAACGTCTTTCGAGCGGGGCCGGCCGGAAGCGATAGATTCCGCAGCGCGCGCCGACGGGCGCGCTGTTTCCGAAGGACAGGATGAAACTCGAACCGCTGTGCGAGATGGATCTCGCGTATCAAGGCGGATTCGCGCTGGTGAGACCGTACGGCGGCGAAGAAGGGACCGGGTACGGCACCGGCGACGGGACCGTGAGCGGTGGCCTGAGCGGTTCCGTCCGTTGGGCGAACCACCCGCACCGCCGCACGGATGGCCGGATGCTTCCGGACGCGGCCGGGGAGATCCGGACCGCTGAGGGCGAACTGGTCATGTTCCGGCTCACCGGCCGGACCGTGTTTCGTGAGGTGAACGGGGTGCGGACGGGTGGTCAGCTGCTCACCTGT
>JALZAB010000004.1 GCA_030948585.1 Chloroflexota bacterium
TCCCGAGACTGCCGGCACCGGCGAACAGGTCCAGCACGTCCGCGCCAGCCAGGTACGGCGTCAAGATCCCGAAGAGCGTCTCGCGGATGCGGTCGGTCGCCGCGCGCGTCACCCCGCCCTTCGGAACCACGAGCCGGCGCCCCTTGGCCTCCCCCGCGATGACCCGCACCTAGGCGAGCGCGTACCGGCGCCAGAGCGCCTCGACGGCCGTCGCGAGGCCGGCGTGCTCGGAACGCTCGAGCGTCGGGTCGGCCGCGAGGATCAGGTCCGCATCCTCGGCGGTCTCGCGAGCGAGCCGCGGATCGACGTCCTTGAGGTCGACGATGCGCAGCTCGTCGACGCCGCTCTGCTCGTCGCCCAGGAACTCGCCGGCGCCGCGGATCTCGAGGTCCCGCTGCGCGAGTGCGAATCCATCGAGCGGGCGGCCGTCGTGGCGCTCGACCATCGCCGCGAGGCGCTCGGAGTCGCCTGCGTCGTTGCTGACGAGCACCGCGAACGAGCGCTTCTCGCCGCGGCCGACGCGCCCGCGCAGCTGGTGCAGCTGGGCGAGCCCGAAGCGCTCGGCGCCGAGGATGACCATGACGGTCGCATTCGGCACGTCGATGCCGACCTCGACCACGGTCGTGGCGACCAGGACGTCGAGCTCGCCAGCGGCGAAGCGCCGCATCGTCTGATCGCGCTCCGTCGCCGGCATCCGGCCGTGGAGGAGCGCGACCCGCAGGCCCTTGAGCGGCCCCGTACCGAGCTCGCGGTACGTGTCGATCGCGCTCGGCGCGTCGTCCTCCCCGTCCGCCGGATCGATGCGCGGCGTCACCACGAAGGCCTGCTCCCCCGCGGCGACGCGCTCGCGCACCCATGGCCACACCCTGGGAAGCGCGTCCGGCGGCCGCACCTCGGTGCGGATGTCCTGCCGCCCGGCGGGCAGCTCGTCCAGCACCGAGAGGTCGAGGTCGCGATAGATCGTCTGGGTGAGGGTCCGCGGGATCGGCGTCGCCGTCGTCAGCAGGAGATGCGGGTCGACGCCCTTCTCGCGCAAGGTGGTCCGCTGTCGTACGCCAAAGCGATGCTGCTCGTCCACGACCGCGAGCCCGAGGTTGTGAAAGACGACGCCTTCGACGACGAGGGCGTGCGTGCCCACGACGACGTCGAGCGAGCCGTCGGCGAGACCCGCCAGGATCGCCCGCCGGTCGGGTGCGCTCACGCTCGCACTGAGCAGCCGGACCGATGGTCCGCCCTTGGCGAACAATGACGACAGCGTGCGGAAGTGCTGCTCTGCGAGCAGCTCCGTCGGGGCCATGAGCGCCGCCTGTGCGCCCGCGGTGACCGCGACCCGCGCTGCGAGCGCGGCCACCACGGTCTTGCCCGATCCGACGTCGCCCTCGAGGAGTCGCGACATCGGGATGGTGCGCGCGATGTCCGATCGGATCTCGTCGAACGCCTTCAGCTGTCCGGCTGTCAACGTGAACGGGAGCTCGGACATCCACTGACGCACGACCCGATCATCCGCTGCGAGTCGCGGAGCCTTCGCATCCTGCTGCCAGCGGGCGCGGCGCTGGGCCAGCCCGAGCTGCAGCGTGAGCAGCTCATCGAATGCGAGGCGCCGGCGACCTTCGATGAGGCGCGCCTCGGTCGAGGGGAAGTGCACCTCCTTCAAGGCCTCGGGCAGCGGGAGCAGCTCGCGACGGTCCCGGATCGCCGCGGGCAGCTCGTCGGGCACCTCGGTCACCACCGGTGACCGCTTCGGCCCGCCCTCGACCGCGGTATGGAGCCATCGCCGCAGATGCCCTTCCTTGAGGCCGTCGGTGAGCTTGTACACCGGCACCATCCGGCCGGTGTGCACGCGCTCGGCATCGGCGGCCTCGACCTTGGGGTTCGACAGCTGCAGCGACCGCCCGAACCACGTCGCCTTTCCCGAGAGCCGGATCAGCTGCCCTTCGCGGAAGCGCTCCTTGATGAACTGCCGGCCGAACCAGGTGGCCTTCACGCCGGCCGGCCGCAGGTCGGCCGGATCGAGGAGCTCGACCTCCGTCATCATCTGGCCGCGTGCGGTGCGGCGCTGGCCGATCGGGCCCACGATGGCTTCGGTCGTCTGCTCCCGCTCGGCGATCAGGTGGCGCACCGGCCGCATGTCCGAGAAGTCGAGGTACCGCGTCGGCAGGTGCCACAGCAGATCGCCGATGGTGCGGATGCCGAGACGCTCGAGGAGCTTCACCGACTCCTCGCCGACGCCGGGCAGCGCCTCGACCTTCAGGTCGAGGCTCGTGCTCCTATTCCGCGGCGATGATGAAGGGGTAGTGCGGCTGGCCACCATCCACGACCTCCACCTCGGCGCCGGGGAACGTTGCGCGCAGGCGCGCGGCCGCGGCGTCACGGCGCGCCTGGTCGACATCGGCGCCGACGTACAACGTGAACAGCCCGCTCGAGCTCAGCGACGTCGCCGCATCGGCGAGTGCCGTCAGCTCGTCCGGCGAATGTGCCACGAGTCGGCCGTCGAGCAGCGCGAGGTGCTCTCCTTTCGAGACCCGCTGGCCGTCGACCTCCGCGTCGCGAATGGCGGTCGTGATCTCGATCGCGTGCGCCCGCTCTGCCGCGGCGCGCATGGTCGCGATCGCATCGGCCGCCGACTCCCCCTGGTCCCAGCTCGCGAGCGCCGCCATCCCCTGCGCAACGTTGCGCGCAGGCACGACGGTGACGGCGACGCGCGGTGCGAGCTTCGCCGCCTGCTCGGCCGCGAGGATGACGTTCTTGTCGTTCGGCAGGATCACGACCTCGGTCGCGTTCGCGCGGATGATCGCGTCGAGCAGCTGCTCCGTCGACGGGTTCATTGTCGCCCCACCGCGGACGACGTGGGCACCCAACGACGCGGCGATGCGACCGAGCCCGTCACCGGGGACGACGGTGACCACGGCCAGCGCGGCCGGCCCGCGTGATGGCGAGGGCACGACGATGCCGGTCGCGGCCTCGTGCTCGGCCGACATCGCGTCGAGATCCTCGACCACCACGTCGCTGATCCGACCGGCGGCGGTCGCGATGCGGATGATCTCGTGGGGATGCAGCGTGTGGACATGGATCTTGGCGACCGTCTCGTCGCCGACCACGAGCACGCAGTCCGCACCGAACTCGAGCATGGCGTCGCGGATCTCGTCCACCGGACGCGACGGTGCGGTGATGAGGCACTGGACGTCGTATGCGCCGGCCCAGCTCGCGACCTCGTGGCTTCCGGGTTCCGCGATCGTCGCGGTCCCGCTCGCGGCAGCGGCGACAGGCCCCGCGACGAATCGGCCCTCGAGTGCAGCGAGAGCCCCATCCATCAAAAGCCACAACCCCCGGGCACCGGCATCGACGACGCCCGCGGCCTTGTTCACCGGGTTGTCGTGCATCGTCCGGTCGACGGCGGCCCGGCCCTTGTCGACGGCCACACCGAGCAGCCGCTCGGCATCGCCCTGTTCGTGAGCGAGGGCTTCGTGCATCTCCTTGAGCGCCGTCAGCATCGTGCCGGGCGCCGGCTTCGTGACCGCGGCGAACGCGTAATCGCGGGCGAGCGCGAACGCCTTCTTGAGGTCCGCGCCGTCATCGCCCCAGGCGTCCTTGACGCCGCGGATGATCTGGCTGAGCAGCACCCCGCTGTTGCCGCGGGCGCCCATGAGCGCGCCGTGCGTCGCGCCAGCCAGCACCGCGGCGGGCTCCGGGTCGGCCTTGCGCGCGTACTGCAGAGCGGTCTTCATCGTGTGGAGCATGTTCGTGCCCGTGTCGCCATCGGGCACGGGATACACGTTGAGCGCGTTGACCTCGTCCACGTTCGCTTCGAGCCGCGCGGTCGCAGCTTCGAGCGCCGCGAGGAGCGACGCGGCGTCACAGCGTGTTACGATTGTCGGACTTTACCAGTCCGCGACACCGTCGCGGGGCGTTTTCGTTGAGGTGAATCGCTGATGCCACGTGCCTGCGCGATCTGCGGAAAGTCGGCGGCCTTCGGCTCGAACGTGAGCCACTCGAAGGTCCACACCGCTCGGCGGTTCGACGCGAACCTGCACACGGCCATGATCGACGGCACCAAGCTCCTGGTGTGCACCCGCTGCCGCCGCACGACGACCAAGCCGGCCCGGATGGCCAAGAAGGCGGCGAAGGCGGCCTCCTAGACCCGAGCCAGCGTCGGCCCGCGCTCCTCGACCTTCAGCTGCCCGCACCCGGCGGCGATGTCCTGCCCCTTGCTGATCCGCACCGTCGCGGCGATGCCGTGCGCGGCCAGCACCTCGGCGAACTTCTCCATCGTCCCGACCGGCGGCCGCTCGAATCCGCCCGGTCCGGCGTTCACCGGGATCAGGTTCACGTGGGAGTCGCTCGTCCGGCCGGCCTGGCCGATCCGCCGCGCGAGCTCGTGCGCTGACGCCGCCGAGTCGTTCACGCCCCGAAGCAGCACGTACTCGAAGGTCACCCGGCGCTTCGTGCGCGCGACGTAGCGCGCCGAGGCGGCGAGCACCTCCTCGATGCCCCACCTCCGGTTGATCGGCATGATCGCGCCGCGCGTCTCGTCATTGGCCGCATGCAGCGACACCGCAAGGTTGATGGGCAGGCCCTCACCGGCGAGCGCATCGATCTTGGGGACGACCCCGCACGTCGAGATCGTGATGCGCCGCGGGCTGATGCCGAATCGGTCCGCCGCGATGAGCTCGCGGGCCGACGCGATTGTCGCCTCGTAGTTGTTGAACGGCTCACCCATGCCCATGTACACGACATGCGAGACGCGCTCGCCGCGGAGCGCGAGCTCGCGCTGCCAATGGCGCACCTGATCGACGATCTCGCCCGGCGTCAGGTTCCGGATGAGCCCCATCTCCCCCGTTGCGCAGAAGGCGCAGGCCATCGGGCAGCCGGCCTGCGTCGAGATGCACACCGAGTTGCGAGCGCCGTGGTGCGGCATGAGCACGGTCTCGATGCGATGCCCGTCGTGCAGCTGAAGGAGGACCTTGCGCGTCTCGCCGTCGGAGCTGGCCTGCTCGATCACGGGCACGACGCTGGACCACCGGTACGTCGCGGCGAGCGCGTCGCGCAGGTCCTTCGGCAGGTCGGTGAGCTCGCTCCACTCTGCAGCGGCGGTGTGCGTCGCGTGCCGGCGGATCTGCTTCAGCCGGTACGCCGGCGTCGGTCGGGCGGCGAGCCACGCACCGAGGTCGGCATCGGTCACGTCGCTGATGGCCGGACGAAGCTGCTCCACGGACCGAGGGTACTAGGGCGAGCCGAGGCGCTCGGCGGTCCCGAGGCGCGCGCCGCGGGCCCACTCCGCCCCGGTCATCGCGCGCTTTCCCGGGGGCTTCAGTGCGTCGAGCCGCAGCCAGCCCGCGCCGGCCGCGACGTGCGGTACGCCGTCGCGGAGCTCGAGCGTGCCGTGCTGCACGCCGCGGCCGCCGGTCACGGCTCCTTCGAGCACGCCGAGCCGTTGCCCGCGGAAGACGGTCCATGCACCGGGCTCGGGGTTCATGGCCCGGATCCGGCGCGCGACCGCATCCGCCGGATCGGCGAAGCGCAGCTCGCCATCGGCGGTCGTGAGTTTGGGCGCCCACGTCGCCCGTGTTTCGTCCTGCGGCACAGACTCGGTGCGTTCCCCAAGGAACGCCGGCAGCTCGCGCTCGAGGAGCGCTCCACCCAGATCGGCCAGCCGCTCCATGAGCGCACCGGCCGTGTCATCAGCGCCGATCGGCGTCGTCGCAGTCGCGATGACTGGGCCGCGATCCAGGCTCGCGGTGCCCTGCATGAAGCTGACGCCGGTCACAGCGTCGCCCGCGAGGATCGCGTGGGCGATCGGCGCGGCACCGCGCCAGCGCGGGAGCAGCGATGCGTGCACGTTCACCGCGCGACCGTCGACCGCGTCGATGAGCCGTCGCGGGATGAGATTCCCGTAGGCCGCCCACACGAGCGCGTCCGGCCGGAGATCGAGGATCGGGACGATCGCGTCGGGGTTCAGCAGGACCGGCTGCACCACGGGCACCCCCAGCTCCATCGCGCGGCGCTTCACCGGCGAGGGCTCGACCCGACCGCGATCTCCGGGACGATCGGGCTGGGTGACCACGCCGACGAGCGCGATCGCGTCGCGCGCGGCCAGGGCCGCGAGCGCGTCGAGCGACGGCACCGCGAACGCCGGCGTTCCAAGGAAGACGACCCGCGGGGTCAGCGGGAAGTCGCTTTCTCCATCTCTTCGCGCGTGTGACCCGACACCGAGTGCGGCTCCTCGCCGGGCTCGTCGGGCTCGACCGGGAACAGGTCCTTGCGCGTGCGCAGGCGGTCGACGTAGAGCATCCCGTTCGTGTGGTCGGTCTCGTGGAGCATGCACTGGGCGCCAAGACCTTCGCCCTCGATCGTGAACTTCTTCCCGGTGATGTCGACGGCCGTCACGCGCGCGAGGATCGGGCGCTCGAGCATGCCGTACAGGCCGCGGACGGAAAGGCAGCCCTCGCTCATCTCATCGACCTCGGCGCTCTCGAACTCGACCTCGGGATTCACGGCGACGATGCCGGTCTCGTCCACATCGATGATCACGACCCGCAACGGGACGCCGATCTGCTGCGCCGCGATGCCGATGCCCCGCGCCTGGACCATCGACGCGAACATGCGCTGCACGAGCGCCTCGAGCTCCTTGCGTTCCGTGCGCGGCTTCCTGGCCGGCGCGTGCAGGACGGGGTCGCCGACCTGGCGGACATCCACGGCGTGTGCGGTGAGGAAATCTGGCGCCGACCAGCGCTGGCGGCGGCCCCGATCGATGACCCAGGGCGTCCCTTTGACCACTCGGATCCGGGGCTCCTGCGGCTGCGAATCGAGCTCGTCGTCCTCGGGATGGTCCGCTGGCGGCTGGCTCTCCACGAGGGCCACGCTACCCGAGCAGGGTCATCGGGTCCACGTCGACGGTCCACTCCGCACCGAGCTCGACGCGGTCGAGGAGGGCCGTCGGTCGCGGCCCGCGCAGCACGAGCTGCGCGCGGTAGCTGCCGGCGCGCTTTGCCGCGAACGCCGGCGCCGGCCCGAGGACGTCCGCGTCGTCACCCGCGCTCGCGCGGAGCGTCGTCGCGAGCGACTGCGCGCGGCGCTCGACGGTCGCCTCCTTCGCCGCGGACGTCTGCAGGAGCACGAGCCGGCCGTAGGGCGGATAGCCGAAGTGCCGCCGCGTTCGCAGCTCGTGCTCAGCGAACGTCGCGTAGTCGTGGGCCGCGGCGGCCCTGATCGCGTAGTGCTCGGGTAAATAGGTCTGGAGGATGCCCTCGCCGCCGACGGTGCC
Organism: Chloroflexota bacterium; assembly: GCA_030948585.1. Taxonomy (GTDB): domain Bacteria; phylum Chloroflexota; class Limnocylindria; order P2-11E; family P2-11E; genus UBA4735. Next base: position 7,262 of record JALZAB010000004.1, read on the forward strand.
CCGGCCGGAGCGGCCGAGGACCTGCGTGAGCAGCTCGAATGTGCGCTCCGCGGCCGTGAAGTCGGGCAGGTTCAGCTGGGTATCGGCATTGACCACGCCGACGAGCGACACGCCGGGCAGGTCGAAGCCCTTTGCGACCATCTGCGTGCCGACGATGACCTGCGCCTGGCCGCTGCGCATGCGCTCGTACATCGCGGCGTGCGCGCCTTTCGCCTTCACCGCGTCGCGGTCGAGGCGGGCGAGCCGAGCCTTCGGCACCGCGAGCCGGACGTCCTCCTCCACGCGCTGCGTTCCGACGCCAAGGTGCCGGATCCGCGGTGAGGCGCAGCGCGGGCAGGTCGCCGGCGCCCGCGGCTCCTCCCGACCACAGCGATGGCACACGAGCCGGCCATCCGCGTGGAGCGCGAAGGGGATCTCGCAGGCCGGGCACGGGACGACGTACCCGCAGTCACGACAGAGCACGACGGTCGCGAATCCCCGCCGGTTCAGATACAGGATGGCCTGCTCGCCCTTCGCGACGACCTTCACCAGCGCCGTGCGGAGCGCGGACGAGAGCGTCGACCGATTGTTCGCCTTGAGCTCGAGACGCAGGTCGACCACGGTCGTCTTCGGCAGCGGAAGGTCGAGCACGCGTTCGGGCAGCGGCAGGAGCACGAGGCCGCCGGCCTTCGCGGCGGCGTAGGTCACGACGCGCGGCGTCGCGCTCCCGAGGACGACCACCGCGCCCGCGAGCCGGCCGAGCTCGAGGGCCGTGTCGACGGCGTGATACCGGGGGGCGCTCTCCTGTTTATAGGTGGGCTCCTGCTCCTCATCGACGACGATGAGGCCGAGCCGCTCGACCGGCGCGAACAGTGCGGACCGGGACCCGACGACGACGTCCGCGATGCCGTCGAGGATGCGACGCCATTCGTCGTAGCGCTCTCCGGCGGAGAGGGCGCTGTGCAGCAGTGCGACACGCTCGCCGAAGCGGGCCACGAATCGCGCGACGACCTGCGCTGTCAGCGCGATCTCCGGTACGAGCACGATCGCGCCCAGTCCGCGGGCGAGCGCCTCGGCCGTGAGCCGGAGATAGACCTCGGTCTTCCCGCTGCCGGTGACGCCGTGCAGCAGGAATCCCTGTCCGGTGCCCATCGCCGCGATGACCGCCGCGATCGCGCTGCTCTGTGGCCCGGTCGCCGCCAGATCCTTCGAGACGTCGTCCTCGGTGAGCCGGAACTCCACGGGCACCCGCCGGACGCCGCGCCGGCCGTGCAGCACCAGGCCCTTCGCCGCGAGGCTCTTCGCTGCTTCCGCGGTGGCGCCGGCCCCGACAAGATCGGCCGAGGTCACCGCACCGTGGGCGAGCGCCCGCAGCGTGATCAGCTGACGCGCGCCGAGCTTCGGTATACCCGACGCGAGCGCGTCGCGACCCGCGGGCGTGATACCGAACACCGGCTCCGTGCGCTCGCCCCGTGCGGTGGGCAGACCGCTGCGGGCGCGAGCGGCCAGGGCCGGCGGCAGCATCGCGCGTACCGCATCGGCGAGCCCGCACCGGTACGTCGACGCGATCCACGCCGCGAGCGCGAGCTGGCGCGCGGACAGCAGCGGGATGGGATGCACGAGCCCATCGAGCGGCTTGAGCTCGCGGTCGCTGGGCGCATCCAGCGCGACGACGACGCCATGCACGGCCCGCGGCCCGAAACCGGCGCGGACGAGGTGGCCGAGCTGGACGACGAGGCCATCGGGAATGCGATACGTGAACGTGCGTGCGGGGCCGCGGAGTCCGGCGAATACGGCGACCTCGGCCGTTTTGATCACAGCTCGAAGTGCCGCGGTCGCTTCGCCTCCTTCTCGATGATGCCGGCGATCTCCGTGACCGCGTCGTCGAGCTTGTCGTCCTCGTTGACGACCACGTAGTCGTACTCGGGCGCCGCGGCCATCTCGATCTCCGCGTTGCGCAGCCGGAGGTCGAGCTGCTCGGGGGTCTCGGTGCCGCGCACGAGCAGCCGACGGCGCAGCGATGCGACGGACGGCGGCATGATGAAGATGGTCAGTGCCTCCGGCAGCAGGGCTTTGATCTTCCGCATGCCTTGCGGCTCGGGCTTGACGATGACGACCCGATGCTGGCTCAGCGTGTCGGCAAGCGCGTCGCGCCGGACGCCCTTGAAGTCGCCGTGGACCATCGACCACTCGAGGAAGTTCCCGGCCTCGATCTCCTCACGGAACTTCTCCGGCTCGTAGAAGTAGTAGTGCGTGCCATGGATCTCCCCCGGCCGCGGCTTCCGGCTCGTGGCGGTCACATAGAGGACGGCGTCGGGCACGGCGGGCAGCAGCCGCTCGATCACCGCGTCCTTCCCGCCACCCGACGGCGCGGAGATGATGACGAGGAGGCCGCGGCCGTCGACGCTCAACACACGTCCCCGAACGGCGCGGCGTGGTCGTTCGGTGCGCCGAGCGAGGCGAGGTACGCGCGCAGGTCCTCCGGCATCGGCGCGGTGAACGTGCGCGGACCGCTGTGCGGCAGGTTCACCGACAGCCGCCACGCGTGCAGGAACTGACGGTCAAGGCCATCGCGCTCCACGCTCTTCCGTCCGTACACCGGGTCGCCAACGATAGGGAGTCGCCCGTACGCGAGGTGAACCCGGATCTGGTGCGTCCGTCCGGTGAGCGGCTTGACGTGCAGGAGCGCGCGCCGCTCCGCGCCATCGCCGTACGTCGCGATCCGCGCGAACCGTGTCGTTGACTCCCGGCCGCCGGCGCGGACCGCCATCCGGCGCCGATCGGCAGCGTCCCGGCTGACCGGCGCCTCGATGACCACGGGCTGCTCGCCCGGATCGCCCCACACGAGCGCGAGGTATTCCTTGTCGAAGCGGCGCCCCTGCAACTGCCGCGCGAGGGCGAGCTGCGCGACGTCGTTCTTCGCGATGATCATCACGCCGCTGGTGTCCTTGTCCAGCCGGTGGACGATCCCCGGCCGGGCCGCCGCTCGCCCGGTGTCAGCGGTGATCTTGCCGACCACGGCGTTGACCAGCGTGCCCGTCGCGTGCCCGTGGGCCGGATGCACGACCAGGCCCGCGGGCTTGTTCACGACCAGGACGTCGTCGTCCTCGTACAGCACCTCCACCGGAATGTCCTCGCCGAGGAGCGATAGGGCGGGCTCGGCGTCGGGAACATCGACGACGAGCGCCTCGCCGGCGCGGACCTTGTATGCGGGTTCGACCGCGGCGCCATTGGCCGTGACCCGGCCGTCGCGCGCGAGGCGCTGGATCGCGCTGCGGCTCAGTTGGGTGTGCTCCGCCAGGAACCGGTCGACGCGCTGGCCGGGCGCGTCCGCCAGCAGCTCGATGCGCTCGGCCACCTAGGCGTGCCGCAGGTCGCGGGCCTGCTTGCGCTCGTTCCACCACAGCAGGGCAGTGACCGCGATGATGCCGACGACGATCGAGGAATCGGCGACGTTGAACGACCAGAACCGAAGACCGCCGGGGATGCCCACGTCCACGAAATCCACGACGTATCCCTGACGCACCCGGTCCACGAGGTTGCCGAACGCGCCGCCGAGCTGCATGCCGAGGGTCATCGCGATCAGGAGCGAGTCCGCCGCGAGCTTGCGGTAGTAAAAGACGATCGCAAGGACCGCCGCGACCGAGAGGATCGAGAGGAGCGTCGTTCGCTCGGGGAGGAGCCCGAATGCGGCGCCGCTGTTCGTCACGTGGCTGATGCGGATCCACTGCCCGAGCACGTCGATGGATGACCCGACGGCCAGATTCGTCTCGACCGCGATCTTCGTGATCCGATCGAGCACGAAGATCGCGACGGCGACGATGCCGACGACGGCGGCGCGGCGTGAGGTCACGCCGTTGATGCTATCGGCGGATCATGCCCCCGGCTTGGCCACCATCAGGATCACGATGAGCGCGAGCAACCCGGTGATCACCGGCCCGAACTGCTGCGTCTTCTTGGCGGCCGCCATGAACTCGGGCGTCGGCGGGCCGGCCTTGACGATGTGGACCATCTTCTCGAGCAGCGGCGTCTGCACCAGGATCGCGAGATAGAACGCCATCGCGTACAGGATGATCGCGATCCAGAGCCAGTAGTGGCTGAAGAAGTTGACGTTATACCCGGCGAGGAAGATCAACGCGAGGCCGCTGAGCGGCTGGATGGCGATCGCGAACGGCAGGATGAGCCGTTTCTCGATCGCGATCATCGCCTCCATGATCGCAAGCCCGCCCTGCGGGCTTGCCTTACCGGCGGCCGGACCGAGCACCGCATAGGCGACCGACGGCCCGAAGCCGAACACCGCACCGAAGACGTGAATGACGAGCACGATGACGAGCAACACCGACGTGTCCACCCTGTGGATCCTCCTCAACGCCATGGTCGCGATGGATCGTGAGCTACGCGGTGACCATTCCCCCATCGACCACGAGCACCTGGCCGGTGATGTACGACGCCTCGTCGGACGCGAGGAACGCTATCGCATTCGCGACGTCTTCGGCGGTACCGAACCGCGCGAGCGGAATCTGGGCGAGCATCGCATCCTGCGCGGCCTGCGGCACGATACTCGTGAGGTCCGTGGGGATGAAGCCGGGCGCGACGGCATTCGCGGTGATGTTGCGGCTGGCCATCTCGCGCGCGACCGTCTTGGTGAAGGCGATGAGCCCGGCCTTCGCCGCGCTGTAGTTCGCCTGGCCGGCGTTGCCCATGACCCCGGCGATCGACGACACGTTCACGATCCGACCGGCACGCTGCTTCATCATCGGCCGCATCGCGGCCTTCGTGACGAGGAACGCGGCCCGCAGGTTGAGATCGAGCACCGCGTCCCAGTCCTCCGCCGACATCCGGAGCAGGAGGTTGTCGCGCGTGATGCCGGCGTTGTTCACCAGGATGTCGAGCTTTGCGTTCCCGAACGCGAGCGCTTCCTTCACCACACGCTCGGCCTCGGCGTCGACCGAGACGTCACCCTTGATGAGCGCGGCCTCAGAGCCGACGGCCTCCACCGACCGTTTCGTCTCCTCGGCCGCGGCAATATTGCCCTTGAAGTTGATGGCGATCCGCGCGCCGTCCGCCGCGAGGCGGATGGCAGTGGCCCGACCGATGCCCCGCCCGGCGCCCGTGATGAGCGCGGTCCTGCCGTCGAGCCGCGGCATCAGGCCGCGGTGAAGATCAGCGTGGCGTTGTGCCCTCCGAACCCCATCGAGTTCGAGAGCGCGGTCCTGATCTGCTTCGGCCGGGCGGTGTTCGGCACGTAGTCCAGGTCGAGCGCCGGGTCCGGCGTCGTGTAGTTGATCGTCGGCGGGATGCGGCCGTCCCGGATCGCGAAGAGACAGGCGATGGCCTCCAACGCGCCCGCCGCGCCGAGGAGGTGGCCGGTCATGGACTTCGTCGAGGAGACCAGCAGCGTGTAGGCGTGCTCGCCGAACACCTGCTTGATGGCCGCCGTTTCCTCCCGGTCGTTGGGCTGGGTCGAGGTCCCGTGCGCGTTGATGTAATCGATGGCGCTCGGTTCGAGCTTCGCGCCGGCCAGGGCCATGCGCATCGAGCGGGCATTCCCCTCACCCTCCGGTGAGGGCGAGGTGATGTGATACGCGTCGGCCGTCGCGCCGTAGCCGACGAGCTCGCCATAGATGTGGGCCCCGCGCGCGAGCGCGTGCTCGCGCTCTTCGAGCACCACGACCGCGCCACCTTCCGAGAGCGTGAAGCCATCGCGATCCTTATCGAACGGACGGGAGGCGTGCTCCGGGTCATCGTTGCGCCGCGACATCGCGTGCATCGTCGAGAACGCGCCGATGGCGAGCGGCAGGACCGCAGCCTCCGCACCGCCGGCCACCATGACGTCGGCCTGGCCGCGGTCGATGATCGACGCGCACTCACCGATCGCGTGCGCGCTGGATGCGCACGCCGATACGTGGGTGAGGTTCGGGCCCTTCAGGCCGAACTGCATCGAGACCTGCGCGGAGCCTGCGTTCGCCATGAGCATCGGGACCAGGAACGGAGACAGCCGGCTCGGTCCGCGCTTCTCCATGAGCAGCACCTGCTCGACCAGCGTCTCGAGGCCGCCGACGCCGGTGGCGATCGATACGCCGATCCGCTCCGGCTCCTTCGCGATGTCCAGCTTGCTGTCGGCCAGGGCCTGCGAGGCCGCAGCCGCCGCGAACTGGGCGAACCGGTCGGTCCGCCGGGCGTCTTTGCGATCCATGTACTTCGTCGGGTCGAAGTCCTTGACCTCGCCGGCCATCTGGGACTCGTACGGGCTCGGGTCGAACCGGGTGATCCGGCCGATGCCGCCCCGGCCCTGCATCATCGAGTCCCACGTGGCGTCGACGGTGTCGCCGATCGGCGTCACCGCGCCAACGCCCGTGACGACGATCCGCTTCACGAGGTCACGCGCGCCCGCAGCGACCGCACGGCCTCGCGGATCGACGGCGGGTCGGACACGTTGATGAGCCTCACGTCGGCAATGCGCTTCACGAGGCCGTTGACGACCTGACCGGCGCCGATCTCGACGAACGTCGAGGCGCCCCGCTCCGCCATGAACCGCACGGACCGGAGCCACTCGACGCGCTGCGACAGGTGCCGGACCAGCATGTCGGGGATCCGGGCACCACTCTCGTGCGGGGCGCCGCTCGTGTTCGAGACGACCGGCACGACGGGATCGCGGAACTTGAGGGTGCGCATGAACGATGCGAGGTCCTCGCCGATGGCCCCCATGGCCGGGAAGTGGAACGGCCCCGAGATACGCAGGGGCACCACCTTCCGCGCGCCGTTCTTCGTGAGCGCGGCGCTCACCTTGGCGACGGACTCACTGTCACCCGCGATCGTGACCTGCGCGGGACCGTTGTCGTTCGCCACGACGGCGCTGCCGGCAGGCACGGTCTCCCTGATCACGCGATCCACATCGGCCGCCGACATGCCGATGACCGCGGCCATCGCGCCGCGCGCGCCCTTGGTCGCCGCAAGCCGGCCGCGCTCCGTCACGAGGCGAAGCGCGTCCGGGAACGTGAGGACGCCCGCTGCGACGAGGGCGCTGAACTCGCCGAGCGAGTGTCCGGCCACGAACGACGGACGCAGATCGTCGGGCAGCGCGGCGACCCCGCGCGGCTCGTGCCCGTCGCTCAGCCGGCCAGGGGCATGCGATCCGTCCTCGGCAAGGGCTTCGAGGAGCGCGACGCTCGTGGTGAGGATCGCCGGCTGGGCGACCCGGGTGTCGTCCAGCTTCGCCGCGGGTCCGCTGAAGCAGATCTCGCTGAGCTTGTAGCCCAAGATCCGGTCGGCTTCCTCGAACACTGCGCGGGCGCGGGCGGACGCCTCGAACACCGCGCGGCCCATGCCGACGGCCTGCGAGCCCTGGCCCGGGAAGACGAATGCGAGCGGAGCGGCCACGGGTCAAGGCTATCAAAAGTGACGCAGCGGGCCCGATTTAGATACAGTGGCTCTGTAGCCAATATCAGACCGTACGACCAACGCGAGCGCGCCCGGCAGCGCGCGCGGACCCACGCGGCCATCGAAGCCGCGACGCTGACCGAGGCGGCGAAGCGGGGCTACGCCGGACTCCGGATGACCGAGATCGCCCGGCGCGCGAAGGTGTCGCCCCGCACCGTGTATCTCCACGCTCCCTCGAAGGAGCGGCTGGTGCGTGACACCTTGCGCCGCCGGGCGCAATCGATCATCGGTCGCGTCGAGCGGTGGCAGCCGCGGAGCGACGCCCCGGAGGGCATCGTGACGGAGCTCGTCGCCCTGCACGAGCGGACCTACCGCACCGAGAGCGCGACCCTCGAGACCCTGACCAGCGGGGGCGTGCCGCGCGACGTCGCCGAGGTCCTGCGCGAGCTCGATGACGTCCGGCTCGCGCTCATCACCCGGACCATCGAGGGCCTGGCCCGGCGGCGAGTGCTGCGCGTCCGCACATCCGAGGGCATCGCCCTCGCGCACGCGCTGCTCGCGTACCCGAC
>JALZAB010000014.1 GCA_030948585.1 Chloroflexota bacterium
CGAGGCTCGATGAGAAGCCCTCGTGACAGATGAGCATGAGGTGCTCCTCGTGCCCCGAGAGCGCCGGCTCCTGATGCCCCGATGCTGGGTCCACCCGCCACTCGAGTACGTTCAACGGAGCGTGCACCGATCCCGGGATCCACCCGTGGCACTCGCGCAGGTCCGACCCACGCACGTCGACGAGTGTCCACCCGTCGCCCATTCGCTGCGCGGCCTCACTCGGGCTCAGGCGATCGATGCGCGCTCGCGCGGCGGCCAGGACGTCATTGATGTTGGTGCGATGCACGCTCCTATAGTCCCTCATCAGTGAACGTCGAGATCGCACGCGATCTGGATAGCGCCCTCGCGGGGCTCGCAGATCTGCCGGAGGTGGACGTCATCAACGGCGGGACCGACCTCATGGTCGAGATCAACTTCGGGCGGAAGCGGCCCGCGGCCGTCATCGCGATCGACCGGATTGACGAGCTCAAGCGCCTCTCCATCAACGGGACCGTCCGGATGGGCGCGGGTGTCACGTTCGCGACGATGCTCATCCGCGACTGCGGATCGGTCGCCCTGCGTGAGGCGGCCCGCACGGTCGGCTCCCCGCAGATCCGGAACGCCGCGACCATCGGCGGGAACGTGGCGACCTCCTCGCCGGCCGGCGACGCGCTCCCAGTGCTCGCCGCGCTCGACGCGCGGGTCCACCTGCGCTCGAAGCGGGGCACGCGGATCGTGCCGTTCTCCGCGTTCATGACGGGACCCAAGAAGAACGTGCGCGCTCGGGACGAGCTCGTGACCGCCGTCGAGTGGGACGATGCCGGTCCGGCGCAGGTGTTCATGAAGGTCGGGACGCGCAACGCGATGGTCATCGCGGTCGCCGGTCTTGCCCTGGTGGTGGATCGGGCGCGTAAGCGCGTGGGCATCGGCCTCGGGTCGTGCGGCCCGACGATCCTCCGTGCGGCCGAGGCGGAGACGTTCGCCGCGGGCCTGTTCGATGAGGCCGGGTGGCGCTCGTTCAGCCCGACCGATGCCGCGTGCGCGGAGCTCGGCGCGAAGGTCGCTGCTGCGGCCCGGCCGATCGATGACGTGCGCGGCACGGCCGCCTACCGGCGCCACGTGCTAGCGGTCATGGGCGCTCGGGCCCTCGCGCGGGTCGCCAGAACGAGAGAGACCGCCTGATGCGCGTGCAGCTCACCGTGAACGGGACCGAGAGGGCCGCGGAGGCGCGCGACGGCGAATCGCTCCTCACCTTCCTGCGTGAGGAGCTCGAGCTGCCCGGAAGCAAGAATGCCTGCGAGCAGGGTGAGTGCGGCTCATGCTCGGTCATGCTCGACGGTGCGCTCGTCTGCAGCTGCCTCGTGCTCGCGGCCGCCTGCGCGGACAAGACCGTCGAGACCGTCGAGGGCCTCTCCGACGGTGACGCGCTCCATCCACTGCAGCGCGCGTTCCTCGACGCGGGCGCGGTGCAGTGCGGCTTCTGCACGCCCGGGCTGATCGTCGCGGCGAACGATCTCCTGCGCCGGAATCCGGAGCCGAGCGACGCGGAAGTGCGTGAAGCGCTCGCGGGGAACATCTGCCGGTGCACCGGGTATGGGAAGATCCTCGAGGCGGTCCACGCCGTCGCCGACGCACGTCGCGCATGACACTGACCCGGGCCCGCGTCCGTGGCACGGTCGGGGAATCTGCCACGCGCCCCGACGGCCAGCCGAAGGTGAAGGGCGAGTTCCGGTACGCGAGTGACCTGTGGGAGCCGGGCATGCTGCACGGCGCGACGCTTCGCAGCCCGCACCCGCACGCCCGCATCGTCTCCATCGACGCGTCAAAGGCCCGTGCGATGCCGGGCGTGCGCGCGGTGCTCACGCACGAGGACCTGCCCAACGAGGAGACCTACGGGCTCATGAAGAGCGACCAGTACCCGCTCGCGCGCAAGAAGGTCCGCTTCCTCGGGGACCCCGTCGCGATCGTCGCCGCCGATGACGCCCAGACCGCGCGGGACGCGCTGCAGCGCATCGCGGTGACCTACGAGGTCCTGCCCGAGATCACCGATCCGATCGCGGCGCTGCAGCCGGAGG
>JALZAB010000044.1 GCA_030948585.1 Chloroflexota bacterium
GCTTCGTCGAGCCGGGCTTGTCCTCGAGCGGTACGAAGTACGTCTCGCACGCGAGCTCCACGAGCTCGGGCGTGATCTCCGCGGGCTTGTCCAGGAACCGGGCGGCCGCGTCGAGGTGACCCATGAGATCCCGGGGATGGCAGGACCGCAGCGGGATATTGCGCTGGAGGGCGTACTTCGTGATCCAGTCGGCGGCCTGCGGATAGAACAGAATGTTCCGCTGTTCGCAGACGCGACGGAGGATCTCCGCGAACTCCGGCGGTGACGGTGGCCGGATCTCGATCTTGTACTGGATCCGCCGGAGGAACGCCTCATCGACGAGCGACGAGGGCGTGCGGTTCGTGGCGAAGACGAGGAGCAGGTCGAATGGCACCTCGATCTTCGCGCCGTCGTGCGTGGTGAGGAAGTCGACGTCGCGGTCGAGCGGGACGATCCACCGGTTGAGGAGCTCCTCCGGCGATGCGCGCTGGCGGCCGAAGTCGTCGATGAGCAGCACGCCGCCGTTGGCCTTCATCTGGAACGGCGCCTGGTGCACCTGGGTGGACGAGTCGTACCCGAGGTCGAGGTCTTCCATGCGCAGCTCGCCACCGACCTCGACGAAGGGCCGGGTCACTGGGACCCAGCGGCGGTCGAAGCGGGCGTCCAGTGCGATGAGCGGCTTGTGCCGCGACGGGTCGTACACGCGGATGATCTGCTCGTCAACGAGGATCGCGTACGGCAGGACGATGCTGCCCTTGAGGATCGACGCGAGCGTCTTCGCGATCGTCGACTTGCCCGTGCCGGGAGGGCCGAACAGGAAGATCGAGCGGCCGCTGTTGATGGCCGGTCCGAGCTGGCGGATGGTGCGCTCGGGAAGGACGAGGTTGCCGAGAGCCTTGCGCAGTTGCTCGATCGTGACGTGGACGTCACCGATCGACTGGGCGCGCACGCGGGCCGTATAGGCGGCGAGCGGCACCGGCGCGGGACCGATGTAGCCGTTCCGGGCAAGCGCCTCTTTCGCGCGGTCCATGCCCTTCATCGACAGCGAGTACTGGAAGCTCGATGAGGTGATGCCGGTCCCGCCCTTGACCTCGACCTGGTGCTCGGTCTTCAGGAAGTCGAGCACCGGCTGGAGGATCCGTCCGAGCGGAAGGCAGAGCGCCTGGGACAGGTCCTGGGCCGTCGTCGGCCCGCGCTGGTAGAGGAGCTTCAGGGCAAGGTCGGCGACGAGGGCGGGGCTGAGTCCGGTCTCCTCCGGCGTGGCCGGCGCCAGGGGGGCGTATTGCTCCGCGGTGGTCGGCTGGGCGAACTCGGGGGCTTCGGACTCCAAGGCCATGACCACGGTGTACTCCTCGTCGCGTATTGACTAGCAGCATGGGCACGCCGGCCGGGGGCGACGTCCCCCCGGGGAGGGAAAGTCACGCCGGATGAGCATGGGGTGAGCGGCCGCCGTTGGGCACCCGCCCGAGCGGGCTAGGCGGGATAGCCCCTTCGGCTACCGCCCGCCCTAGGCGAAGGCCGGTTTCTGGGCGCGTCGGGTGGCCGGGTCGACGCCCGCGAACGTGAGGAAGTCCGTCATCCGGAACGCGGGACCCGCATTTTGTAGGGTCGGGGTCCAGTCCGGCCGCTGGACCAGGTACGAGGCCGGGTCGCTCTGGAGCAGGCCAAGGACGACCTCCCCCACGATCCGGCCGCCGACCGGGCCGAGGTGGAAGCCGCCGGTGTTCTTGCCGATGTCGGCATTCGGCACGAGCGCCGACTCTTTCAGCATGTAATAGAAGAGCGGCGTGTGCTGCTCGAGGCCGATGCCGTAGACCTTCAGCTCCTTCAGGTCGTCGCCGCTCAGCCGGTCGACGCCCATTTCGTCGGCGATGACCTGGCCGGATGGCATGGACCAGGTCAGGTGCCGGAGGAGGTTGCGCTGCATGAGCGCGGTCGGCGCCTTGTGGCTCGCGATGGCTCCGAGCGGCAAGGTGAAGAGCGGCGTCGAGATCTTCGTGTCGATCATCTTGTTGCGCTTCACTTCGCCGTCCTTGAAATCGAAGAACGTCTGCCACCCGATGAACCGACGCGGCGCGCGGAAGCCGCTGCGCAGGTCACCGGGATCCTTGCCGGGGCTGTCACCGAGCGCCGGGTCGAAGATGAATCCGAAGAACGGCTTCCCGCCATCGCCCTTCAGATTCGCCCGGTACGACGGCCGGATCATCGTGTGACCGACGCGGAAGCACGCACCCTGGAACTCGATCGGCATCGCCGCTTCTCCCTTCGCGGGGTGGTAATGCTGGCGGCCATTGCTGAGGATGTCATTCACCATCGCCGGTCCCACGAACAGCGGCAGGAACTCGTTGACGATCAGCCACTGGTAGTGCCACAGCGTGAGCCGCTTGGCTTCGGCGAAGATCGCCGCCGGGTCCAGCAGCCCGGTCTGGCGCGCCACCTCGACGGCCTTGTTGTGGAACAGGATGAAGGCGCAGTGCAGCCCCGACACCATCAAGTTCTGATCGGTGCGTGGATCCGGGATGATCGCCGCGCCATCAGCGTTGCGCGGCAAATCCTCGAAGATGCCGCCGCTCTCGATGCGGAGCTTGGCAGTGTCGTTCACGTCGTAGTACTGCGGACTCACGTTCGGACCCTGGCCGTAAATGGTGTCCAGATCGAAGGCCGCCAGCCGCGCATTCAACGTGGCCGCCGGATCGGTCGGCACACCGAGGGTCGACCGGCTGTCGAAGGTGATGTCGAGGTCCATGAACTGTCCGAAGAACGTCACGCCTGCGGTGTGCGTCGGGTTGTCCGGATTCGTCGGAGGCACGTTCCCGTTGACCGTCGCGTCGGCGATGAGCGCGACGGGTCCGGCGGAGATCGCATCGTTCGCGTCGAGGAGACCGCCGGGCTTGCCGAGATCCCGCATCACGTCGCGGAGCGCGTCCGTCGCGCCGGCCGGCTCCAGCTTGTCGAAGAACGGCGGCTGGTCCGGGAACATCCGCGTGAAGTTGCCCGGGACCACGGTGTGGTCGCGCACGTCGATGCGACCCAGACTGACGCCCGTCGCGATCCCTGCGGCGCCGGCGGCGCCGAGCCCGAGGCCCAAGCCGGTGAGGAACGTGCGTCGGCTGTAGCCGCCGCCGCTCGATCGCTTCGCCATCAGCCGCCTCCTCCGCTCTCGACCGCGCCCTCGGGCAATGGGATGCCGCCCTCGGTGACCGGTGCGGGCACGATCGGAGCGATCGACACATAGCTGAGCATCAGACCCGACACCGCCGCGAGCAGCGTCGTACCGAGCCACAGATCGAACGGCCACTCGATCCCATAGACGAACCGCAGGATCAAGAAGTACGTCGTCCAGAGCGCCAGCGGCGTGACCGCGGCCATGACGCGATAGCCCCGGGTGGTGTGCGCGTCGGGCTGGTAGAAGTCGATGACGGAGTCGGCGACCAGACCGCCGACGAGGCCTGCGAACACCGTCGCGCCGAGGTCGAAGCTCGAGAGCGCGCTCATCGCGAAGCTCACGCCGACGAACAGGAGGGTCGCGCTGCCGAACGGCAACCGCCACCGCCGCAACGCGAGGAACAATGGGGCGAGCAGGATCAGGTTCGTCACGAGGATGCGCGCGGCACCGGCGAATTCCGCGGTCCCCCGGACGCGGGAACTCGCCGCGAGGTCAGCGGGGATGCGGCCGATCTGCACGGACGGCGTCCAGTCGAGGAACGCGTTCAGCCACTGGAACATGAATGCGAGGACGCAGGTGACGAGCGTCAGCGCGAGGAGCGGCGGCAGGAGCCGGCGGAACGAGGCGGTCGGCGGGTAGAAGCGCGGCGCGTACCACGCCGACCGTAGCGGTGCCGACGCCAGTCCGGCCGCGCCGGCGAACAGGAGTAGATGGAACGGCGCGATCACCCGCGCGACGCCGGTCTCCTCGCCGAACACGGTGTGCCACACGAGATCGCCGAACAGCCCGACCATCGCGAGGGCGAGGCCGCCGATCGCCAGCGGGTAGCGGAGGGGGATCCCGAGGATCGGGTGGAAGTACGGGGCCGGCTTCGCACCGCGCGTGTACAGGTGCGGGTTGCGCGTGACCACCCACAGCGCGGTCGCGTTGAAACCGGCGTACAGCAACGCGTGCCAGATGGTGAAGAAGCTGCCGAGCGCACCGTTCTGCAGGTTGATGTGATTCCAGCCGTCGAGGAACAGCCCGGCCACCAGCGTGATCGACAGGAGGCTGGTGACAAGGTCCTCCCGCCAGATGGCCTTCGCGCCCAACGCTCTTCCCCCTCGCGCTACTGGAGCCGGACTATACGGTGGTCCTACTCAACGGCACGCGAAGCGCGTTGCAGAAGGAACGTGCGCTCGCGAACATTGTCCGTGAGGGATGCCGCCCGCTCGAACTCACGACGAGCCTCGGCAGACCGTCCGAGCTTCACGAGCAGATCGCCCCGGACGCTTGGTAACAGGTGGTAGGTCTTGAGGGCGGGCTCATCCACGAGCCGCTCGACGAGCGCGACGCCCGCCGCGGGACCGAAGGCCATCCCATGCGCGACGGCCCGGTTCAGTTCCACGACGGCCGACGGCACCACGAGCGCCAGGGCGTCGTACGCGGCGGCGATGCCCCGCCAGTCCGTCTCCGCCGCGGTCGCGGCGCGAGCGTGATGCGCGGCGATCTCCGCCTGCAGGACGTACGGGCCGGAACCCCCCAGGCTCAGGGCCTGCGCGAGCGCTGCCAGCCCGCGGTGGATCAGGAGGCGATCCCACTGCCCGCGGTCCTGATCGAGCAGGAGCACCGGCTCGCCCGTCGGACCGACCCTGGCGCGCGCGCGGGATGCCTGGATCTCCATCAACGCGACGAGTCCATGGACCTCCGGTTCGCGAGGCGCGAGCTGCGCGAGCACTCGCCCGAGGCGGAGGGCGTCCTCGCACAATCCCGCGCGCATCCAGTCGTCCCCCGCGGTCGCGGCATACCCCTCGTTGAAGACGAGGTAGATGACTTGCAGCACGGACGCGAGCTGCGCCGTCAGCGCGTCTCCGCGCGGCACCTCGAATGGGACGTGCGCGTCGGCAAGGGCCTTCTTCGCACGCACGATGCGTTGCGCGATCGTCGACTCGGGAACGAGGAACGCCCGGGCGATCTCATCGGTCGTCAAGCCGCCGAGGAGCCGCAGCGTGAGCGCGACGCGCGCGTCGGTGGAGAGGACCGGGTGGCTCGACATGAAGATGAGCCGCAGCAGATCGTCGTCACTGCCGGTCGCATGCAGGTCGGCTGCGGCCATGCGCTCCTCCGCCTCGAGCCGGCGCCCGAGCTCTTCCTGCTTCCGTGCGAGCCGCTGGTCTCGCCTGAGGCGATCGATGGCGCGACGCTTCGCGGTCGCCATGAGCCACGCGGCCGGGTTGTCGGGCACACCCGCGGACGGCCACTGTTCCAGCGCCGCCACGAGCGCGTCGTGCGCGAGATCCTCCGCGAGCCCGACGTCGCGCACGAAACTGGTGAGTCCCGCGATGAGCCTCGGGGCCTCGATCCGCCACACGGCGTCGATGGCCCCCTGCGTATCGGACGCGCTCACGCGTCCTATTCGACCATTAGCCCCCGAAGACTGCCTGCACGATGGATTCGCCATCACCGGCGATCTTGCGGAAGCGACGGGCCCACTCGATCGCCTCGTCCTTTGACTTCGCCTCGATGAGCGCGAAGCCGCCGGTCAGCTCTTTCGTCTCGGTGAACGGGCCGTCGGTGACGCTGAGCGTTCCGGCCGCGTTGCGGACGCGGGTCGAGCCCATGCCGAGCCCGCCCGTCGCGAGCAGCACGCCCGCGCGCTTGGTGTCCTCGGTGAGCTTGCCCAGCTCGGCGAGCATCTGGGGGTCCGGGGGTGCCGGGACCGCGGGGTCGAGCGAATACATGAGGTAGCGCATCGTCGTTCTCCTTTATTGCGGGCCCCGGATCCGCTCCGGTCGGCTCGCTCTACCTATACGTCGAACAAGAGAGGGCCCAGATCGACATGATGCGTGACGGACCTCCATCTGGCGTTCACGACGGCTCCATATCCCGGCGCGACGATGAGCGCACAACAACAGCTGGAGGTCGTTTACATGGCCCGAGCCCTCGCGTTCTTCCTGCTCATCGTGGTGCTCGTCAGCGTCGTCGGCGGCGTGGCCTATCAGGCCGGCATCGCCGGAGCGGCGGCTGCCGGAGCTACCGGAGCGGTCGCGGTCACCGGGTACCCCTACGCCTATCCCATGGCATTCGGATTCTTCCCGTTCTTCGGCCTGTTCTTCCCGATCCTGTTCGTGTTCCTCATCTTCGGGCTCATCCGCGCGGCATCCCACGGCGGCCGCGGGTGGGGCCACGGCTACTCGTCGGACAGGGCCAGAATGTTCGAGGACTGGCACCGTGCGGCGCACGAGCGCGGCACCGCGGGGACCGCGGGGAAGGGCGACAGCTGAGGACCATCCTCGTCGTAGAAGACGAGCCGAAGATCCTGCGCATCGTCCGCGACTACCTCGACCGAGCGGGATTCCGCTCGGTCGAGGCATTGGACGGGCGTACCGCGCTGCAGGTCGCGCAGCGCGAGCGTCCGGACCTGGTCGTGCTCGACCTCGGACTCCCAGACATGGATGGCCTCGACGTCATCCGCGGGCTGCGCGAACGATCTCGGGTCCCGATCGTGATCCTCTCCGCGCGCGGCGAGGAATCGGACCGGCTCGTCGGCCTCGAGCTTGGGGCCGACGACTACGTCGTGAAGCCGTTCAGCCCAAAGGAGGTCGTGGCTCGGGTGCGCGCCGTGCTGCGGCGAACGGAGCAGGCCGCCGAACCCGGACGCGTGGTGCGAGCCGGCGACGTGACCGTCGATCTCGATCGCATGAGCGTCACCGCAGGCGACCGGCCGGTCGAGCTGACCCGGACCGAGATCCAGCTCCTCGCCACGCTGGTTCGCCAGCCTGGTCGGGTGTTCACTCGGACGCAGCTGCTCGACGCGATCCACGGCGACGAGGTCGAGTCGTTCGAGCGCGCGATCGACGCGCACGTCAAGAACATCCGCCGCAAGCTCGAGGCCGATCCCCGCCGGCCACGGTACGTGCTCACCGTCCACGCGGTCGGATACCGGTTCGCGGACAGCTGATGGAACAACGGCCGCCGTGGTGGCCCGAAACCGAACCGTGGCCGCAACGGCGCCGGCATTTTCGTCCCGCGCCGCGGTTCATGTTCTTCGGCTGCCTCTTCATGTCCGGCGTGCTGCTGCTTGCCAGTCTGGGCATCGCGTCACTCGCGTTGATCGTCGGCCGAGCCCTGGGGGCCGATCTTCCGGCCGCACCGGTGTCACTGTCCTGGGCCATCCCACCGCTGCTGCTGTTCGTCGTGGTCGTGGGACTGTTCGTCGTGGCGCGTTCAGTGCGCCGGTTCGCCGCACCGCTCGGCGACCTCATGACCGCGACGACGCGGCTGGCCGACGGTGCGATCGATGTCCGCGTCGAGCGGCGCGGCCCTCGCGAGGTGCGCCGCCTCATCGATTCGTTCAACACCATGGCCGAGCGGATCGGTCATTCGGAGGAACAGCGGCGGCGACTCCTCGCGGACGTCGGGCATGAGCTCCGCACGCCCCTCGCGGTGATGCAGGGGCAGCTCGAAGGTGCGCTCGACGGCGTGTACGACCGCGATGACGCGCACCTGGGCGCCATCCTCGAAGAGACGAGGCATATGTCGCGCATCGTCGAGGATCTGCGGATCCTGTCGCTCGCCGAGAGCGGGGCGCTGCCACTGGACCGCCGACCCACGTCGCTCCAAGAGAGCGTCGATGACGCGATCGACGGGCACGAGCGCGCGGCTGCCGCGGCAGGCGTCACTGTGACGAGCGCGCTCGCGGCGGACCTCCCCGCCGTGGATGCCGATCCGACGCGCCTGCGTGAGATCCTGGACAACGTCCTGACGAATGCGATCCGCTACACGCCCGCAGGCGGCAGCGTCGCGTTCGGTGCGCGGCGAGAAGGCCCGACGGTCCTCGTGCTTGTGAAGGACACCGGCCGGGGCATCGCGCCCGAGGAGCTGGCCAGCGTGTTCGAGCGCTTCCATCGCTCCCCCGACTCGCGCGGAAGTGGCCTCGGGCTCGCGATCGCGCGCGACCTCGTGCGAGGCCACGGCGGCGAGATGCGTGCCGAGAGCGACGGCCCGGGGCTCGGCACGACGATCCGCTTCACGTTGCCGGCCGCCGCCGAGCTCTAGCTCGTCAGAACGAGAATGAGGTCCGTCCTCGGGGCTTGTACACGGACAGAACGGTCGCGGCCACTAGAACGATCACCGCAGCAGCCGAAGCGGCCACCATCTGCACGCGCAGCGCGCCCACATCGCCACTCGCGAGCGCGGCAGCCGACGCCGCGTGCGCGAGGTGGCCGATCGGCTGGGTATGCACCAGCAGGATGATCGTGGCGGGGACGGTCATGACGACTTTCACCAGTACCCAGTAGTAGCGAAACAGACCCCACATGGTGCCGAGGGATGAGACGACGCCGGATAGCGGTGACGCGATGCCCAGCGGGACGATCACCGACCACGTGATCAGATCCATCGCCACATAGGCCGCGCGGACGGTCTGCGCATCAGCGCTGGTCACTCCCGCGATCGCCAGCGCCAGAAATGCCATGACCGCGCCAAGCCAGCCGACCGAGGTGGTCACGTGCGCGAGCAGCGCGAGTTTTTGGAGGCGCGGTGTCAGCATCAGCCGTGACCAACCATGCCGTTGCCGGTGAGGTGGACGACGACGATCACGATCAGCAGGATGACCACCACGGCCGCGAACGCCTTGACCCACGGCGGCGTGGGCGCGCCCGGCCGCGAGCCGGAGTCGCGCCCTGCGGCTGGCGGGCGCGCGGGCTCCCTCACTGCGCCATCATCGCATCGATATTCTGCCCGCGCCCAAGATCGAACGGACCGGAGGACTGTGATGCTGGGTGACCACCTGGTGTTCCCGATCGTGCTCTCGACCGATCTCGCGGTGAGCCGCGCCTTCTATCACGACACGCTCGGGTTGGACGTCGTCCGTGAGGACGACGAGCGGATCATGTTCCGATGCGGCGGTGGCTCGGTGCTGACCGTGAGCCGCAGCACGACCGGGACGTCCGACACGCAAACGCAACTGGCGTGGCGCGTGCCGGACCTGAAGGCGGAGCTCGCCGACCTGCGGGCCCGCGGCGTCCCGATCCAGGAATACGACGTTCCCGACCCGAAGACCGTGAACGGGGTCGCCGATATGGGATTCGCCTGGGCCGCGTGGATCATGGATCCGCATCGAAATGTCCTGGGGATCATCCAGCCGAAAGGCTAACCACGGGTGGCGTGGGCGTTCGCGATGTCGCCGATGATGGCAGCAAGCTCGCGGGGGCGTGACCACATCGGCCAGTGGCTCGTGGGAAGGTCGACGTAGGTGACGTTGCGCAGATCGGCCAGACCCGCGACGAAGGCGTAGCCCTTCTGCACGGCGTCCTTGTAGTCGGCGGAGGTGAAGCCGGTGCAGATGACCGTGCTCGGCAGATCCACACGGGCGTCGTTCGTGAGCTCTGCCGCCTCGCGAAGCGCAGCGCCCGGCTCTGGGACCGCGCGCCGGCGGAACGTCGCGAGATGATCCTCGGTGAGTCCGTCGAGGTTCTCCCCCGAGGCGAGCTCCTCGGGCGACGGCAAGGCCTTCTCCACGCCCTGGAACTCGGGATCGAGCGCGCCCTTCGCCGGGCCGGTGTCGACATAGACCATGGCGGCGATCCGCTCCGGGCACCGATCGGTCGAGCCGTAGCCCGGGGCCCCGGCGCCGCTGTGCACCGCGAGCACGACCGGGCGCCCGGCCTTGGTGACCGCATCACAGATCGCATTGACGTGGTCGGCCATCGTGATCGCCGATCGGTCGGCATCCATCGACTCGAGACCCGGGAGCGTCAGCGCCGTGACGTCGTGGCCGCCGGCCCGCAACGTAGCAGCGACCTCGTCCCAGGCCCACGCCCCGAGCCAGAACCCTGGGACCAGGATGATCGGAGCGGGCGTCATTCCCCGATATTACGGCGCGATAATCGCTCGGTGAACGACATGCGGCGGTCGATCGATCAGATCCTGGCCGCGCTCACCGAGCAGCCGAAGGCGATCGCGGCGCTCACCAACGATCTCTCGGATCGTCGCCTGCACGCGTCAGCGAGGCGCGGCGAGTGGTCGCTGAACGACGTGCTCGCGCACCTTCGGTCGTGCTCGGACATGTGGGGCACGTACATCGCGACGATCGTCGCGGAAGACCGGCCCAGGATCAAGGCGATGAATCCGACGACGTGGATCACGCACACGGATTACCCCGACCTGGAATACGGGCCCTCACTTCGAGCCTTCAGGCGGCAGCGAGCCGGCTTGTTGACGCTCCTGCGCTCGCTGCCGAAGTCGGACTGGTCGCGGATGGCGATCGTGACAGGCGCCGGGACGCCGCGCGAACGGACGGTGCTGGAATACGCGCAACGGCTCGCGAACCACGAGCGATCCCACGTGAAGCACATCGCGCGCCTCACCGGCGCATCGCCGGTCTCGGCGGTCAGGCCGCGATGATGAGCGCGGTGACCATCCCGAACATCCCGGTCTGACCCTCGGCGTGTCCGAGGATGTGGCAGTGGACGCCCACGCCCCGACCGCATCCGCCACGACGATGGCGTCCCACCGCTCGCCGGGCGCGACGTTCAGCGTGTCGCACCTGAATGGCGCCGGCAGCGGGTAGCCGTCGCGAGCGAAGACCTCGAAGGTCAGGCCGTGCAGATGGATCGGATGGATTATCTGGCCGGCGCGCGGCCCACCAACGGTCGGAGGCCCGACTCCCAGGGGCCGAACGGCCCCCAGGCGTCGTTAGAGCCGCGGCTTGTGCTTCGCCATGTACGCGGCGGCCTCAGCGCGGCGCGACAGGCCAAGCTTGTCGAGGATCCGGCTCACGTAGTTCTTCACCGTTTTCTCGGACAG
>JALZAB010000051.1 GCA_030948585.1 Chloroflexota bacterium
GTCCTTCGGGTAGAAGTACACGACCGCGGGCTTGCCGGAAAGACTGTCGCTCGAGACGAGGTTGCCATCCTGGTCCCGGAGCGAGAACTGCGGCGCACGGGCACCCGGTTCGAGCAGCGGCATCGGAGGCGAGCCTAGCGGCCCGGGCTAGGCAGCGGAGCGGGCGGCGAGCGCGGCTTCGAGGGCGAGGACGCGCTGCTGCAGCTCCGCGACGGCGCGGAGGCGCTCGTCCGGATCGAGCTCCAGGTACGTCTCGGTCGGGGCGACATGGTCGTGCGCGGTGCTCACGTCGCTGAACCCCGCGCCGTGCTCAACGCCCGCGAACGACCGCATCGGGTAGCCGCATAGAAGCGAGAACGTCTGGCGTTGAGCGAGCTCGTTCCAGAGCGCCTCGAGCTCGAGGGCGCCCTGCGGATTGCCGGCGGCCCAGAGCAGCGCGACCATTTCGCCGAACGCGCGGACGCGGCGCAGGGGTGGTCCCTGGACCGATCCTTCGATGAGGCCGCCGACGACCTGATCGAACCGGGCGGCGTCCGGGTGCGAGCCGACCATGAACTTGCTGAGCGTCTCCCCCGCGTCGAGCGCGATCAGGGAGCTGCGACGGCGCGCGGCGTTGAGATCGAGCCCGCGACGGAGCAGCCGGGCCTCGAGCTCGGCGCGGTGCGCCGGCGTGGCGATGACGATCGCGCAGTCGCCGTCGCTGATGGCCGCGGCGACGAAGCGGGTCACGCCCTCGAGCAGGAAGTCATCCTTCTCATAGAACTGGACGGCGTGCTGGTCGACCGCCGGGTGCGTCCCCATGGGCCGCGGCGGCGTCAGCCGGAAGGTCGAAGAATCGGTGGCCATCGGCGAAATGATACGTGCACGTCACGTGCCGACAAGCGGAGCCTCGCTCGGCGGCGACCACCACCCCGCATAGCGCCGGGGTAAACGAACGGTCAACGTTGCGCCCGGCAAGCGACCCGTGGGCACACGTACTGCGACGAAGCACCACATGCGCGTGCTCGCTCACCCCCAGGTCGATCGCGAGTCTGCAAGCCGGGCGCTCATCGATCTCGTCGCGTCCGTCGCGTGGGCGGAGCGGCAGCACCCCGCCGGCGGTCAGCTCGACCGGGTGCGGGAAGAGGCGATGACGCTGCTGCCACGAGTGCAGCGCGGTGATCAGATCGCAGCGCGTCGGGCGATGGAACTTGCGAGCATGGCGGGAGCGCGGCCCGCCTAGGACACCAGCTCGTACGCCGCACTGAGCCACTCGAGGAGCTGTTCGTCGACCTCGTGCGGCGTCGTGATCGGCACCATGTTGTGGTAGCGCGACGCCGAGATGCGATCCTGCTTCTTCACCCGCGGATCGGCGATCGGCGCGTCCGAGACGATGTTCAGGTCGAGCCGGCTCTTCAGCGGGTGCACGCCGGCGAACGCCGCGCGGCTCTTCAGGTGGATAGAGTCCCTGCTCTCTTCTGCGACGACCGGCCCGATGCGCCGGACGCGGACGAGCAGCTTCTCGTAGATGGCGCGCACCGCCGGATCGCTCTTGTCGAACGCTCCCACCGCGCGTGAGCGTACAGCCCCGTGGTGTCGGCTCGGCCAGCCCGGTCCTGACGGCCTACTTGGTCGCTACGGCCGATCGACGGCCAGCGCAGCCGAGGTGATCGGGCCGTACTCGCCGGTCGAGTCGATCTCGCGATCGAGCTGGAATCGCCGCAGCGCGTCGCGGGTGGCCGGCCCGAAATAGCCGCTGACGACGTCCATGTATCCAAGCGCACGGAGGTCTCCCTGCAGGCGCGAGACGCCTGCGGAGCTCGCGCCGAACACGAGACCGGCGTCGGCCGCGCCCGACGGCGTGCGCGCGAGGGCCCGGCCGAGAGCGGCCGCGCTGAGCGGACCATACGTACCCGTCGCGGGGACGCCGTTTGCGGCTTGGAACGAGCGCAGCGCCGCGAGGGTCCGCGCACCGAAGTGCTGGTCGCCGAGCAGCACTTCCGATCGGGTCAGCCAGCCGAGATACGCGAGGTCCCACTGGAGCAGCGCCACCTGCGGACCGACCGCGCCGGCGGTGAAGCCCGGTGCGGGAACGCACCCGCGGTCGCAAGTCGTCGCGCCGGCGTCAGCGGTGGAAGCGGACGCTACCCCACCCGAGCAGCCGCTGATGAGGCCCATGTAGTAGGACCAGTTCCAAGTCGGGCCCGGATCGGGGTGATCGGCGCCGGGGATCTCGCTATGGCCACGGATGTGCGCGCGGTCGAGTGGGATGCCGTAGCGCTTGGCGATCGCGCACACCAGCGTCGCCGAGCTGCGGTACTCGATGTCGGTGTAGCTGATCCCGTGGCGGGGATCGAACTCGTGCTCGATCCCGATGGCGCTGCGATTGAAGCCGCGGACTTGGAACGCGGTGTCGGCCTCCGCGACCATCTGGGTGATCTCGCCATCGCTCGCCCGGATGACGTAGTGCGCGCTCACATGCGCGTCTGGATCGCGGAACCACGAGAGGGCGCCGGCGTACTGGCCGTCGGTCGCGTGGATGACGATCGTGCCAATCGTCGCTCCTCCCCGACCCACGGTGTAGTTCGCTGATGCTGCAGGGAGCCAGTTGGTCGGCGGGTACCAGCTCGGCGGTGCAGCGGCAGCGGGCCGTGCAGCGGCGAGGAGGAGGCTCGCGGACAGCATGCCGATGACGAGAACTCGCACGGGTGCGAAACCGTATCCGGGTGCACCGGCCGAGGACAAGCCTACGAAGGTCCTGGGCCGGAGGTCGTGGTGGTCGATCACTCACCCTGCATGCAGCCAACCGGCTGCGGGCATTACCCGCCCTGGACGGTCCGCCGGTAGATCGACCGTAGATCTCGGGCCGGTCCGCGAACTGGAGCCACGCCCTTATCAGCCGCGGCCTTCTCG
>JALZAB010000113.1 GCA_030948585.1 Chloroflexota bacterium
CTCGTCTCGTACGCGCGCTTCAACGGCAGCCGCACCACGAACAGCTCGACCCGCTGGATCCTCAACGCTCCTCCATCGGTGGCTCGCCTCGCGTCGGCTGCGGCACCAGCAGGTACGCACCCCTGCCGTCCGCGCCGCGCAGGAACTCGACGGCAGCGTAGCCCTGGGCGAATGCGCCTTCGAAGACCCCGCGCGCCGCGATGCGCCAGTCGAGCGCGAGCGGGCGGTCGTCTCGCTTGATGCGTTGGAAGTCGGACGGAATCTCCACCAGCAGATGTGACTCGGCCGCCGGCTGATCCTGCACGACGGGCCGGGTGCCCTCGGCCCGCAGGAGGTAACGGATGCCCTCGCGCTCCGCGTCGTCGAGCGCCGGCGCGCGATCGTCACCCTTCAGGCGCTTGTACGTGCGGTCCATGCCGATCGGCCACTCGACGTAGAAGCGGTCCGAGGGCAGGCCGGCGTTGAGCTTGTCCGGCATGTCGCCATAGAAGTCGCGGTGATATTCCCGGGCGTATGTGCCGAGCTTGCCGAAGTTGAACCGGGCGTTCAGGGCCTCGAGCGGATCCATCGTCCAAGCCATGATCTCGATGCCCTGGTCCAGGCAGTGGTCGCGCTGGGCCTCTTTCAGCGCGAGGGCCAGGCCGCTGCCCCGATGCTCCGGCCGCACGGCCAGCATGTGCGAGTGATGGCGGAAGTGGAAGTCGTAGATCCCAAGGAAGCCGAAGACGAAGCCGGCCGGACGCTCGTCTCCGTCCATGTAGCCGAGGCCGACGAAGCCGCCGTTGTGGATGATCGCGAGCATCAGCTGCGCGGGCACGCCGACGTCCCCGCTCCAGATCTCCTCCTGGATCGGGACCGTCAGCGCGCATGCGGCGATGTCGGTCGCTGTCTCGACCCGGTACGACACGGCCCGCTCAGTATCGCGGGCCGGTCAGGGCGTCGGCTATGCTGCCGCCGCATGGCGGACAACGTCGAATTCCTCAAGCACGTTCGGCTGTTCGAGAACCTCGACCGCAAGTCGCTCGAGGCGATCGCCAACGCCGCGGTGGAGCAGAGCTACACGGCGGGCCAGGACATCGTCCGCCAGGGCGACACGGGCGTCGGCGCGTTCATCATCAAGAAGGGCCGCGTCGAGGCATTCCAGGATCGGGGCGGACACGACCACAAGCTCGCCGAGATGAAGACCGGTGATGTATTCGGCGAGATGGCGCTCCTCGACGAGTTCCCGCGCTCGGCCACCGTCCGGGCACTCGAGCCGTCCGTGTGCCTCGGCATCCAGCGCTGGCACTTCCGCGGCATCCTCGAGAGCCATCCCCAGATCGCCCTTGCGCTGCTGCCCGTGCTCACGAAGCGGCTACGGAATGCGGAACGCGAGGACGAGGCGAGCGCGAAGCATTAGCCCGTGGCCGATGCTCGCGCCGCGCGGCTGAAGGCCGTCCCGCTGTTCGCGCACTGCACGAACAAGCAGATCCAGTTCATTGTCACGCAGGTCGAGGACATGGACTTCGCGGCGGGAAAGGTCCTGTGCCGGGAAGGCCAGAGCGGTGGCGACTTCTTCGTCCTTCTTTCGGGCGCGGCCGACGTCACGCGAAAGGGCCGGAAGATCGCGAAGATGGCGCAGGGCGATTTCTTTGGCGAGATCGCCCTCGTCGACGGCGGACTGCGGACGGCGACGGTGACGACGACGGCCCCGAGCCGGTGCCTCGTGCTCGGGCCTCGCCAGTTCCAGAACGTGCTGCACCAGGACGCCGACATCGCGCACAGCGTGATGAAGGCCCTCACCCTCCGCGTCCGCGAAGCCGGGGGCGCCAAAGCGGACTGATCCGACCAGCCCGGTAGGCTCTCCGCGATGTCCGGCATCGTCGAATGCGTCCCCAATGTCAGCGAGGGCCGCCGCATGGACGTCATCGACGGCCTCGCGAGTGTGATCAGCGCGACGCCCGGCGTACGCCTGCTCGACCGCACGAGCGATCCGGATCACAACCGCTCCGTGTTCACGTTCGCCGGCGAGGCTGAGGCCGTCGAACGCGCAGCGCTCGCGCTCATCGATGCGACGTTCAAGGTCATCGACATGCGTGGCCATGCCGGTGAGCATCCGCGGCTCGGTGCGGTCGACGTCGTGCCGTTCGTCCCGCTCGCCGGTGCGACGATGGAGGAGTGCGTGGCGATCGCCCACCGCGTCGGCGCCGCGGTCGCCGCGAAACACGCGGTGCCGGTCTTCTACTACGCGAGGGCCGCGAGCCGCCCCGAGCGCGTTCGCCTCCCGGACATCCGGAAGCCCCAGTACGAGGGCCTCGCCGAGGTCCTCGAGACGACGCACGTACCCGACGCGGGGCCACGCACGTTGCACCCGACCGCGGGCGCGGTCGTCATCGGCGCCCGCCCGCCGCTCATCGCGTTCAACATCGAGCTCGACACGGAGGATCTCAAGCTGGCCCAGCGCATCGCGAAGGAGATTCGCGAATCCTCGGGCGGGCTCCCGGCGGTGCAGGCGAAGGGGTTCATGCTCACCGATCCGCCGCGCGCGCAGGTGTCGATGAACCTGCTCGACCACACGGTCACGTCGCTGCCCACCGTCTGGCGCGAGGTCGCATCGCGCGCCGCGGCCGCCGGCGTGCGGATCCTGCGCGGTGAGCTCATTGGGCTGATCCCGCTCGACGCCGCCCTCGCGGCGGCCGGCGACGCGTTGCAGCTCGAGGCGTTCGTGCGCGACCGCGTCATTGAAGCCCGCTTCCTTGAATGAGCGGCCGCAGGCCGATCTCCTCATCCGTGGCGCACGCCTGCTCACGCTTGCCCCTTTCCGGACGGAGCAGCCTCGTGTGGGGCCGGCCGCAGGCGACGTCGGGGCCATTGACGACGGATGGGTAGCGGCGCGGGATGGCGCGATCCTCGCGACCGGACGAGGCGCGGGATGGCAGCAGTTCGAGCTGACCGCCGGTGCGGTCGAGCGGCAGGCCGGCGGCCGGGTCGCGATGCCGGGGTTCGTCGATCCGCACACGCACCTGTGCTACGCCGGCGAACGGTGGGACGAGTTCACCACGCGACAGAGTGGCGCCGACTACCTCGCGGTGCTCGAGCGGGGCGGGGGGATCCACGCGACCGTGCGGGCGACGCGGGACGCGTCCGACGAGTCCCTGCTCGCGCTCACCCGCGCGCGCCTGGCTCGCGCGGTCTCCCTCGGCACGACCACGATCGAGATCAAGAGCGGCTACGGGCTCGATCCCGAGGAGGAACTCCGGCAGCTCCGGCTCATCGCGCGGATCCGGACCGAGGCCGCGGTGGACGTGGCGGTCACGTACCTCGCGCTGCACGCGATGCCGCGCGGCGTCGAGCGCCGTGATTTCCTGAGGGCCGTGGAGGCGATGGTCGGCGTCGTGGCCGCGGAGCATCTGGCCGAAGCGGTCGATGGCTTCATCGAGAAAGCCGTGTTCGAGCCGGAGGAGGCTCGGCCGGTGTTCAAGGCCGCCCAGGCCGCGGGGCTCGCGGTCACGATGCACGCCGATCAGCTGCACGACGTGAACGCCGCGGCGTTCGCCGCACGGCTACAGGCTCGGTCCGCGGACCATCTCGCGAACATCTCGGCGGACGGCATGCGCGTGCTCGAGCGCATCGGGCACACCATCGCGGTGTTGTTGCCGGGGAGCGCGTTCTTCGTCGGCTATGCGCCGCCGGACGCGCGGCGATTCCTCACCGCGCGCGTGCCGATCGCGATCGCCACCGATCACAATCCGGGCACGTCGCCGTTCGAGGGCATGCCGACGGCGATCGCGCTCGCGGTCACGATGTGCCATCTGACGCCGCACGAGGCGATCGTCGCGGCGACAATCAACGCGGCCCACGCGCTCGGCCGGGGCTCACGCACCGGCGCCCTGGTCGCCGGACGGCGGGCCGACATCGTGATCCTCGAGACCGACGACGAGCGCGACCTCTGCTACCGGCTCGGCGCGCCCCTCGTCGGCGAGGTCTACGCCGCGGGGCGTCGCGTCGCGTGAAGATGCCGGATACGCGCTACGCGAAGAGCGGCGACCTGAGCATTGCCTATCAGGTCGCGGGCGACGGCCCGATCGATCTGGTGTTCGCCGCCGGCTGGATCAGCAACGTCGAGCTGGGTTGGGAGCACCCGCGTGTCGCCCGGTTCTATGAGCGCCTGGCGTCGTTCTCGCGGCTGATCCTCTTCGACAAGCGCGGCACCGGGCTCTCCGACCGCGTCCCGGACAGTCACCCGCCGACCATCGAGGAGCGCACCGACGACATCCGGGCCGTTCTCGACGCCGCCGGCTCGGACCAGGCCGCGATCTTCGGTGCGTCCGAGGGCGGCAACATGTCGATCGTTTTCGCCGCCGCGTATCCAGGCCGCACGACTGCGCTCATCACATACAGCGTGTTCGCCAAGCGGGTGTGGTCAGCCGACTACCCCTGGGCGCCGACGCCCGAGGAGCGGCGAACGTGGCTCGACGGTCTGATCAGCGGGTGGAGTGGCGACGCGGACCTCCGGGTCCTCGTCCCGAGCGTCGTGAACGACGAGGCGACCCGGACCTTTTTCGCCCGGCAGCGGCGTCACAGCGTCAGTCCAAGCGCAGCCGTCGCGCTCGGCCGGATGAATACCGAGATCGATATCCGGGCCGTCCTTCCGACGGTCCGCGTCCCGACGTTGATGTTCCACCCGGTCGAAGACGGCGACGCCAACATCGAGGAAGGGCGGTGGATGGCTGCGCGGATCCCGAACGCCCGATTGATCGAGCTGCCGGGGGGAGACCACGTCCCGTACTTCCAGAGCGCCGACGCGGTCCTCGATGCGACTGAGGAGTTCCTCACGGGGGCGCGCCCCACGCCGAACGCGGATCGGTTCCTTGCGACCGTGCTCTTCACAGACATCGTGAACGGGACGGCGAAGGCGGCGGAGCTCGGCGACCGCGGCTGGCGTTCGCTCCTCGAGGAGCATCACGCGATCGTTCGGCGCGAGCTGGCTCGCTTCCGCGGCACCGAGATCGATACCGCCGGCGACAGCTTTTTCGCGACGTTCGACGGTCCAGCTCGCGCGGTGCGCTGCGGGCTGGCGATCCGAGACACCGTTCGATCGCTCGGCCTCGAGATCCGCGCCGGAGTCCACACCGGCGAATGCGAAGTCATGGCGGGGAAGACCGGTGGGATCGCGGTCATCATCGGCTCGCGGGTTCGAGAACAGGCTGCGCCAGGCGAGGTCCTGGCGTCGAGTACCGTGAAGGACCTGACCGCCGGCTCCGGCCTGCATTTCGAGCCGATAGGCCCGCGCCGTTTGAAGGGAGTACCGGACGAATGGCAGATCTTCAGCGCGGGAGCGTGACCGGCCGATTTCCGTGGTGGCTCGGCGGGATCGTCGTCGGCGCGCTCCTCGGTGGGCTCTTCGCGTCGCTCGGCGGCATCGTCATCGGCCTCGTCTTCGTGCTTCCGTTCGCCGCTGCGCGCGGCCGGGCGGGTGCCGCCATCGCGGGCGGCCTCGTCGGGGCCGGCACCGCCGGCATCGTGATCCACGGGATCGCCGCGGATATCAATACCGCAGCGGCCGCGGTCACGCTCGCCGCGGGCCTGCTGTTGTCCGGGGTGGCATTGACCAGGCGCTAGGCTGAAGGCCGCGGCGTGCACTACCGATAACAAGGAGGCGCGACCACGTGGCAGCTCAACGCGTCGCCATCTACCCCGGGTCCTTCGACCCGCCCACGAACGGGCATCTCGACATCGTCGGCCGCGCTGCGCGCCTGTTCGACCGCGTGGTCATCGGCGTCGGCCGAAACCTCTCCAAGAAGACTGTGTTCACCGCTGACGAGCGCGTCGCCCTCATGCGGGAGGCGTGCGCGGCGCTGAAGAACGTCGAGGTCCGCACGTTCGACAGCCTGCAGGTCGAGTTCGCCCGCGAGGTCGGGGCGATGTTCATCATCCGCGGCATTCGGGCCCTGTCGGACTTCGAATTCGAGTTCGAGATGGCGAACATGAACCGCCGGCTCGCCCAGGACCTGGAGATGGTGTTCCTCATGACCGCGCCCGAATACCTCTTCGTCTCCGCGTCGCGAGTGAAGGAGCTGGCCGCGTTCGGCGCTCCCGTCGATGGGCTGGTGCCGGCGAACGTGGCGAAGGCCCTGGCGAAGAAGGCGAAGGCAGGCCTTCGCACCGGGGCGACCGAGCCGGCGGACTAGGTGGGCACGCTCCTGGCCATCGACGCGGGCAACACGAACGTGGTCATCGGCGCGTATCGCGGCGCCGAGCTCCTGGCGACCTGGCGCACGGCGACGGATCACCAGCGCACCGAGGATGAGCTCGCGGTGACGCTCGATGCGCTCCTTGGGCAGGAAGATCTCTCGCTCGAGGCGATGGATGCGCTCGTGCTCGGCAGCGTCGTGCCGCCGCTGACCCAGGCGTTCACCCGGCTCGCCGACCGGTACATGGAAGGTAAGGCCGTGATCATCGGCCCAGGGGTGAAGACGGGCGTGCGCCTGCGGGTTGACAACCCCTCCGAGGTCGGCGCCGATCGGATCGCGAACACGCTCGCCGCGCACCGCCGGTACCCGGGCCCGATCGTCATCGTCGACTTCGGCACGACCACCAACTTCGATGTCGTGAGCGCGGACGGCGACTTCCTCGGTGGGGCGTTCGCGCCGGGGCTCGAGGTCTCGGCGCAATCGCTGTTCTCCCGCGCGTCGCGCCTGTTCGCCGTCGGCTTCACCGCGCCGAAGGACGCCATCGGCAAGAACACCGCGGACTGCCTGCGCAGCGGGATCATCTTCGGGTACGTCGGGCTCGTCGAAGGGCTGCTCCATCGCATCCTGGCCGAGCTCCCCGGAGGGACGGCGACGGTCATCGCCACCGGCGGGCTCGCCGCGACCATCGCGCCGCTCACGACGACGATCGAGCGCGTCGACGACGACCTCACCCTCGAGGGCCTGCGGCTCCTCTGGGAGCTGAACGCGGCATGAACGCCGAGATCCTGGGCGGCAAGTTCGTCGTGCTCGGCGTGACCGGATCGATCGCGGTGTACAAGGTGATCGAGCTCGCCCGCCGGATGACCCAGGCGGGCGCGGTCGTGCAGGTCGTCATGACCCCGGGGGCGACCCGGTTCGTGCAGCCGCTCACGTTCCAGGCCTTGACGTACCGTCCGGTCGAGGTCGAGATGTTCGGCACGTTCGACGATCGCGCGGCCGGACACGTCGCGATGGGGCAGCAGGCCGACGTCGTGGTGGTCGCACCCGCGACCGCGCATACGATCGCGCGGCTCGCGGGCGGGTTCGCCGACGACCTCATCGGCACGACGGTGCTCGCGTCGCACGCGCCACTCGTCATCGCGCCGGCGATGGAGACCCACATGTGGTCGAACCCCGCGACGCAGGCGAACGTGGTCGCGCTCCGGGATCGCGGCGCCATCATCGTCGAGCCCGAGACCGGCGAGCTCGCGTCGGGCCTCATGGGTCCGGGTCGCCTTGCGACGCTGGAAGCGATCGGGGCAGCGATCGAGGACGCCCTCGTGAGCTCCACGGCGCTCGCGGGGCGGCGGATCATCGTGACCGCGGGCCCAACGCTCGAGCCGATCGATCCGGTGCGCGCGATCACGAACCGCTCGAGCGGCAAGATGGGCTACGCCGTCGCGGCCGCCGCGCAGCGCGCGGGCGCGCAGGTCACGCTCGTCAGCGGGCCTACCGCGCTCCGGGCCCCCGCGTCGGTGGCGATGATCGCCATCGAGACTGCGCAGGAGCTGCGCGACGCGGTGCTCGCCGCGCTGCCGGGAGCCGATGCGGTTGTCATGGCCGCCGCAGTCGCCGACTACCGGCCCGCGCAGGTCGCCGCCACGAAGATGAAGAAGCGTGAGCAGGGTGACGCCGTTTCGATCGACCTCGTCCGCAACCCCGACGTCCTTGAGGCGATCATCGCGGAGCGCGATCCGCACACGCTCGTGGTCGGCTTCAAGGCCGAGACCGGCGAGGCGGTCGCCGAAGGGTCACGCATGCTGCGCGAGAAGCGCCTCGACCTCGTGGTCGCAAACGACGTGAGCGCAGCCGGCTCCGAGTTCGGCAGCGATACCGACCAGGTGACCTTCGTGAGCGCCGACGGCGCCGAGCGGCTGCCGCTCCTCGCCAAACGCGAGGTTGCGCGCCGGCTGGTCGCGAAGATCGCGGAGCGCCTCGCCAGCTAACGTTCGCGCGTGACGATCCGCTGGTGCACGTTCGACTGCTACGGCACCCTCATCGACTGGGAGGGCGGGATCACCGACGCCCTGCGGCCGCTGTTCCACGCTCCACCGGCGCGCGACGCGCTCGCGAAGGAATACATCGAGACCGAGGCTCGCATCGAGAGCGGTGGGTACCTTCGGTACCGCGACATCCTCGACCAGGCCGGCCGCGCGCTCCTGCGCGCGCACGGGATCGACCGGCCGTCGCCGCTGCCGGCGTCGCTCCCGGGGTGGACGCCGTTCCCGGAAGTGCCCGCAGCGTTGCGCGCGCTGCAGACGGCCGGCCGGCGGATCGCCATCCTGTCGAATGTGGACCGTGACCTGATCGCGAGCTCACTTCCAAAGCTTGGGATCGCGCCGGACCTCGTCATCACCGCCGAGGACGTCGGGAGCTACAAGCCCGCGGCGGGCCACTGGAAGCGCTTCGCCGAGCTCTCCGGCGCGTCGACCGCGGACACGGTCCACGTGGGTGCGAGCCAGTACCACGACATGGTCCCGGCGGCGGCCCTGGGCTACCGCACCGTATTCATCGACCGCCACGGCGAGCCGCTCGTCTCGTCGCCGACGCGGGTGCTTCGGGATCTCGCCGGGCTGCCTGAGGCCGTCGCCGAGCTGGAGCGCTAGCGATGCGATCGCGCCATCGCTCCCTCGACCTGTTCGGGCGCTACGTCGGGCCCGAGAGGCGGCGCGTCGCGGTCCTCGGTCTGCTCGTCGCCGCGAGCATCGCGCTGCAGCTCGCGGCGCCGCAGCTGCTGCGCTCGTTCATCGACAACGCGATCGCCGGAGCGGAGCTCGACGTGCTCGTCCGCATCGCCATCCTGTTCGTGGCGCTCGCACTGGGGCAGCAGCTCGCGGCGGCGCTCGCCACATACCTTGGCGAGAGGGTGGGCTGGGTCGCGACCAACGCGCTGCGCGCCGATCTCGCGCTCCATTGCCTCACGCTCGACCTCGGCTTCCACAAGGCTCGTACCCCAGGGGAGCTCATCGAGCGCATCGACGGCGACGTCACCGCGCTCGCGGGGTTCTTCTCTCGGTTCATCGTGAATGTCCTCGGCAATGTCGTCCTTCTGATCGGCGTGCTCATCGTCGTCGCGTTCGAAGACTGGCGAGCGGGGCTCGCGCTCACGAGCTTCGCCGCGCTCGCGGTCGGGATGCTCCTCGGACCGCTGCGGACCATTGCCGTCGGCGGCTGGCGCGGGGTGCGGGAGACTTCGGCGCAGACCTACGGGTTCCTCGGCGAGCGTTTGGCAGGTACCGAGGACATCCGCTCGAGCGGCGCCGAGACGCACATCCTGAATGGCCTTGCCCAGCACCATCGGGATTGGCTCCGGTCCCGCCGGC
>JALZAB010000125.1 GCA_030948585.1 Chloroflexota bacterium
CCCGCAAGAACCGGGGTGCCGTGCCAGGCGCCGCGGGAGTGCCAGATCGCGTTGTCGCGCACGTCCGCGATCGCGGTCCGCGCCTGCTCGCTCGACGGATCGAGGCCCATGTCGCGGAGCATCACGAGCGCGAGCAGCGACGGCCATTCCGAGTCTGACCTGGGGGTCTCCCACAGGCCATCCGCCCGCCGGAGTGCCAGGAGCTGTGCGCCCCAGCCCTCGGTGGCAACACGGGCACGCTCCGCCCCCACCTCACCGGCCGGCGCATCGGTCAGGTCGCGCAGCACCTGCCAGCGGATCGCCGGATCCGAGTCGAGCAGCCACTCGATCGCGGACACGGCTAGCTACCCCAGAGTGGCCGGACCTCGATCGCACCGTTCCGGGCGACCGGATGTCCGGCCGCGATCTCGACGGCCTCGTCGAGGCTGTCGCACTCGATGATGTCGAACCCGCCGACCGCCTCTTTCGTCTCGATGAATGGGCCGTCGGTCACCAGTGGCTTGCCGTCGCGGACCCGAACGGTGCGAGCCCGGCGCGGTGGCGCGAGCTGATCGCCGGTGATCCAGCGACCGCGCGCTTGGAGGTCGTCCAGCCACGGAAAGCCGTCCTTCTCTGGCGCGGTGGTCGCATCCGGCTCGGCTTGCGCGTCCATTCTTTTCGTGTCCCAGCAGACAAGCAGCAGAAACTTCATATCGCTCCTCTTTCGTCGTGTTCGGTCGCCTCAGTACGACGAAGGCCTGGGACGGAAATCGATGATTCTGGACCGGCGTGCCCGGCTATTCGCCCCGGAACAGCAGGATCGCGGCGGTGAACCCGTGCAGGAAGTTCTTCCCCGCGACCGGCCCGATCTCGCCGGCGGCGAAGAATCCGGCGACCGGCACGTCGCCGAACGCCCGACGGACCGCCGTCACGTCGTGATCCGGCTGCCCGAAGAGGGCCGAGCCCCGGCCGTTGCATGAGAACAGCAGTGCGCCCGCGACGTCGCCCGGCCGGGCGGCGCGCTCCCGCTCCAATACCTCGCGCAGGTCCTCGCGAGCGGACTCGGCGTCCCGCACCTGGAACTGCATGGTCCGCCCCACCTCGACGAGGTCGCTGATCGCGATCGCGCCGGAATCGCGGTCGACCCCAACGACATTGCGCACGAGGAAATCACCGCGGCCGAGCTCGGGTTTCGTCTCGGTGATCGCGCTGCCGACATGGAGTCCGCGGCGGATGAGCAGCTGGTCACGTTCGGTGGCCTCGTTGTAGAGCTCCTCGATCCGCGACATCGCCGAGGCGCCACCGATCTCGAACAGTACGTTCCGCTCGGCCCGGGTGACCGCATATGTCTTCCCCACCGGGCGGCACCCTTGCGACACGACCGTCGTCATCCCGCCACCGGTGAGGATCGCGCCGACCGCGCCGTCGCGGAGGATCTCGTCATTGAAATAGAGCGAGTTGCGCCCGGCTTCAAGTCCGCCCGAGGCCATCCCGCCAACGATCGGGATCTCCGCTCCCGTGTCGTTGAAGTGATCGAGCAGCACGTCCGCCGGGAACGAGAACGGGTCGGCGAGCATGAGGATCACCGGCTCCGCGTCGGATGGCGGCAGATCCTCAAGCCCTTCGACGATCGCGTGATCTTCTTCTCGCTGGAAGGTCAGGCGGAACGGCTGGACGCCGATCCCTGGGAGGGAGGCGGCCCACGCCGCCACGGCCGGCGCGTCCTCGATCTCGCGCGCGCCGCCGATGACCCCGCCCGCGGAGCACCCCAGGACCGTCGCGCCCTCGACCCGCTCGGTCGCGATATCGATGATCGCGCGCTGCACGTCCTCGTGTTGCGGTGCGACGAAGAGGAGCACGAGGTCAGCGGGGTCGCCGCCGAGCTGCGCCAGCGCGGCGTCCAGGGCTAGCCGGGCGGCCTCGCGGCCGTCCTCATGGGTCGAGAGTCCGGCCCCCACGCGCGGGCGGGTGCGCGTCGTTGTGGCCGTCGCAGCCCGGGAACTGCTCACGGATCGAGCGTACCGCGCGCGGGAAGGGTCGGCGGTGCTAGTTGGGCCGGAGGGCGAGGCGCACAACGCGGCCGCGGGTCGCGACCATGCGCGCGATCGCCCGCTCGTCGATGAACGGAGCGGCGGCGGCCGCACGCCAGACGTGGCCGAGGGTCTCGCCGCGGGGGCAGAGCATGAGCGCCCCACTGTCGACGGACACGACGGCCGAGCTCGGGTCGGACTGGTGGGTCTCGCGGATGCACACGAAGTCGAGAAGCCGTCCGTCGTTCATGACGCGCAGTGCAGCACCGCGGCACCGACCGCACCTGCTCCGGTCGGGGGATGCCGAGCCCGACCGCGTCAGTTTCCCCCGGTCAGGGGACGGGCGAGAGCTCCCTGTAATAGATCGCGCGCTTCGCCGGGGTCCGTCGGGGTCGAGCGTGCAGCCGGCGACCCCGCCGGCGTACACGTGGCCGATGGCCTCGTAGAACGCCGCCGCGCCGCTGGTCCCGCCGCTCGCGTTGAGGTGGGGCCGCCACGGCGTCGCGCGGCCGCCTCGAGGGCATCGGCGACGGCGTCACGCGCTCACCCGGGCGAAATGTGGACCGTCGCGCGCGAGCCCGACGACAACGGCGGCACGCATCGACCCAGTGCAGGGTGCCCGCGCAGGGTCCGGATGCCGCGGGCGCGCGGCGTGCGATGGTGGCTGGGGTGCCTGTTACGTTCCCGCCCGACGGGCCGACTTGACCCATCGATTCCGGCATACCTTCCCGGGACACGCCGCTCCACCGCGAGCCGGTAGTCATTGGGCGAAGCGAGTCTAGAGGGGGCCACTCCTAGGAACGGCCCGTCCAACGGCCCCCCCTCCGCCGGATCCGGGTCTGGCCCCGCAGCACGGCCGCCGTTGCGCCAGCGCGAGTTTCGGCGATCGACCGTCGGTGCCGACCACGCCGGGCCTGCGGCGGCAACCGCGCACGGGCTGGGCGCGCCATGATGCCAATCTGCGCTCGGACTGACCGCCCGCGGCCTCGAGGACGAACGGAGGCAAGCCCGACCTGTTTGACAGCAGTCAGAGCGTCTGGACGTCATTGCGTAGGACGGTCTGCGGGTGGAGCACCAGTGACGAGACGCTCGACCTAGGTGAGGTCTCCCCAGACCTGAGTCACAAATAGAAGCCCCCGACTAGGGTGCGCGGTGTTCAGACCAAACACCACTAGTCGGAGGGGCTTCTTTGTACCAGAGCACGTCGCTCAGTCAGCGGACCCGCGCGTTCATCGTCGCCGAGGCTGACCGGATCGGGGTCAGCCAGGCCGCGCGCCAGAGTGGCATCAGCCGGCGGACGGTGTATCGCTGGCGCCGGCGCTCCCCGGACTTCAGTGATCGCAGCTGCCGACCACACCGCTCACCGCGTCGCTCGTCGGACGCGCTGGAGGGCAGCGTGCTCGCGCTGCGCCTTGAGACGCGGGATGGCCCAGACCGAATCGGTCCCCAGCTCGGACTCCATCCGAGCACCGTCCACCGGATCCTGCGCCGCCACGGGGCCGAGCGGCTCAGCCACCTGTTCCCGAAGCCACCGCGGAGCTTCGGGACATACCCAGTGCTGCAACCGGGTGAGCTCGTCGGGATCGACATCAAGAGCTTTGGCAGTCTCACCCGGGGCGGCGGCCGTCGCGGCCCGCGGCACTCACGGGCCGGCGGCGGGGTCGGCTGGCGCCATCTCCACGTGGCGATCGACATGGCCAGCCGGATGACGTTCACCGAGTTCCGGCCGACCCTCGGTGGGCGCGACGGCGCGGCGTTCCTCGACCGAGCCACTGCGTTTTTCGCCGGCCAGGGCATCCGGGTCCAGCGGGTGCTCACCGACAACGGCTCGGCGTATACGAGCTTCGCCTTCCGCGACGCCTGCCGGGCCGCAGGGATCCGGCACACCCGCACGCAGGTCCGGCATCCCTGGACGAACGGCCGGGCCGAGCGGTTCATCGGCACGATCCAGCGCGAGTGCGCGTACCGCGACCAGTTCACCTCGGACCCCGAGCGGGCCCTCGCGATCGCGCTCTTCGTTCCCTGGTACAACAGTCGCCGACCGCACACCGCGCTTGGGGGCCTCACGCCGCAGGGCTGGTTAGACCGCTGGCGTGTGACCCGGGTCTATAAAGACCTCACCTAGGTCTGAACGCCAGCCGCTGCCGCGAGGTGGCCGAGGTGACTCTGCTCGTGGCGTGCGATGTAGCTCAACTGCTGCTGGACAGTGATGGGCCCCCACTCGCCGTGATGGCCGATCCGTCCCCATTGATCCGGCGAGAGCGCCCTGACACGATCCAGGAGTGCCGCTCGCTTGGACCGGAGCTGCCGGCTGAGCTCAACGAACCCGGGCCCGCGACCGGCGGCGGCGACCACCTCGGTCGGTGGGACCGACCGCAGTTCCGGCTCATCTTCTTCCAGGGTCCGGACCGCCCGAGCGCCGAGCAGATCCTGCGCACCGACGAGGTGCGAGAGGATCGCGCGCGCCGGCCACTCGCCTGCCTCAGCCCGCTCGTCCGTCAGATCGCGACAGATGGACGCGACCTGATCCGGGAATCCCGCAAGTGCCGGGATGAGGCGCACCGCGGGCACCGACTCGAGGAAATAGATCGGCAGCACGAACTCGAAGGTCAAGGCGCCTGCCCCGCAGGACGGGCACCGCTCGGGAGCGTCGCCGACGATCTCCTGTCCGCAGGTGCGGCAGACACAGAGGTCCGTCCGGTCCTTCGCGAACCGATCCGCGCCGGAACGGAGCATCGTGGCCACGCTCTGCACAGCGGAGATGAGCGCAGGATCATGCCCGGCAACCGCGAGCTGGGGAACGACCGCGTCGATCGCAACGGCGATGTCCTCGGCGCTCCGCGGGTGCTCGGTGGTGCGACGGATCCACTCCCCGATTGCCGCTGCCCGGAAGAGCCGCGCCGCGAGGTATCCACCCTCGTCCTCCAAACCACGTGCGATGGCGATCAGCTCAATCGGGTCCGGTCTGTTGTTCATCACTCCTCTTCCCTTTCCAGGAGGTCCAACGGCGGTCCGGGCGGGCCATCGCCACCGTTGTGGGGCCCGTGCCCCGCACGAGACCACGTTGTACCCGTTTCTAGATTCGATTTGGGACATCGCGGCACAAACGGGCGCGATGGCCCACGGTTACGAGCGGCTACAGGTTCCACGAACCAGACGGCGAGCCGGTTCGTTCGCCGTTGGTCGCACGACAGCGTGCGAGATCAGGACACCGAGCCGCTTCGCGGGAGGACATGTCAGCGGTCCTCAGTTGACACGTTCGAAAGCTCGCGGCGCAACGCGACGGTGATCAATCGCGGATGCGACTGGGCGTCCGTGATAGCGAGACAGGTGTGCCGTTCGTCGCCGAATCGTGCAGCGCTTCAAGCGCCTGGGCCTGTCCCACCGCGTCGTCGCGTCCGAGGAGCAGCTCTCCGTCGCCGCGGATCGCGTCACTGAGGTTTTCGAGCTCGAGCTGGTAGGAGTCGAACGGGCCGACCTCGATCCGTTCGACTCGTCCTTCGCGGCGGAGCTCGATGCCCGGCATCTTGCAGTGCCACGGGTCGTCGACGAACAGAGAGCCTTCGCTCCCGATCGCCTCCAGCTCGTCGCGCGCCGCCAGCGCGGTGCCGCAGTCGAAGAGCGCGACCACATTGCCAGGGAAACGGAGCATGCCGCCGAAGACCCAGTCGGTCCCCGACGGTCCGAACCAGGCCTCGCCGTACGCCCGCTCCGGCTCTCCGCCGAACAGGCGCGATGCACTCACGGCATAACAGCCGACATCCATCAGCGCGCCACCCTCGACGGCCGCCTGCAAGCGGATGTTGTCCTCGTCGTAGAGCGCGTAGCTGAATGCGGAGCGGATGAGTCGTAGCTCGCCGATCGCCCCTTGATCGACAAGCTGCTTTGCGCGTTTTGTCTGTGGGTTGTGACGGTACATAAACGCTTCGCTGAGCAGCCGACCCGTGCGGTGGGCAACGGCGAATGCAGCTTCGACGTCGCGTGGGTGGCGCGACAGCGGTTTCTCGCACAACACGTGCTTGCCGGCTTCCAGCGCCTTGATCGACCAGTCGCAGTGCATCGAGTTCGGCAGGGAGATATACACCGCCTCGATCTCGGGATCAGCGAGCAGCGCCTCGTACGAGCCGTATGCGCGCTCGATCTCCCATGTCTTCGCGTAG
>JALZAB010000158.1 GCA_030948585.1 Chloroflexota bacterium
CGGTGCTGCAGGTCCCCGCGCAGGGGCTCAAAGCCGCTGCGCTCGCCAATAGCGACGACGTGCCCGTCGGCGCGACGGTCGTGGCGATCGGCAGCGCGCTCGGCGAGCTGCAGAACACCGTGACGACCGGCATCGTCTCCGCGAAGGGGCGCCGCGTCCCCGAGACGGACGTCGTCGTCCTCGAGGACCTCATCCAGACGGATGCGGCGATCAATAGCGGCAACTCGGGTGGGCCACTCATCTGGGCCGCGACGAAGCAGGTCGTCGGGATGAACACGCTCGTCAACCGGCAGGCCGGGGCCGAGGGCCTCGGATTCAGCATCGCCAGCAACACCGTGCGCGAGATCGCCAACGAACTCATCACGAACGGGAAGATCGATCGCGGTGCGATGGGCATCAGCTACAACCTGCTCACGCCGCGCCTGGCCGCGTCGCTCTCCCTGCCGGCGCAGACGCAGGGCATCATCGTGACCCAGATCCTCACCGGGTCCCCGGCGTCGCAGGCCGGCCTGAAGGTGAGCGACGTCATCACGAAGATCAACGACGCCTCGATCGACGGAACACATCCGATCAGCTCGATCCTGCTGCACACGCGACCCGGCGATAAGGTGAAGCTCACGATCATCCGGGATGGGAAGCAGCAGACCGTCGATCTCACCCTCGGCCGGCAGAGCTGACGCGCGGCCGGCGCTCCGCCGGCACGACGCGTCGCTGTACATCGTCGCGAGCGCCCTCGGCGGCCTCGGCCTGGGCATCGCGCTCTTCTATCTGAACTTCCTCTATCGGGCCCTCGGGTTCGACGCGCGGGCCATTGGCGTCCTCGGCGGCGCGCAGGCCCTAGGTGGCCTCGCGGGCGCCCTGCCGGCCGCGCTGCTGCCGCGGCGCATGCCCCGGCGCAACGCGATCTTCGTCGGCGGCTGCGTGACCGGCCTCGGGGTCGTCGTGATCCTCACCCAGACCGCTTTGCCTCTGCTGTTCGTCGGCGCCGCGCTGTCGGGTTTCGGCGGCATCATCGTCGCGTCATCGGGGAGCGCCCTGGTCGCCGACGCGACGACCGGACTCGACCGGCCGCGCATGTTCGGCCAGCAGGTCGCACTCAGCGCACTCGCGAGCTTCGCGGCGATCGCGATCGCCGGTGCGCTCGCGGCGCCCGTCGGCGCGGCCCTTGGGCTGGGGGAGACCGACCCGCTGACCATCCGCGCGGTCATCGGCATCGGTGGCGTCCTCGCGATCGCGTCCGCCATCCCGATCCTGTTCGTGCGTCCTGCCGCCGTCGCCACCGGAGCCCTCGATGCGCCACATCGCCGGAGCCTGCTGCTGCGATTCGTCGCGATCGAGATGGCGTTCGGCTTCGGGGCGGGCAGCTTCCTCCCGTTCGCGAACCTGTTCTTCGCCGACCGCTTCGGCCTGCCGATCGCCGGCGTGGGGCTGGCGATCGGCGCGCTGTCGGTCGCCGGCAGCGTCGGGGCGATCGTCAACGGCCGGTTCATCGTGCCCCGCCTACCACCGTTGGTCGCCATCGTCGCGCCGGTGTTCGCGTCCCTTCCCTTCGCGCTGCTCGCGGCCGTCGCCGGCCAGCCGCTGCTTGCCTGGGTCGCCCTGGCCTTTCGGGCCGCGCTCATGTACGGATCGACGCCGAACTTCACGACGCTCGAGCTGTCGTCATTCGCGCCGGTCGAGCGCGCGGGCGCCGTCGCGGTGTTCGCGATCAGCTGGAACGGCGCCTCGGCCGCCGGTGCGGCGCTCTCCGGCGTGGTCCGTGCGGAGCTCGGGGCCGGCGGCTACACGGCGAACCTCGTGACCCTCGTGGCGTCGTACCTCGTCGCGGGCACATTGCTCGTGCTGTTCTTCCGCACACACGAGCCGCGCGGTGACGTCGCGGCGACGCATCCGGCAGACTCGCGCGAATGACCCCCACCGCCCGCGACCAGGTCCGGGACGCCGTCGCCGCAGGGGTCCTTGCCGCGAGCGACGCGCTGGGCTGGGGCGATCCGGCCCGGGCGGTCGCCATCGACATCGAGCGGCCCGCGGACAAGGCCCACGGCGACTACGCGGCGAACATCGCGATGCGGCTTGCGAAGCCGCTGCGCCGGCCGCCGCTCGAGATCGCGAAGGCGATCGCCGAGCACGTGCCGACGCGTGACCTCATCGCCGCCGTCGAGGCGGCGGCGCCGGGGTTCATCAACGTCCGCCTCGAGCCTGCGTGGCTGGCGAAACAGGCCGACGCGATCGGGTTCGCCGGTGAGGCCTTCGGGCGCACCGACACGCTGGCCGGGCGCAAGATCCAAGTCGAGTTCATCTCCGCCAATCCCACTGGGCCGATGACCATCGCCAACGCACGCGGCGGACCGATCGGCGATGTGCTCGCGAACGTCCTCGCGTTCCACGGCGCTGCGGTCACGCGCGAGTACTACGTGAACGACGCTGGAGGCCGCGTCGAGGTCCTGGGCGAGAGCGTCGCCGTGCGGTACCGCGAGCTCGGCGGCGATACGAGCGTCCCGTTCCCGAAGGACGGCTACCCCGCTGACTACATCACCGAGATCGCCAAGCGCATCCGCGCGGAGGAGGGCGATCGCTACGAGGGCCTGCCGTTCGACGAGCAGGCGAGGCTCTTCACGAAGAAGGCCCAAGAGTGGTTCGTCGAGGGGTTCAGGGCGACGACCGAGCGGTTCGGCATACGGTTCGACGAGTGGTTCTTTGAGAGCGAGATGATGGCCACCGGCTACTTCCACGAGACACTGGAGGCGCTGCGCGTCGCTGATGCGATCGAAGAGCGCGACGGCGCGATCTGGCTGAAGTCGAAGGAGCTCGGCGAGGACATCGAGAGCGTCGTCGTCCGGAGCAATGGCATCCCGACGTACCTTGGGATCGACATCGCGTATCACCGCCACGCGCTCGTCGAGCGAGGGTTCGACCAGAAGATCGACATCTGGGGCGCCAACACCCACGGCCATCTGCGCCGGATGAAGACCGCGCTCGCGCCGCTCGGGCTCGTCGACCGGTGGACCGTCGTGCTCTACCAGTACGTGCGTTTCTTGCATGAGGGCGTTCTGCTCAAGATGGGGAAGCGCCTCGCGCAGTTCCTCCTGCTCGACGACGTGATCGACGCCGTCGGCAAGGACGTCGCCCGGTGGTTCTTCCTCATGGTCAGCGCCGAGCGGACGATGGACTTCGACTTCGAGCTCGCGGTCCAGCAGTCGAACGAGAATCCCGCGTACTACGTCCAGTACGCGCATGCCCGGATCGCGAGCATCTTCCGGACCGCCGCCGAGCGTGGCCTCACGACCGACGGGGCGGACGTCGCCCTGCTGACCGACGACGCCGAGCTCGATCTCGTCCGGCTCATGCTCCGGTTCCCCGAGCTCGTGGAGGAGATCCGCGACAAGTACAACGTCCACCTGCTCACGGGATATGGGCTCGAGCTCGCCGGCGCGTTCCATGCCTTCTACAAGGGCAACCGCGTCGTCGGCGAGGACGAGGCCCGCTCGAAGGCCCGCCTGCGGCTCGTAGAGGCCGTCGGGATCACCCTCCGCCAGACGCTTGGACTGCTGGGGGTCAGCGCGCCCGAGCAGATGTAGTGCGGATCACGATCACCTAGCAGTTACCAGCGACCAACTCGGACGCGCGAGGCGGGTCGGCGCGAAACACTCGGCGCATGCGCAAGACGATGGCGATCGTATGCATGGCACTGGCGGTCGCTTGCAGCGCGCCCACGGCGAATGCCAGCCCAACGATCACGCTTCCGGCCGACAGGCTCTCGCGCTCGACGCCCAGCCCGAGCGTGACGGCGCGAGTTGGCGATGGGGTCATCTACTGGGCCATCGATCGCGGGCCGGTCGGATCACCTGATGACCGGCGCCTCATCTACGTGTTCGGCGTGGGCGACCTGCGGGGTCCGGTCGCGCTCCTTGGACCCGATGGTTCGATCGTCGGCGAAGCCCAGGTCATGGGCTCCGGAATCTTCGATGCCTCATCGTGCCTCTCGCGCGTCGGGAGCAAGCAGACCGGCGTGGTCGTGATCGGACACGTCGTGATGACCGCGGCGGCGCAGACAGCGTTCCTCGCCGACCCCAGCGCCTACCGAGCCGATGTGGATGTTGGATCGCTCCGACCCGGTGCGGGCCGCGTGCTCCTCCGGCTCGAAGACACCGGCTGCCGGCCGATCTGACCTAGCGGCTCGGGCTTGGCCTCGGACTCCCGCTCGCGCCCGCGCCGCGACCGCCGGGGAATGTGCCGCCAAGGATCTCCCCGAGGATGTTCGTGCCGCCGATGACGATCGTCTGCGCGGAGACCGTGCCGCTTGCCGCGTCCGGCGTGCCCGCGATCGTGACGGTGTCGCCGACCTTCAGGTCGGCGAGCTTCACGTCGGTCTCGGTCGTCTTCACGACCCGGGTTCCCGTGCCGACCAGCACGAGCTGGGTGGTGGTGGTCGGGCTCGCGCCATTCGCGCCGCCGGCGCGGACGGAGATGGTGATGGAGTC
>JALZAB010000169.1 GCA_030948585.1 Chloroflexota bacterium
TCCGATGCCGCTGCTCGAACCGGGTGCCCGTGCGCCGCAGTTCTCGCTCCGGGACCAGGATGGCAACCTCGTCTCGAGCGACAGTCTTTCCGGCAAGCCCGCGGTCGTGTACTTCTACCCGAAGGACGACACGCCCGGCTGCACCACGGAGGCCTGCCAGTTCAACGACAACCTGCAGGCGTTCCAGGCCGCAGGCGTGCCGGTCCTTGGCATCTCGCCCGATGCCGCTGATTCGCACGTGCAGTTCCGCAACAAGTACGGACTGCGATTCCCGCTGCTGTCGGATCCCGACCACAAGACGATGGCGGCGTACGGCGCGTGGGGCGAACGGGCCGGCAGGGGAGAGGGCGTGATCCGCTCGACGCTCCTCCTCGCAGCCGACGGCTCGGTCCAACGAGCCTGGTATGGCGTCAAGGCCGACGGCCACGCGGAAGAGGTCCTGCAGGCCCTCACGCCCTAGTCCCGCATCCCCCGATAGGGCGACAGCCCCCAACGGACCGCGCATCCCCTCATACCAACGAGGTATCGAGTCTCCCCCTGAACGCCGATGGCTCGAGGTACGGCCGCGCAGATAGTTCCTGTTGTACGAACCGCCCGCGACGCGAAACCGGCGAGGCGGAGATGAAAGGAACAGCAGATGCGCAAGTCAACGACGCTCCTCGCGGGCATGGCGCTCTCCGCGCTGGTGCTGATCGGTCTCACCGTCACGTCGGACCGGTCCAGCGCGAGCTTCACCGCCACGACCACGAACCCGGGCAACGCGTTCGGGTCGGCCACGCTCACGATGTCGAACGACAAGAGCGCGGCGGCGT
The DNA here is from genome assembly GCA_030948585.1 of Chloroflexota bacterium. GTDB lineage: Bacteria > Chloroflexota > Limnocylindria > P2-11E > P2-11E > UBA4735. The sequence goes on from JALZAB010000169.1 coordinate 813, forward strand.
CGCTCATCAACCTCACGAACATGGTCCCTGGCGACACCGCGAACCGGACCGTGGTCCTCTCGAACACCGGGACAGTCGGCTTCACCTACACGGCGGCCGTCTCCGCCACGGCGAACACGCTCCTCTGGAGCGACCCGACGAACGGCGTCCAGGTCACGGTCAAGCGCGGCGCGACGACGCTCTTCACCGGAGCCCTCAAGAACCTCGCGCTCGCAGCCTCCCCGACGGTCGCAGCCGGCGGGACGGACACCCTGACCTTCGACTTCTCGCTCCCAGCCGCCGCCGGCAACACGTTCCAGAACCTGACCCAGGACTTCACGATCACGTACACCTCGACCCAGCTCGCTGGTGCGGCCCGGTAGCCAAGGCCCTCACCTCGCAGCCCCGCGGGCGCTCCCCGGTACTTCCGGGGGGCGCCCCCGTATTTTTGGGGGCTTGGTCGCGCCCGCGGGATAGCGTTCAGCCAGACGTGCCGTTGAATATGGCGGGTGTACCAGGACCGGAGCGACCGCCAGGCTCTTGACCGCGCGCTGCTGCGGGTGCGGTTGGCCGCGGTCGCTCTCGGCGCGACACTCCTCATCCTCAGCCCGCGGTCCGACCAGACGGCCGCCGGGGCCGTGCTCCTCGCGTACGGCGCCATCGTGCTCATTCAGCGGTCGAGGGTCGTCCACCTGCCGGCCATGGACGCGGTCGGTGTTGGGGCGGACATCCTGTTCGCCGCCGGGCTTTCGCTCCTCATGCCGCTGTCCGCGGGGACCTGGGCGCTCTACGCCTTCGCCATCGGCACCGCGGCCCTGCGATTCGGCGCCATCGGCGCCGCGGCGGCCACTGCCGCGGCCATCGTGGCGTACGACCTCGTCATCGCCAGCCGCGCGGCGGAGCTACGTCCCGCGGATCTCTGGCCGGTCCAGATCCTCCTTGGCATCGGGCTCCTCGTCGCCGAGCTCCTCTGGTCGGCCGTTCGCGGAGCGGAGAGCGAGCGTCGCCTGCGGACCTTCGCGGTGGCCCAGCGGGACCTGATCGCGGCCGCGGACGAGGCTGCGCTGCTCGATCGCCTGACCGATCACGCCGTCCGCAGCTTCGGCGCGCTGCATGCGTCGATCGAGATCGGCTTGGGTCCTGCGATCGAGATCCGTCACGAGCGCGGCCGCGCACGCCGTGACCCGGTCCCGTCGCAGAGCGGATCCTGGCTCCTGGACGACCGACCGATGACCCGGCTCCGCTGCACGTTCGCCGATGCGGCGGCCACGGACACCATCGGCGCGACGATCAGCGACCTCGCGACCGACTGCGCCCCGCTCCTCGTCGCGGTACGCGAACGGGCTCGGCTCGAGCGCCGGACGGCCACGCTCGGCGTGGTGCTCGATGGCGTCCGGGCGCTCGAACGGGATCTGGTCCCCACGGCGGTGCTGGCGGAGGCGGTCAAGGTGGCCGCAGCTATCGCCGGACCGTCGGCCCTCGTTCGTCCCGCGGATGGGCTCATCATCACCGGAGACCTGTCCCAAAAGGACGCGCTCGCGCTCCTTCGCGACGTCCACCCACCCGCCATCGTGCACGATGAGGCCGGCGCGCCGATCGGCATCGTCGTCTCCGCCGGGCCAGGTCTGGCACTCATCTCGGCGCACGCAGCCCACGATCCGACCGCCGATGACCTGCATGCGCTGACGGCCCTGGGTGAGATCGCCGCACGTGCGGCCAACCGGATGACCCAGCGCGACGCGCTCGTCGCCCGGGCGGAGTTCCTGGGCCGGCAGGTCGCCGAGCTCGATGAGCGGCTCCGCGCGAAGGACGACGCGGTCGCGTCGGCGGTGCACGAGCTGCGCACGCCGCTGACCTCCGTCCAGGCGTACGCGCAGCTCACCTCGCGCAACCTGGTCGCCGTGCAACAGCAGGTGAAGCAGCTCGACCGGCTCATCGCCGATCTGCTGCGGTCACCGGGCCCCTCGACGATGGAGCTGCAGCTCGGCGACGTCGACCTGCTGCACGAAGCCAAGCAGGCTGCCCGCCGCGTCCTGCTCGTGTCCGCCCGGCACGTGAACGTCAATGCGACCGGCCCCGGTCCGTTCGTGCTCAGGGCGGACCGCAGCCGGATCGAGCAGGTCATCGAGAATCTGCTCGGCAACGCGATCAAGTTCTCGCCGCCGGACGCCGAGGTCGACGTCGAGGTCGATCGCGTGGAGGAGGAGCTCGTCCTCTCCGTGACCGACGCCGGCGCGGGGATCCCGGCCGGCGAGCTCGAGCGGATCTTCGAGCGCTACTACCGCGGCGCGGCACGCCGCGACGAGGTGGTGGGCAACGGGATCGGCCTCGCCATCGCCCGCGAGATCGTGCTCGCGCATGGCGGCCGGATCTGGGCGGCCAGCTCGGGCGCGGGCAAGGGGAGTACGTTCTTCGTGGCCCTGCCGATCGCGCAACCCGGAGCCGCGGAGCCACTAGAGTCGAGCGGTGGCCGAGGGTCTCGCGCAGAAGCTCCTCATCAAGGATGACGCGCACGTCCTGCTGCTGAACGCACCGATCGGCTACGCCCGCAAACTGGATCCGCTGCCCAAGGGCGCGGATGTCACGGACAAGCGCGGCAAGCCCGCGGATGTCGTCATCGCGTTCGCGCGGGACAGCAGCGAGCTGAAGCGGCTCGCCAGCGGCTTCGGGGCCCTCGAGGAGAATGGGATCCTCTGGGTCTGCTACCCGAAAGGCGGCGCCAAGGCCGGCACCGATCTGAATCGCGACATCCTCCACGAAGCGATGGCGAAACACGAGCTCACTGGCGTGACATTGGTCGCCTTCGATGACACCTGGTCGGCCATGCGATTCCGCGCTCCCGAGGACGTCGGCAGCTAATATCAACGGAGCGCGATGACGCGGACCGCGCCCTCGATAGAGCGATCGCCAAGCGAGCCGGGACAGTGGGAGCCGGTGCGGTCGGAGCGGGGGACACCACCGCCGAGCGCCGACGAAAGAGCGCCCTGGTCATCGACCAGGGAAGCTGGGTGGAACCGCGAGCCCCGGTGCAGTCCGGATCTCGTCCCAGTGATGGCCACATCACGAGGAGGACGAGATGGCGAACAAAGACACGAAGATGGCTCGCAAGCCGGACCACGGACCCGATGACCTCTACGCCCTCCGCCACTCGGCCGCGCACGTGATGGCCGGCGCGGTGCTCGAGCTGTTCCCCGACGCGAAGTTCGGCTTCGGACCGCCGGTCACCGACGGCTTCTATTACGACTTCGATCTGCCGCGCGCGCTCCAGCCCGACGATCTCGCGAAGATCGAGGAGCGGATGCACGCGATGGTGAAGAAGGACGTGCCGTTCGAGCGGAGCGAGATGGATGTGCCCCAGGCGCTCGAGCTCTTCGGCGCGAAGCACCAGGACTACAAGGTCGACCAGATCCAGAAGCTCGATGAGACGATCGAGAATGGCAAGGTCGGCGTGTACACGCACGACGCCTTCGTCGACCTGTGCCGCGGCCCGCACGTCGAGCGCACCGGGAAGATCGGGCCGTTCAAGCTCATGTCCGTCGCCGGCGCCTACTGGCGCGGAGACGAGCACAACGCCCAGCTCCAGCGAATTTACGGGACCGTGTGGAAGACCCAGAAGGAGCTCGACGCGTACCTCGAGCGGCTCAAGGAGATCGAGCGCCGCGATCACCGTTCCCTCGGGCGCGAGCTCGAGCTGTTCCGCATCGATGAGGAGCTCGGGTCAGGGCTCGTCCTGTGGCTGCCGAATCTCGCGATCGTCCGCGAGGAGCTCGAGCAGTGGTGGCGGACGGAGCACCGCAAGCGCGGCTACACGCTCGTGTACACCCCGCACATCGCGCACGAGAAGATCTATCAGCGCTCCGGCCATCTCGAGAAGTACGGCGAGAACATGTACGGGCCGCTCGCCCTCGACGAGGGCACCCAGAACTTCTGGATCAAGCCGATGAACTGCCCCGGGCACATCAAGGTGTTCCAGTCGAAGATCCACTCGTACCGCGATCTGCCGATGCGCATCGGCGAGCTCGGCACCGTGTACCGCTACGAGCGCGGCGGCACGCTGCACGGGATGCTCCGCGTGCGCGGATTCACGCAGGACGACTCGCACATCTTCTGCTCGTGGGAGCAGGCCCAGGACGAGATCGGCAAGGTGTTCGACCTCGCGATGGAGTTCCTCCGGATCTTCGGCTACTCGGACCCGGCCATCTACCTCGCCACCCGGCCGGCCAAGCGCCTGGGCACCGATGACCTCTGGGACAAGGCCGAGGACGCCCTCCGCAGGGCGCTCGGGATCCGCGAGGTGCCGTACAAGGTGGACGAGGGCGGCGGCGTGTTCTACGCGCCGAAGATCGACATCAAGATGCGCGACGCCATCGGACGCGAGTGGCAGGGACCGACGATCCAGATCGACCTCAACCTGCCCGAGCGCTTCGACGTGACCTTCGTCAATGACCAGGGCCAGCGTGAGCGGGCGGTCATGATCCACCGCGTGCTCTTCGGGAGCCTCGAGCGATTCGTCGGCGGGCTCATCGAGCACTACGCAGGCAACTTCCCGCTGTGGCTCGCGTGGGAGCAGGTCGCGATCATCCCGGTGCGCGAGACCGCGCGGCCGTACGCCGACGAGGTGGCGGCGCTCCTGCGCTCGCACGGCCTCCGGGTCGCGCTCGACCAGCAGGAGGGCGACATGCGCACGCGGATCAAGGAGGCGACGGAGCGGAAGGCCGCGTACATCCTCGTCGTCGGCGACAAGGAGGCCGCCGCGCGACAGGTGTCCGTCAGGCGGCGCGGCTCGCGCGACGAGGAGCGTGGCGTCGCGCTGGACACGATCGTGGAACGGCTCATCGCCGAGCGCGACGACAAACGGCTGCCCGCGGACTTCGTGCGGCCCGAAGGCGCACCGACCCTCATGGCCGACGCCTGAGCGTCCCCACGCTCCGCGGCCGCCAGGTCACGCTCCGTCCGATGACGATGGCGGACCTCCCGCATCTGATGCGGTGGGGCAGCGACCCGGAGTTCCGCTGGCATCAGTGGGGCCGGCAGCCCGGCGCATTCGCCGAGTCGGACGCCCGCGGGTGGATCACGTTCATGAGTCGCGACGGCGAAGCGGGCTGCTGGGTCATCGAGCACGACCAGCGGCCCATCGGCTTCGCGAACTTCCGCGACTACGACCCGAAGGGCAAGAGCGCCGAGATCGGCATCGGCATCGGCGAGCCGGACCTGTGGGGCAAGCGGCTCGGACGCGAGGCCCTGGACCTCGAGGTGCGCTATCTGTTCAACGAGCTCGGCCTGCACCGGATCGCGCTGAACGTGGTCGCCCACAACGACCGGGCGATCTGGATGTACAAGAGCCTGGGGTTCGTCGTCGAAGGCGTGGAGCGCGACGGGATCGGACGCGACGAGGGGTTCCTGGACGACGTGCGCATGGGATTGGTCCAGGGCAAGCCCCGCCCCGCCTTCGACCCGCGACCGGTGACCCTCGAGGGCGCCCACGTCCGCCTCGAGCCGCTGCGCATGGAGCACGCGGCGGCTTTGTTCGCCGCGGGCGACGAGGATGACATCTGGACCTGGATGGTCCCGCGCCCGCAGGGCCAGGACGGCTACGCGAAGTACATCCGCTGGGCGCTCGATCAGACCGTCCTCGGGCAGCAGCTGCCCTTCGCGGTCATCCGGCGGACCGATGACGAGCTCGTCGGCACGACGCGCTACGCGCACATCGATCCACCGAACCGGACCATCGAGATCGGCTACACGTGGTACGGGAAGGGCGCGCGGCGGACGCCGGTGAACACCGAGGCGAAGCTCCTGTTGATGACGCACGCGTTCGAGACCCTGAAGGCGACCCGGCTGTGGCTGCAGACCGACAAGCGGAACGAGCGGTCGCAGAACGCCATCGCCCGGCTCGGGGCCCAGAAGGAGGCGGAGCTCCGTAACGAGCGGATCCTCGCCGACGGGCATCTACGGACGAGCGTCGTCTTCAGCGTCATCGCTGACGAATGGCCCGCCGCCAAGCGCCGGCTCCAGGGTCTCCTGCGCGGGTGATATCCTTTCGGTCTGATCAACACGTCTTCTGACCGCGGAGCGAGCCGATAGCACCCGAGCTCCGCATCAACGACCAGATCCGCGTTCCCACCGTCCGCCTCATCGGCGCCGACGGGTCCCAGCTTGGGGTCGTACCGACACCGCGTGCCCTTCAGCTCGCCCAAAGCGAGGGCTGGGATCTCGTGGAGATCGCCCCGAACGCGACCCCGCCGGTCGCCAAGATCCTCGACTTCGGGAAGTACCGCTACGAGGAGCAGCAGAAGGCCAAGGACGCCAAGAAGAAACAGAAGGCAGTCACCTGGAAAGAGATCCGGATGGCGCCGAAGATCGATGAGCATGACATCGAGACCAAGATCAAGGCGGCCCAGCGGTTCCTCGATGAGGGCGACAAGCTCAAGGTCACCGTGCGGTTCCGCGGGCGCGAGATGGCGCATCCGGACCGCGGGCGCGCGCTCCTGCTCGACGTCGGCGACAAGCTCAAGGAGCACGGCGTCATCGAGCGCATGCCGCTGCTCGAGGGCCGCCAGATGATCATGGTCATGAACCCGGTGCGCGCGCCGCAGATTCAGAACGCGCCGGGCGGAGGCCCGCCGGTATCGGTGCCCGGGGCCGCGGGGGCGCCGGGGGCGGCGTCGGCGTCGCCGGCCAACTCACCGTCTTCGCAAGGGGCGCGTCCCGCTGGCCCGGTGCCGCCGGTTCAACGGCCGGCGACGCCGACGCCGCCCCCGGCATCAGCACGACCCGCGGCGCCTGCTCGACCCGCGGCCCCGTCTCCGGCACCTGCTCGACCGGCTGCGACTCGTCCGCCTTCGGGGAATCCGGTACATTAGTCGTCCCACGTAGGCGAAGGAGTCGGTATCACTGTGCCCAAGCTCAAGAGTCACAGCGGCGCGAAGAAGCGCTTCAAGGTCACCGGAACGGGAAAGATCACCCGGGCCAAGGCCTTCAAGGGCCACCTGAACGCGCACAAGTCTCCGCAGCGGAAGCGCCGCCACGCGGGCAAGGGGCTCGTGGACAAGGCCGACCTCCGGCTCGTCCGCAAGCTGCTCCCGAACCTCTAAGGACGGTACGAGATGTCACGGGTGAAGCGCGGCGTCGCTGCGCACAAGAAGCACAAGAAGCTCCTCAACGAGGCCGAAGGTCGCCGCGGCGCGAAGCGCAAGCTCGTGCGTCCGGCCCGCGAGGCCGCGATCCACGCGCTGTCCTACGCCTACCGGGACCGCCGCGCGCGCAAAGCCCAGTTCCGGGCCCTCTGGATCGCCCGCATCAACGCCGCGTCGCGTGAGGCCGGGGTGTCCTACAGCCGGCTGATGTCCGCGCTGCGCAAGGCCGATGTCGGCCTCGACCGCAAGATCCTCGCGGAGATGGCGGTCAACGACCCGAAGATCTTCCGTCACTACGTTGACCTGGTGCGCGACAATAAGCTCGCGGCAGAGACGCCGAAGAGCTAACACGGCGGAGACGGAGAGCAGTACCGCAGGGTCGCTCGACAGGGACGGTCAGCCCATAGATAGATGGACTGGAAGCTGACCTCGAGGCAGAGCGCGGGAATTCGCTCCGGAGCCGATCGGCAGAAAAGCCGGTCCGGGATGAGCCCGATATCGCTCGCAACGAAGTGTCGGTCGCGCAGGTGACCGAAACACGGGTGGTACCACGGAGGTGAGCCTTCGTCCCGAGCGGACGAGGGCTTTTTGTTTGCCCGCGAGAGGAGAGGCATGACCGACGAGCTGGCGGATCTGACCGAGCGGGCGGTGCGAGAGATCGCGGACGCGACGGACGTGGCTGCGCTCGACGCCGTGCGGGTGCGGTACGTCGGTCGCAAGGACGGCGTGCTCACGAATCGGGTGAAGGGCCTCGCGACGTTGCCGGCCGCTGAACGGCCCGCCGCCGGCGCCGCGCTCAACCGCGTGAAGTCCGAGGTGGAAGCCGCGCTGGCCGAGCGCGAGCGAGTACTCCGTGATTCCTCGCTGGAGGTGCGCCTTGCCGGGGACGCCCTCGACCTCACGCTGCCCGGTCGACCGGTGCGGCTCGGCCGGCTGCACCCCATCTCGCGAACGGTCCGGGACATCTCGCGCATCTTCCTCGGCATGGGCTTCGAGTCGGTCGAGGGGCCGGAGATCGAGTGGGACTACTACAACTTCGAGGCGCTCAACATCCCGAAGGGCCATCCCGCGCGTGACAAGTTCAACACGCTTTGGGCGTCGAACCCGCTCGGCGACGATCCCGCGAGGGCGATGCTCTTCCGCACGCACACGTCACCGATGCAGATCCGGATCATGGAGGAGCGCAAGCCCCCGATCCGGGTCATCGTGCCCGGCCGCTGCTACCGGTTCGAGGCCACGGACGCGACCCACGAGAGCGTCTTCTTCCAGTACGAAGGCCTCGCGATCGACGAGAAGCTGGCGATGTCGGATCTGAAGGGGGTGCTGTACAGCTTCGCGCGCCAGCTCTTCGGCGGCGAGCGCAAGGTCCGCTTCCGCCCGGACTACTTCCCGTTCACCGAGCCGTCGGCAGAGATCGCGTTCGACTGCTTCGTCTGCGATGGCACAGGCACGAAGGACGGCGCGCGATGCCCGACCTGCTGGGGCTCGGGGTGGATCGAGGCCGCCGGTTGCGGGATGGTCCATCCGGAGGCGCTCCGTCGTGTCGGCTATGACCCGAACCGCTTTCAAGGCTTCGCGTTCGGCGGCGGGGTGGACCGGCTCGCCGGCCTGCTCACCGGCACGCCCGACATCCGGCTGTTCCACGCGAACGACCTGCGCTACCTGGAGAGCGTCTGATGCCGACGATCCGGGTGCCGATCGCGTGGCTGCGCGAGTACGTCGATGCGCGCGGATCGGTTGACGAGATCGCCCGCGGTCTCCACATGAGCGGGACCGAGGTCGATCGCATCGAGCGGCCGGGCGCGGGATGGGAGCACGTCTGGGTCGGACGCATCGAGTCGCTCGAGAAGCACCCGAACGCCGACAAGCTGCAGCTGGTGACCGTCGACTACGGCGAGGGGCGCCGGAAGACCGTCGTGACCGGCGCGCCGAACATCGCCGCCGGCGACGTCGTCCCGTACGCCGAAGTCGGCGCGAAGCTGCGCGACGGCCACGGCGACGGATGGATCACGCTCGAGGCGAAGAAGGTGCGGGGGATCATGAGCGAGGGCATGGTCTGCTCCGCGAAGGAGCTCGCACTCGGAGAGGACCACGAGGGCATCCTCATCCTCGATAAGGGACTGACTGTGGGCCGGCCGCTCGCGGATGCGCTCGGCGATCCGGTCCTGGTCATCGAGCTCCAGCCGAATCGGCCGGACTGCATGGGCGTCGTGGGCATCGCGCGCGAGCTCGCGGCGGTGCAGCGGACGGCGCTCAAGGAGCCGAAGGTCGCGAAGCTGCGGCAGGATCTCGACCGCGCGCTGCTCGAGGTCCGCATCGAGGATGAGGACGGCTGCCGCCGGTTCGGCGCGGCGTACCTGGACAACGTCACCATCGGTCCTTCGCCGCGATGGATGCAGGACCGCCTCGTCCAGGCCGGCATGCGGCCGATCCACAACGCCGTCGACATCACGAACTACGTGATGCTGGAGCTCGGCCAGCCGCTGCACGCGTACGACGCGGAGCGCCTGAAGGGCAATGTGCTGGTCGCGCGCCGGGCGCGGGCCGGCGAGTCGTTGAAGACGCTCGACGGCGTGGAGCGGATCCTCGCGCCCGAGGTGCTCGTGATCGCCGACGGCGAACGGTCGCTCGGCATCGCCGGCATCCTCGGCGGTGAGGACTCGGAGATCCGACAGGGCACGACGAAGATCGCCCTCGAATGCGCGAGCTTCGAGCCGCGGGGCATCGACCGGACCGCCGCGACGCTCGGGCTCTCGCAGCAGAGCGCGGCGAGCGCGCGCTTCCGCCTGGCCCTGAGCCCGGATCTCGTCCCGCTGGCGCTCGCACGCGCCGCGGAGCTGCTCGTGGAGCACGCCGGGGCGCGGATCGTCGGCGCGGTGGACGTGTACCCGGTGCCGCGGCCCAAACCGAACGTGCGGCTGCAGTTCAGCGACATCCCACGGGTCCTCGGCGTCGAGATCCCGCGCGAGGACTCGCTCGATGCGCTGTCGCGCCTCGGGTTCCAGTACGCGGAGTCCGGCGACATCCTGGTCGTGACGCCCCCGGCCATCCGCACGGACATCTCGATCCCCGAGGACATCGTCGAAGAGGTCGCGCGCATCGTCGGCTACGACCGCATCCCGGTGCGCATCCCCGATGGCCCGCTGCCGCTGCACGAGCGGCACCCGCTCGAAGCCCTGCGCGAGCAGGTGCGCGACCGGCTGGTCGGCTTCGGCCTGCAGGAGACCGTCTCGTACTCGTTGATCGACCCCGCGTGGCTCGCGCGGCTGAGCGCGGATGGGTCTCCGATCGCGCCCGAGCCGATCCGGGTGCAGAACCCGACATCCGCCGCGCAGTCGGCAGCGCGACCGACGCTGCGCGCGAGCCTGCTCGACACAGCCCAGCGGAATCTCCGCAACCGTGATGGCGTCGCGATCTTCGAGATCGCCCCGGTGTATCTGCCCCGGGCCGGCGATCTACCCGAGGAGCGCTGGACCGCGGCGATCCTGCTCAGCGGACGTGCGGAGCAGCAGACCTGGCTGAGCAAGCCGCGGGACTGGGACATCTACGACGTCCGATCGCTCATCCTCACGCTCCACCGCGCGGTCCGGCTGGGCCCGGCCGGCGACCGCACTCTCGACGTCCCGGGTCTGCATCCCGGTCGCTCGGTCCGGATCGCCGTCGATGGGCGCACCGCGATCGCGTACGGGCAGCTCGACCCGCGCGTCGCCGAGCGCTGGGAGCTGCCGGAAGCGACGTTCATCGCCGAGCTCGACCTGCACGTGCTCCTCGCCGACGTCCAGGCCGCGACGGCCCAGATCCCGCCGCGGTTCCCTGCGGCGCTCCGCGACCTCGCGTTCGTCGTCGACGAGGCGCTGCCCTACGGCGATCTCGTCGCGGAAGTACGCGGTGCGGCAAAGGACCTCCTCGAGTCGGTCACGCTGCTCGATGTGTACCACGGGCCCCAGCTCGGCGCCGGGAAGAGATCGTTCGCGCTGCGGCTCGTCCTGCGCTCGCACACGGCGACGCTGACGGACGCGGAGGTCGAGAAGGTGACGAGCCGCATCGAAGGCCGCGTGCTGCACAAGCTCGGCGGGACCATCCGGGGCTGAAACGGCTCGGCCCGCGACTCCCGCGCGCGTTCTACGACCGGCCGACCCGCACGGTCGCCCGCGATCTCATCGGCAAGATCCTCGTGTACGGATCGCCCCACCCCCGCCGCGCGGTGCGCATCGTCGAGGCCGAGGCCTACCTCGGGGAACGGGACCCCGCGTCCCACGCCTTCCGCGGCAAGACCCCCCGGACGGTGCCGATGTTCGGGCCCGCGGGCTTCACGTACGTGTACATCTCGCACGGTCTGTACCCCTGCATGAACGTGGTCTGCGAAGGCCGTGGCGTCGCCGGCGCGGTGCTGCTCCGGGGTGCCGAGCCCGTCGAGGGCGTCATCGAGGATCCGCGTCGGCTCGCCGGACCGGGCCTACTCTGCCTCGCGATGGGCATCACGACCGCGCACACGAACATGGATCTCGTTCGATCCGTACTGTCCATCCGCGACGCGCCGCGCGTGCCGGCGCGCGCGATCTCGCGCGGACCGCGCATCGGGCTCTCGCCGGGCGCGACCTTCGCCGAGCCATGGCGGTTCTGGCTGACGGGGTCGCCGGGCGTGTCGCGGCGATGACGTCCGCGAAGACGCTCGGCACGCTCGAATTCACGAGCGTCCGCGCACTGCTGGCCGAGCGCACGTCGTTCACCCCTGGCCGCGAGCGCGCGCTCGCACTCGAGCCCGAGACCGAGCTCGCCGCCGCGGAGCGGCTGCAGGACGAGACCGCCGCGGCGAAGGCCCTCGTGCGCGCGACGCCCTCCGCCGGCCTGCGCGGAGCGCAGGACGTCCGCGAGCCGCTCCGGCGAGCCGATCTCGGCGGCATCCTGGACCCCGAGCAGCTGCTCGCGATCGGCACCACCGTCCGCGCGGCCCTCGCCCTGTTCACCGAGGTCCATGCGTATCCGCCGCTCGCGGCCCGTGCGCGTCTTGCCCGCCCGCCGGCCGGGCTCGCGGACGCCATCGAGCACGCCATCGGCGGGACCGGCGAGGTGCTCGATCGCGCGAGCCTCGCCCTCTCGAGCGCCCGCTCCGAGGTGCGCGCGGCGCAGGCCCGGCTCCAACAGCGGCTCGACGGGCTGCTGCGGTCCGACCTCGCGCGATACCTGCAGGACCCCATCGTCACGCAGCGCGGCGGCCGGTACGTCGTGCCGGTGAAGTCGGAGTACCGCGGCGCGGTGAAGGGCATCATCCACGACTCCTCCGCAAGCGGCGCCACGGTGTTCATCGAGCCGCTCGAGGTGCTCGAGGCCAACAACCGCGTGCGCGAGGCCGAGCTCGCCGAACACCAGGAGGTCGAGCGCATCCTCGACGGACTGTCGCGAGCCGTAGAGCGCGCGAGCGAGGATCTCCATGCGACCCTCGAGGCCCTCGCCGCGCTGGACGTGATCCTCGCGAAGGCCCAGCTGGCCGAAGCCCAGGGCGGCGAGCGTCCGGCGCTCAACGACGCCGGCCAGCTCGACCTCATCGCGGCCCGCCATCCACTGCTGATCGAACGCGGCACCCCGGTCGTCCCGATCGACGTCCGGCTGGGCTCGGACTTTCGCATCCTCGTCATCACCGGTCCGAACACCGGCGGCAAGACAGTGACGCTCAAGACGATCGGCCTCCTCGCACTTATGGCGGCCGCCGGGCTGCAGCTCCCGGCCGAGCGCGGCAGCACCGTGCCGGTGGTCCGCCGGATCTTCGCCGACATCGGCGACGAGCAGTCGATCGCGCAGTCGCTCTCCACGTTCTCGTCGCACCTGCGGAACGTCGTCGCGACCCTCGCGGACGCCGAGGCCGGCGATCTCGCCCTCCTGGACGAGGTCGGCGCGGGTACGGACCCCGACGAGGGCGCGGCCCTCGCGATGGCCGTCCTCGAGACCCTCCTCGCGCGCGGCGTCCTGGTCGCGGCGTCCACGCACTACCCGGAGCTGAAGGCCTTTGCTCTCAACACGCCCGGCGTCACGAACGCGAGCGTGGAGTTCGACGCGGAGACCCTCCGGCCCACGTATCGGGTGCATGTGGGGCTGCCCGGCGCGTCGAACGCCTTCGCGATCGCGGCGCGCCTCGGTCTGGACGCGGCGGTCCTCGCCAAGGCGGAGACGCATCTGTCGGAGCTGCACCGTTCGCTCGAGCGCAGCCTGCGCGAGGCCGAGCGCCAGCGGACCGAGCTCGCGTCGTCGCTCGAGCAGGCCCGCATCGCGGAAGCGGACGCGACGAGCGCGATGACCCAGGCGCAGCGCGACGCCGACGCGGTGCGCGAGCAGGCCCGCGAGGCCCTCAAGCGCGCGCGCACCGAGGCGGACGAGCTGATCCTCCAAGCCCGCCGCGCGTTGCGCCAGGCCGAGTCGGCGCGCGACGAGGCCGCCAAGCGCAACTTGGTCGACGACGCGCGCACCGCGCTCCACGAGGCCGAGACATCGCGCGAGGCCGCGGCGCCGGCGCCGCGTCCGGCCGTGCTTCACGACATCGAGGTCGGCTCGCCCGTCTTGGTCGACGGCGTCACGGAGCCCGGCACGCTCCTCGGCATCGACGACAAGGGCCTCGCCGAGGTCGCCTCGGGTGCGCTGCGCCTTCGGGTGCCGCGCGCGTCGCTGCGTCCGGCGCCGCGCCGCGAGGAGCCGATCCGCTCGACGCGAACGGTGGTCCAGGGCGCCGCGCAGAACGTGCCGCTCCAGCTCGACCTGCGCGGCGCGCGCGCGGATGAAGCGCTCGCCGAGCTCGACCGCTACCTCAACAATGCCGCCGTGGCCGGCTACGACCGCGTGCGCGTCGTGCACGGGAAGGGCACCGGCGCGCTGCGCAACGCGGTGCGCGACGCGTTGTCGTCGCACCCGCTCGTGCGCGAGCAGACGCCGGCCGCGGCGAACGAGGGTGGCGAGGGCGCGACGATCGTCCAGCTGTAGCGGCGGCTACCCGAGCGGATGCATCTCGATGTGCGCGGCGGTGAGCGCGACCTCGATGGACGCCGGGTCGTCCGAGCCGACGCCCGCATCGAGCAGTTGGCGGCGGAGCGCGGGATGGGGGTCGGGGATCGCATCGGGTGCGAACCAGCGGGTGTCGCTGCCGCGCTCAGGGACGAGCGTGCCCTCCGCCGGTCCGCGGTACAGCAGCACCGTGAGGTCGTAGCCGTCGCCGCTGGTGCGATACCCGGCGACGAATGCCGCATCGGTCATCGTGAGCCCGGTCTCCTCGCGCACCTCGCGGACGAGCGCATGGACCGCGCTCTCGTCATCGCCGGTCCGTCCGCCGGGGAGGAGCCACGAGCCCGCGAACGGGCCGCCCCGCTGTTTGACCAGGAGCACGCGACCGGCAGCGTCGCGGATGAGCGCGATCGCCGCGACCGGCACCTAGCGCGTCGGCGTTGGGGTCGGGGGACGCGGCGACGGCGTGATGATCGGCGGCAACGTGAAGGTCGGCGGCACCGTCGGGGTGGGCGCGCCGCTGCCGCTCGGGCGCGGCGGGGTCGCCGATGGCGGACCGGGTGACGCGGTCGGGCTCGGGCTCGGACACTGGCCGCTCGGCGGGAAGAGGTTCCAGCTGTACCGCCCGTAGCTGCGCGAGCCGGCGATCGCTTCTCTGATCCACTGGTCGGTGTACGGCTGCCAGGCGGCGGGGCCGACCTCCTTGATCTGCATCGCGACCACCTGTGAGCCGCCGGCACCGGTGCACCCCGCGCCATACCAGTCGTCGACCTTCCGCGGCTCCGTGCCCTTCACGAAGATCTCCTTCGTCGAGAACGGCGTGAGGCCGGATGGCAGCAGGCCCGAGCCGTACCCGCCGAACGCGCCGGGCGCGATCACGACGGTGGCATCGATGATGTTCGCGGGCCGCTTCCAGTCCGAGGCGGGGAAGTCCGCGAAGATCTCCTTCATGTAGTCCCGCCACAGCAGGCCGGGCCCGATGGCGGACGAGATGCCCTCCATCGCCTCCCCGTTGCTGTTGCCCATCCAGACGCCGGTCACGAGCGTGGGGGTGAAGCCGACGGCGTAGACGTCCTTCAGGTTGTCGGTCGTGCCGGTCTTGAGACCCGCCGGCCGGCCGATGTTGGTGAAGCCGCCGAAGATGAAGTCACGATCGGGCTGCGTCGTGTCCTTGAGGATGTCGACCATGACGTAGGCGACGTTCTCGTCGAGCACGCGCTTCTGCTGGTAGTCCTTGTGCTCCCAGACGATCTTGCCGCGCGAATCCTCCACTCGGAGGATGAACGTCGGATCGACATGCACGCCGAGGTTCGAGATCGTGCCGTAGGCGTTCGCCATGTCGATGAGCTTGACCTCGGCCGCGCCGAGCGTGAGCGACAGGCCGATCTTCGAGGTGTCGATCGAGGTGGTGATGCCCAGGTCGTGCGCCGTCTGGATCGTGTCGTCGATGCCCGAGTACTGCTGCAGGAACTTGATGGCCGGGATGTTCCGTGACTCCCGGATGGCCTGCCGCATCGTGACCGGACCGTGGTACTGGAGGTCCGCGTTCTCGGGGCAGTACCCGCACTGGCTGTGGAAGCCGCCGCCGCTGACCACGCCCGGCGGGGCTTTGCCATCGAAATCCGTTCGCGCGTCGACGACGACGGTGGCGGCCGTCGCGCCCTTCTTCAGCGCGGTGATGTAGTTGTAGACCTTGAACGACGACCCGGGCTGGCGCATGCCGATGCCGGCCACGTCGAACTGGCCCTGGACCTTCGGGTCGGCCCGGTCGTTGTAGTCGACCGATCCGACGTACGCGAGGACCTCGCCGGTGCGCGTGTCCAGGGAGACGAGCGCGGCATTGTTGACGTTGCTGCCGGTCTTCAGCTTGGACACCTGGTCGGCGACGTGGCTCTGGGCGGCCTGCTGGAGACGCCAGTCGAGCGATGTGATGACGCGGAATCCGCCGCGCGTCACGGCGCCCTCGTCGCCCCCGAGGATGGCGGTGAGCTGGTTGCGCACCTGGAAGACGAAGTGCGGCGCCTCGATCTTCGCGACCGTGACGCCGATGGTCTTGATCGGTGTCGCATTCGCGGCCGACGCCTCGGCCGGCGTGATCATGTTGAGGCTTTCCATCTGGTCGAGCACGTACGCCCGCCGTTCGGTGGCACGCACGGTGTTCTCGGCTTTCGACGGATCGAGGATCGACGGCAGCTGCGGCAGTCCGGCCAGCAGCGCGGCCTCGGCGAGGGTGAGGGTCTTGAGATCGGTCTTGCCGAAGTAGGACTGGGCCGCGGCCCTGATGCCGTAGGCCTGGTTGCCGTAGTAGATCTGGTTGAAATAGAGCTCGAGGATCTGCTCCTTCGAGTACGTGCGGGTCACCTCGACCGCGAGGATGGCCTCACGGATCTTCCGCGTGATCGTGCTCTCGCTGCCCACGAGCCGGAGCTTGACGAGCTGCTGCGTGATCGTGGACGCGCCGCCGCCGCCGCTGCCGCGGTTCGTCACGTCGGAGATCGCCGCGCGCACGATGCCGAAGACGTCCACGCCGGGGTTCGTGAAGAAGCTGTGGTCCTCGGAGGCCACCACGGCGTTGATCAGGACCTGGGGAATGTCCTTGTACTGGACGAGGTCGCGCCGCTCCTCCTCGAATTGGTACAGGAGCTCCGTGCCGTCGCGGTCATAGACCTTCGTGGACTGGGCGAGCGGCGCCTTGCCGATGTCTTCCGCCGATGGCAGATCCCGGGTGAAGAAGGCGAACGCGACCAGACCCCCCACGAGCGGGAGTCCGATGAATGTGATGAGGATCGCGATCAGGACCGGTGAGATGACCGTGACCTTCGGACCCAAGCCGCTCTTCTTCGGCTTGTTGTCGCGGTACGGCCCGCGCCGGAACGCATGATCGCGTGTCGTCGAGCGCGGTATGCATCAATCCTAGACTCACTGCGTGCCCACCCGGCCGACCGAGCGCGAGCTTGATGAGTTCCTGTCCCGCGGGATGTCCGAGGTCATCGTGCGCGAGGACCTTCGGAGGATCCTCGCGGCCGGCGAGCGTCGGCTTCGTATCAAACAGGGCTTCGACCCGACGCATCCGAACCTGCACATCGGCCACGCCGTCGGACTCCGCAAGCTCCGGAAGCTCGCGCAGTGGGGACACGAGATCGTGCTCGTGGTGGGCGACTGGACCACCCAGATCGGCGACCCGACCGACAAGGATGAGACCCGGCCCATGCGCTCTCACGAGGACGTGATGGCGAACGCGCAGACGTACCTGGACCAGTTCCACCTCATCGTCCCGCGTGAGAACTCGCGGATCGTCATGCAGACGGAGTGGTTCGGGACATTCGGTCTGCGTGACGTGATCGAGCTGGGGTCGCGCTTCACGGTCCAGCAGATGCTGGCGCGGGAGGAGTTCCGGAAGCGCCAGGCCGCCGGCACCCCGATCCCGATCAAGGACCTCCTCTATCCATTGCTCCAGGCGTATGACTCGGTCGCGATCCAGGCGGATGTCGAGGCCGGCGGCACGGATCAGCTGTTCAACCTCCTCGCCGGCCGTGAGCTGCAGGCGGCCGTCGGTCAGCGTCCGCAGAACGTGTATGTGACGCACCTGCTCGAGGGCCTCGACGGCGAGAAAATGAGCAAGTCAAAGCCCGCGACGGGGATCTGGCTCACCGACGCGCCGAACGAGATGTTCGGCAAGGTGATGTCGCTCCATGACGACCTGATGCCGCACTACTTCGAGTGGGCGACCGAGATGCCCATGGAGGAGGTCCGCGCGATCCTCGATGCCCTCGCCAAGAACGAGCTGCATCCTCGTGAGGCGAAGGAGACGCTCGCGCGGCGCATCGTGACGGAGATGCACTCGGGGGCCGCGGCCGAGGAGGCGGCGGCCGCGTTCGGGCGGCAGTTCCGCGATGGCGCCGCACCGTCCGACATCCCCGACGTCCGCGTCGAGAAGGACGGCGGGGCCTCGATGAACATCATCGAGCTCCTCGTCCGCGCGTCGCTCGTGAAGAGCAAGGGCGAGGCGCGCCGCCTCGTGGAGCAGCGTGGCGTGAAGATCGACGACGCCACCGCCGAGCTCAACACGGCCGTTCCGCTGACCGGCACGCCGGTGCTGCAGTACGGCAAGCGTAAGTACGCGCGCATCACCTGGGGCTAGTGGCGCCGCGGTCCGTCGCGGTCGTGCCGTTCGGCGCGCGACCCGCTGATCCGCGGGGCGGGGCCTGGGCCAGGCAGATCGCGCGGCGCATCGTCGATCGCTTCGCGGACCACCCGACGCTCGAGCTGAAGCCCGTCTTCCTCGTCGCGATGGGGGACCTGCCCACCGACGCGGGCTACCTCGTCTTCGGGTCGACACCCGACGCGGCGCTCGCGGCGCAGTACGGGGCGTCGCTCGCCGCGAGCCACGCGCTCTCCGGCGTGCTGCGCCTGGAGCCGTCGCGCGTCCTCGAACTCGCCCTCGTCGATGTCGCGCAGAAGTCCGAGATTGCCACCCTGGCGCATCCCGTCGCCGATGGCGGGCTGCCCGACGCCGAGGTGGCCGCCGCCTCGTGGCTCGCCGCGGCGCTCGGCGCGGACCCGCCCCCGGCGAGCGCGGCCATCGGCGAGACCGCGTACGCCGCGGTGTTGGAAGCCATGGACGATGAGGTGAACGCGACGCTCCTGGCCGCGAGCGACGCTCGCCGGGCCGACGACGCGCGCGCGCGGGCGGCGGCGCGGTACATCGACGCGCTGCGCGCCGAGCCGTCCGCGGTCGCCGCCGAGGAGCGGCTGCTGGTCCTCGCGGCGGAGTCGCTCGAACGCGGCGACGAGCGAACCTTCGTCGGGCCGCTCGAGGCATTGACCGAGGTGGTGCCCGGCTCGTGGCGGGGCCACTACCTGCTCGGCGAGCTTCGCCGCCTGACCGGTGACGCGAGCGGCGCGGTCGTCGCGTTCGAGCACAGCGACGCGTTGCATCCGCTGCGCGACGCCGACAGCATCCGCCTCGCCGAGCTGTACATCGAGGCCGGCGCGGATAGCTCCGCGCGATCGCGGCTTCGGCGCATCCGGCCGGAGAGCCTCGAGTACCCGCATGCCCAGGACGTATTGGGGGTGCTCGCCGTGCAACGCGGCGATCTTGCGGAGGCGGCGGCGGCCCTCGAGCGCGCCGCGGCGTCGGGACCGCCCGACGGGCCGGTGCTCGCGCGGCTGGCCCAGGTCCACGCGGCAAAGGGTGACCTTCCACGGGCGGTGGAGCGATTTCGCGAGGCCATCGCCCACGGCGCGCCCATGGACGCGCGGCTGGGCCTCGCCCGCGCGCTCGTAGCGTCGGGTGACGCGGTCGCCGCGGCCGCCGAGCTCAATGCGCTGCTGGACATCGAGCGCATCGGCGAGACCGCGGCGCACGCGCGCCGGCTGCTCCTCGGCATCGAACGGCGCGACCTCGAAACGCACCTGGAGCGCGCCGGCCAGGCCGCGGTCGGCGGCCCCGCTGACGGTCTCGCCGCCGCGGCCGCCGAGCTTCAGGCGGTGGTCGGGGCGCAGCCCGATCTGTGGGAGGCGCACTTCGCGCTCGGGCTCATCGCGCGCCGCACCGGCGACGCCGAAGCCGCGGAGGCGGCGTTCCTGCGCGTGCTCGCGCTCTGGCCGGAGCAGCCTGACGCGCTCCACGAGCTCGGCGTCGCGCTCCTCATGGCCGACCGCACGGCCGACGCGGTGCCGATGCTCGACGCGGCCTCGCGAGCGCGCCCGGAAGACGCTGGCTACCTCGCGGATGCGGGGTTCGGGCAGCTCCGAGCGGGCAACCTCGTCGCCGCGCGCGAGCGGCTGACCATCGCGATCGAGCTCGACGCCGATGATCCCATCACGAAGGCGTACCTCCAGGAGCTCGCGCGTGTCGAGACCGCCGGGCGGCCGAACTGATGGCCCCGCGGGTCGTGGTCGTAGGCGGGGGATTCGCCGGACTGCATCTGGTCCGGCGTCTCGAGCGCCTGCTGCGGCCCGGCGAGATCGACCTCACGCTCCTTGACCGCAACAACTACCACCTGTTCACGCCGCTGCTCTACCAGGTCGCGACCGGAGAGCTGCCTCCGCATGCCGTGGCGTACCCGCTGCGGCTCCCGGTCGCGCACGCCCGCCAGCGCTTCGTGCAGACCGATGTCGAAGGCGTCGACCTCGAGCGGCGGACGGTGCTCACCGCCGACGGCACGTTCGACTACGACCATCTCGTGCTCGTGCCGGGCAGCGTGACGAACGACTTCGGGATCGCTGGCGTCATCGAGTACGCGCTACCGGTCAAGTCCCTGGAGGACGGGCTGCGCGTGCGCAAGCAGGTGCTCGCGACCATCGAGCGAGCGGCCCGCGAGACGAATCCGGAGCGGCGAACGGCGCTGCTGTCATTCGTGCTCATCGGCGCCGGTCCCGTCGGTGTGGAGCTCGCCTCCTCCGTGCGTGATCTGATGGATCACTCGCTGCGGCGGATGTACCCGGAGCTCGACCTCGTCCGCGACGCGAAGATCACGCTCATCGACGGCGCCGATCGCGTGCTGACGGCGATGGATGAGCGCCTCGCGCGCATCGCGATGAAGCGGCTGGCCGAACAGCGGGTGACCGTGGTCCTCGGGAGCCTCGTGTCCGAGGTGCGCGAAGGCAGCGTGCGGACGAAGGCCGGAGCGGAGTTCCGCGGCGCCACGATCATCTGGGCCGGTGGGGTCCGGACCCATCCGCTCGTGAGCGGCCTCGCCGGCGTGACCCTGGCGAGGGACAAGCGGGTCGTCGTCGACCAGATGTTCCGCGCGAGCGGTCGTGACGACGTCCTCTCATTCGGCGACGCGGCCTTCTTCGAGCACCTCGGGAAGCCGCTGCCCCAGCTGGCCCAGGTCGCGGTGCTGCAGGCGCCCGCCGTCGCTCGGAATCTCGCGCACCTCGTGCGCGGCCAGGCCCTCGAGCCGTACGTGTACCAGCGCAAGGGCGACCTCGTCGCGCTCGGACGGACGCACGCCGGCGCGGAGCTCGCGGGGTTCGGTGACATCGTCCTGGGCGGCCTGCCGGCGTGGACCGTGTGGCGGGCCAACTACCTCATGCAGCTGCTCGGGGTACGCAACCGCGCCACCCTGCTGCTCGAGTGGCTGCTGTCCTACTTCTTCACGCGGATGGTCGCCGACACGCCCTGACCGGCGGGACTAGCATCTCGCCGTGGCCACGATGGTCCAGCAGACCCGTCTCCCGCTCGAGGAGCTCGCGCGGCTCCCCACGCTGTACCACTTCGACGTATCGCACCGCGGCGAGAGGGTCGCGTTCTACTCCGACATCACCGGGCGGATCGAGCTGCACATCCTCGACATCGCGACCGGAGCGGTCACCCAGTTGAGCCACGGTGAGGTCCCCCGGGCGCTGCGCTCCTTCTTCATCTGGGATCCGACCGACAGCTACCTCGTCTTCGCGAAAGACAACGCCGGAGACGAGCAGCACGATCTCTTCCGCATCGACGCCGCGACCGGGGTGGTGACGCGGCTCACTCAGGACCCGAAGGCCGAGGAGCACGCCGCCGACATCGCTCCCGACGGCCGGTCGATCCTCGTGAACACGAACAAGCGCCGCGCCGAGTCGCCTGACACACCGGGCCAGATGAACCTCTGGCTGATGCGGCCCGACGGCAGTGACCTGCGGCCGTTGACCAGCTTCGCTGCGCCGGTCTTCGGCGGGCGGTTCAGCCCGGACGGCTCGCGCATCGCGTTCGTCGGCAGCGAAGAGCCGCCGGCGACGAAGAACCTCGACGGCTACGTCATGAACGCCGACGGCACCGACCAGAAGCGCGTCTTCCGCGTTCGCGCCGGCTCGCAGGACACCGTGACCGCTTGGCATCCCGACGGCACGCACCTCGCGGTGACGAGCGATGCGGGCGGCACGCATCGCGCAGGCATCCTGGATGTCGCGAGCGGCGAGGTCCGCTGGCTGGGCAGCGAGGGCGTCGAAGAGCATTCGATGCGCTTCTCCAAGACCGGCGCGTTCCTGCTCGTGGGCCGCAACGTGGACGCGCAGATGCAGCTGGTCGCGTACGAGACCGCGACCGGCACGGCGCGGGTCGTGCCGCTCCCGCCGGGGATCGTCGCGCAGGCCCAGTGGGCCAACGACGACCGCCGCATCATCGCCCTGTACAGCACTCCGACGGCGCGCCCGACCCTCGGGCTGCACGATCTCGAGACCGGGACGACCACGACCCTCGTGCCGGCCGAGTACGGCTCGATCGACCCCGCGGACTTCGTCGATGCGCAGCACATCTGGTACGAGTCGTTCGACGGACTGCGCATCCCGGCGCTCCTCTACGTGCCGCACGACGTGCCGGCGGGGACGAAGCTGAAGGCGATGGTCTACGTCCACGGTGGCCCGACCGGCCAGTGGACCCGCAGCTTCGACATCTTCGCCCAGTTCATGGCGAGCCGCGGTTTCGTCGTGATCGAGCCGAACATCCGCGGCAGCACCGGATATGGGGTGGCGTTCCGGGACGCCGCGCTCCGCGACTGGGGCGGCAAGGATCTCGAGGACGTCGAGTACGCCGCCCGCTACCTGAAAACGCTCCCGCAGGTCGACCCCGCGCGGCTCTGCGTGTACGGAGGGAGCTACGGCGGGTTCATGACGTTCATCGCGTCGACGAAGAAGCCGGATCTCTGGAAGGCGGCCGTGGCGGCCGTCGGCATCTGTGACCTGCACGCGATGTGGGACGAGAGCTACGAGCACTTCCGCTACTTCCTCCGCGAGCAGATGGGCGACCCCGAGCAGGATCGCGCCCTCTGGCGCGACCGCAGCGCGATCGAGTTCGCGCACCAACTCACCGCGAAGCTGCTCATGACCCACGGCACGAACGACCCGCGCTGCCCGGTGTCGCAGTCGCGGATGTTCCGCGACAAGCTCGTGTCGCTCGGCAAACGCGAAGGCGTCGACTGGGACTACGTCGAATACACCGATCAGGGCCACGGCAGCGTGGACATCGCGGCGAAGACCGCGCGGATGGGCCTCATCGCCGACTGGCTGGATCGCGCGCTGGCCTAGCCTCGCGGCCTAGCGCGTCGTGATGAGCGGCAGGGACACCCGGAACACCGACCCGGTCGGACCGGTCGATTCGAGCGACAGATCCCCGCCGTGCAGGCGCGCGATCTCCCGGCTCACGTACAGCCCGAGCCCGGTGCCGGGGGTGGCTCGGGCGGTGTCGGCACGATAGAACCGCTCGAAGATCCGGCCGCGATCATCGGCCGCGATGCCGGCGCCGTGGTCCCGCACGCGGACGAGCGCCCGGCCTGCCTCGGTGCCCACGGACGCGACGACATCGCCGGTGCCGCCGTGACGCAGGGCGTTCACGATCACGTTGTCGATCACCTGCGCGAGCCGGCGGGCGTCCGCGTTCACGAGCACGACCTCATCGGGAAGATCGACCCGGATCACGCGGTCACCGGCGATCGGACGAAGGCGCGCGACCGACGCCGCGACGACGTCCGTGAGGTCCGTCGGCGCGAACACGACATCGAACCGTCCGACGTCGAGGCGCGCCGCGTCCAAGAGGTCATCGATGAGCGCGGCCATGCGGGTGGTCTGGGCGTCCGCCCGCTGCAGGGCGCCACCGACCATCTCGACGGAGCCGCGCTCCATGAACCGCAGCGCGAGCTGGATCTGACCGCGCACCGCCGTTACCGGCGTCTTCAGCTCGTGGCTGGCCATGGCGAAGAACGCGGTGCGCTCCCGCTCGGCGTCGGACAGCGCGGTCACGTCCTCGTACGCGGCGATCGCGCCGACGACTGCGCCTCCGGGGTCTCGGATGGGCGCGCTGTTGGTCAGCAGGTCGAACGCCCGTCCGTCGGCGCGCGTGTAGCAGATGAGCTCGCCGCGCACGTCCTCGCCGCGTAGCGAGCGGGCGATCGGCACGTCGCGCAGGTCGTACGCGGTCCCGTCGGGGCGCGCGAGCGTGCCGCGCAGCTGTCCGGTGAGGCCGGGCGCCGGAGCTTCATCGCGCCTGAACAGCTCGCGCGTCGCCTTGTTCTCGAGCGTCACCCTGCCATTGGTATCCATGAGCACGATGCCGACCGGCAGCACGTCCACGATCTGCGCGAGGCGGTCCCGTTCGGCGATCAGCGCGGCATTGAGGGCCGCGACGTCGGTCGGGTCGGGGTCGATGGCCGACACGCTAGTGGGTGGCCGCCGGCTCTTCGGCGGTCTCGTGCGCCGCGACGACCTTCTCCGCGATATGCGCGGGGCACTGCTCGTACGACAGGAATTTCGAGGTGAACGAGCCGCGGCCTCCGGTCATCGAGCGCAGGTCGGTCGCGTAGCGGAAGGTCTCGGCCATCGGCACGTGGGCCTTGATGCGCTGATGCCCACCGCCGGCGCCTTCCATCCCGAGCACGCGTCCCCGGCGGGAGTTGAGGTCCGACAGCACGTCGCCCATCTGCTCCTCGGGGACGAGCACCTCGAGGTCGACGATGGGCTCGAGCAGGTACGGCTGCGCGTCCTTCACGCAGTGCTGCAGCGCAAGGGAGCCGGCGATCTTGAACGACATCTCGCTCGAGTCGACCTGGTGGTACGACCCGTCATAGAGGGTGGCCTTGAAGTCGGAGAGCGGGTAGCCGGCGATGACGCCCTTCTCGGCCTGCTCGCGCACGCCCTTCTCGACCGCGGGGAAGAAGTTCTTCGGCACGGACCCGCCGACGACCCGCGTCGCGTACACGACGCCGCTTCCCGGGGGGAGGGGCTCGATCTCGAGCCAGACGTCGCCGAATTGCCCGTGTCCGCCGGTCTGCCGCTTGTACCGGCCCTGGGCCGAGGCCTTCGCCCGGATCGACTCGCGGTACGGGACCTTCGGCGTGCGCGTGTCGACCTGCACGCCGAACTTGTCCTTCAGGTGGTGGACGGCGACCTCGATCGCCGATTCGCCCACGGCGGAGAGGATGGTCTCGTGGGTCGCGTCGTCGCGCCGGACGTGGAGCGTGGGGTCCTCATCGATGAGCTTGTGGAGCGCGGTCCCGAGCTTGTCGAGATCGGCCTTGCTCGAGGGCTCGATGGCGACGCTGAACGATGGCGCCGGGAAGCTGATCGGCGGGAGCACGATGGGGGCGTCCTTGTCCGTCAGCGTGGAGTTCGTGTTCGAGGCCGCGAGCTTCGGTACCGCGCAGATGTCGCCGGCGGTGACCGACTCCGTCGCCTCCTGCTCCTTGCCGCGCAGGAAGAAGATCTGGCCCACGCGCTCGGTCTCCTTCTTCGTCGCGTCGAACACCTGCGCGTTGTGGTGGAGGGTCCCGCTGTACACCCGCACGTAACTGAGCTTTCCCACGAATGGGTCGGCCAGTGTCTTGAAGACGAACGCCGAGAGCTTCTCGTCGGGGGACACCTTCCGCGCGATCTCCTTGCCGTTCGCGTCGGTCCCGACGACCGCGCCGAGCTCGGCGGGCGAGGGGAGCATCTGCACGATCGCCGAGAGCAGCCCGCCGAAGCCGACGCGCTTCGTGGCCGACGACGCGATGACCGGCACGACGTCTCCCGCGCGCACCGCGGCGTGCAGCGCATCCCGCAGCTCCTCGTAGGTCATCTCCTTCCCTTCGAGGTAGCGGTTCATGAGATCCTCGTCCGTCTCGACGATCGCTTCGACGAGCAGCCGCTGGTACTCGCCGACCCGCTCCTTCTCGTCCGCCGGGAGCTCGCCGATCGGGTCCTTCGGCCCCTTGAGCAGCTGCCCGTGCAGGAGGTCGATCGTCGCCGACAGATCCTGATGCGCCCCGACGGGGACCTGCAGCGGCACGACGCCGATCCCGTAGGCCTCGCGGAGCTGCTTCAAGATCTCGTCGAAGTCGGCGTTGTCGCGGTCGAGGCGGGTCACCACGATGAACCGCGGCGTCTTCGCCGCCTCGAGCTCGTCCCACACCGACTGCGTGCCGACCTGGATGCCCGCCGAGCCGTCCACGACGACGATCGCGCCGTCGGCCACGCGCAGGGCGGCGTGCTGGTCACCGGCGAAGTCGGCGAAGCCGGGCGTATCGAGGAGATTGATCTTCGTGCCCTCGTGGGTGAACTCGGCGAGCGCCATGTTGATCGTGATGCGGCGCTTGTGCTCCTCCGGGTCGGTGTCGAGGATGCTCGTGCCGTCATCGACCTTGCCCAGGCGGGTGGTCGCGCCGATGAGGTGCAGGAGCGTCTCGACGAGCGTCGTCTTCCCGGAACCGCCGTGACCGGCGATGGCGACGTTGCGGATGCGCTCAGGTGCGACTGAAGCCATCTCTTTCGAACTCCCCCGATGAATGGCTGTCCGCATAGTATTCACACCGATGTCGGGTCATTCCAAGTGGTCGCAGATCAAGCGCCAGAAGGGCGCGAACGACGTCAAACGCGGCGCGATCTTCACCAAGATGACCCGCGAGATCATGCTCGCCGCGCGTGAGGGCGGGAGCGACCCCGAGGGCAACTTCCGGCTCCGCCTCGCGATGGACCGGGCCCGCGCCGTCAACGTGCCGCTGATCAACATCCAGCGGGCCATCGACCGCGCGACCGGCGGTGCGGACGGAGCCCAGGTCGAGAGCATCGTGTACGAGGGCTACGGGCCGGGCGGGGTGTCGATCATGGTCGAGGCGGCCACCGACAGCCGCAACCGGACGGCGGCCGAGGTCCGGGCGGCCTTCACGCGGCACAACGGGAAGCTCGGCGAATCCGGCTCGGTCCAGTGGCTGTTCGAGCAGAAGGGCATCATCGAGGTCGAAGTCGCCGCGAAAGATGCCGACGAGATCGAGCTCTCCGCGATCGACGCCGGTGCCGAGGACGTTGAGCGCGACGGCACGCTCGTCACCGTGTTCACCGCCCCCAACCGGTTCGAGGCGGTGAAGAAGGCGCTCGAGGCGCTGAAGCTGAAGGTCATCGACGCCGAGGTGTCGATGCGGCCGTCGAACACCGTGAGCCTCGAAGGGGAGATGGCCAAGAAGGTCATCAGCCTGGTCGAAGCGCTCGAGGACCTGGACGACGTGCAGAAGGTCCATGCGAACTTCGACGTGCCGGAGGAAGTCCTCGAGACCGCCTAAGGTCATCCTCGGCATCGACCCCGGGACGACCGGAATGGGCTACGCGCTGCTCGACGCCACCACCGATCCGGCGACCATCCTCGACTGCGGCATCGTCCCGGTGCTCGTCTCGGCATCGCCAGCCGATCGGCTCGTCTCGATCGCCGCCGCGCTCGAGGGGCTCATCGCGCGGCACGCGCCGGCGGCGCTCGCGGTCGAACGGCTGTACTTCAACAAGAATGCGCGGACGGCGATGCGGGTGGCCGAGGCCCGCGGCGTGGCGATCCTGTGCGCCGGCCGGGCCGGCATGGCCGTCGCGGAATACACGCCGCAGGAAGTGAAGCTCTCGGTGACGGGCACCGGCGGGGCCGACAAGAAGCAGGTCCAGCGCATGCTCACGGTCGTGCTCGGGCTGGCCGAGCCGATCACGCAGGACAACGTCGCCGATGCGGTCGCCATCGCGCTCGCGCACGCCCAGCGCGAGCGGTTCGGCGCCGCGGTCGCGCTCGCGTCCGGTTGATCGGCTCCGTTCGCGGCCGGATCCTGGCCCGCGGTCCGGACCACGTCGTCGTCGAAGCGGGTGGCGTCGGGTACAAGGTGTTCGTGCCGCGCCATCCCGCGGGCGACGAGGTGCTCCTGCACACCCACCAGGTCGTGCGGGAGGACGGGCAGTTCCTCTTCGGGTTCGATACGCGGGAGGAGCTCGCGCTCTTCGAGCTGCTCATCAGCGTCTCGGGCGTCGGGCCGAAGGCCGCGCTCGCGATCCTGTCGGTGTCTCGCCCGGCCGATGTCGCGGCGGCCATCGCCGGCGGCGACGTCGCGGCGCTCGCGAAGGCCCCCGGCGTGGGGAAGAAGACGGCCGAGCGCCTGATCGTGGATCTGCGCTCGAAGGTCGGCGGGATGGCCATCGGTCCGCTCGTCACCGACATTGCCGACGCGGACGAGGCCGTAGCGGCGCTGCGCGCCCTCGGCTATACCCAGTCCGAGGCCCAGCGCGCGCTCCAGGGCGTCCCGCCGGCGGGTGCGGCGACGACCGAGGAGCGACTGGCGGTGGCCCTGCGGGGCCGCTGACCGAAAGTACCGGTACGGAAGGAGGCCTAGCGCGCAGGCACGCAAACGGTTAGGAAAAGGCTCGGGATACGGGGCCGAACCTTGACGGGAAGGAGCACCACGTGGCGTTCTGGCGCAACGACGAGGGCCAAGGACTCGTCGAATATGCACTCATCATTGCCGTCATCGCGATCGCAGTGATCGTGGCGATGGTCTTCTTTCGCGGCCAGCTGCAGAATCAGTTCTCGAATATCGGCAACAACCTCACGTAACGAGAGGCCCCGCCAAAGACGTCGGGGTCGGCCCCTAGTCCTCTTTTGGTACACTTTCCCTTGGCCGGCGGGACGCACCCGCCTGCCGCTCGAGCCGTGAAGGTGGGGCGACCCACCTTTTTTGTCGCCGAAACGGCCGAGCAAGATAAGAAGGGGAGCGTGCCATGAACCGTGAACTCGTGACCGGTCTCGCGCAGCTCTCCGCCGAAAAGGGCCTCTCCAAAGAGGTCGTCAGCGACATCATCGCGCGCGCGATCAAGCGCGCGTACGGCGCCGAAGAGAACATCGATGTGACCGTCGACGTGCAGACCGGCGCGTTCAAGGTCTTCCTCCTGAAGACCGTCGTCGACAAGGTCGAGGACCCCAAGCTGCAGATCCAGATCGACGCCGCGCGGCGGATGAAGCCGGACGTCGCCCTCGGCGACACGATCCCGCTCGAGGAGTCCGCCGCCGCCCTCGGCCGCATCGGCGCCCAGACCGCGAAGCAGGTCATCCAGCAGTCCCTGCGCGAGGCCGAGCGCGAGCAGGTGTACGCGGAGTACGCCGATCGCGAGGGCGACATCATCAATGGTCAGATCGAGCGGTTCGAGGCGGGCTCGGCGATCTTCGAGCTCGGCAAGGCCAAGGCGATCCTGCCGCGCAGCGAGCAGGCGCCGCACGAGCGCTACTTCGTCGGCCAGCACCGCAAGGTGCTCGTGCTCGAGGTGCGCCGCTCGATCCACGGGCCGCAGATCATCGTGAGCCGGGCCCATCGCGGCCTCGTGAAGCGGCTGTTCGAGCTCGAGGTCCCGGAGATCTATCACGGGCAGGTCGAGATCACCGGCATCGCCCGTGAGGCCGGATCGCGGACGAAGATCGCGGTGCGCTCGCGGCAGCCGGGTCTCGACCCGGTCGGCGCGTGCGTGGGCCAGCGCGGCCTCCGCGTGCAGGCGATCAGCAACGAGCTCGGCGGCGAGCGCGTCGAGGTCATCCAGTTCGACGAGAAGTCCGAGGAGTTCGTGAAGAACGCGCTCTCGCCGTCGCCCGTCATCCGCGTCGACATCGTGGTCGATGAGAAGACCGCGTACGTCGTCGTTCCCGATCGCTACCTCTCGTTGGCCATCGGCAAGGAAGGGCAGAACGCCCGCCTCGCGGCCAAGCTCACCGGATGGCGTATCGACATCCGCAGCGAGTCCGAGGTCCGCGCGGAAGCCGAGCCCGAACCGGAGCCCGAGCCGATCGCGGTCGAGGCCGAGCCGGCCACGGCCGTGGTCGAAGAGGATCAGGAGGCGGTCCGTGACGACCTCGTCGCCGAGGTCGAGGCGGAGTCCCTGGCCGCCGACGAGGACGAGCTCGAGGACGAGGATCGTGCGCTGCTCGGTGGCAAGAAGAAGAAGGATCGTCGCTAGGGTCGTCCCGCAGCGCACCTGCGTGGCGTGCCGGCAGGTCAAGGCGAAGCGCGAGCTCATCCGGGTCGTCCGGGACGCGGACGGGCGGCTCTCGGTGGACCTTCGGGGCAAGGCACCGGGGCGCGGAGCGTATCTCTGCCCCGATGACGCGTGCCTGGAGCGTGGCACCGTCGATGGCTCGCTCGGGCGGGCCCTCGAGACGACGATCGACGAGGCGACCAAGCTGCGGCTGCGGGACGAGCTCGCTGCCGGAGCGGTCATAAGGAGGACAGGCTGATGCCAAAGGCAAGACCGCGGCGGTTCCCACCACAGCGTGGACCCCGACCGCGCCGCCGCCCATCGCGCGGCAACATCGCGCCCCAGGCACCGGTCGCCGAGGCGCCGGCCGCGGTCGCGATCCTCCCCGAGGGCGGGGTCCCGGTCTCGCTGCCCAAGACCCTGCAGGTGGGGGAGCTCGCGAAGTACCTGGACCTCTCGATCGTCGACGTCATTCGCGCGCTCGTGAACATGGGCGTCATGGCGACGATCAACCAGACCATCGACTTCGAGACCGCCTCGCTCGTGGCGGGCGAGCTCGGGCTCGAGGTCGTCCCCGAGGAGGAGATCGTCGACCCCGTCGAGGAGAGCGAGGAGCAGGCGCCTGCGGGCAAGGAGATCCTTTGGACCGACGACGACGACACGAAGATGATCACGCGCCCGCCGGTCGTCACGATCGTGGGTCACGTCGACCACGGCAAGACCAGCCTCCTCGACGCGATCCGCGAGACGAACGTCACCGCTCGCGAGGCCGGCGGCATCACCCAGCACATCGGCGCGTACCAGATCGAGCACTCCGGGCGGAAGGTCACCTTTCTCGACACCCCGGGTCATGAGGCGTTCACCGCCATGCGTGCTCGCGGCGCGCAGGTCGCCGACGTCGCGATCCTCGTGGTCGCGGCGGATGACGGCGTGCAGCCGCAGACCATCGAGGCCATCTCGCACGTGAAGGCCGCGGGCGTGCCGATGGTCGTCGCGCTCAACAAGATCGACAAGGCCGACGCGAATCCCGACCACGTGAAGGGCCAGCTCGCGGAGCACGGCGTCACGGTCGAGGAGTACGGCGGCGAGACGCCGCTCGCGCCGGTGTCCGCCCGCACGAAGCAGGGCCTCCAGGACCTCATCGACATCGTGCTCCTGGTGGCGGACGTCGCCGACCTTAAGGCGAACCCCGACCGGCCCGCGATCGGGCGCGTCATCGAGGCCCACATGGACAAGAGCCGGGGACCCATCGCGACCGTCCTCGTGCAGACGGG
This sequence comes from Chloroflexota bacterium, assembly GCA_030948585.1. Classification (GTDB taxonomy): domain Bacteria; phylum Chloroflexota; class Limnocylindria; order P2-11E; family P2-11E; genus UBA4735. Next base: position 31,906 of record JALZAB010000169.1, read on the forward strand.
CACGCTCGAGCGCGGCGACCTCATCGTCGTGGGCAAGACATTCGGCAAGGTGCGCGCGATGACCGACGACAAGGGAAAGAACGTCGGGCGCGCCGAGCCATCGCGGCCGGTGCTCATCCTCGGACTGCCGGATGTTCCGGAAGCCGGCGACGTGCTCCGCGTCGTTGCGGACGAGAAGATCGGCAAGACGCTGGCGGAGCGCAACGCGCGCGAGCGCGCCGCTGCCGCGGGCGGCGAGCGTCCGGCAACCCTCGACGAGATGTTCGAGCAGGTCAAAGAAGGCAAGGCCAAGGAGCTGAAGCTCGTCCTCAAGGCGGACGTGCAGGGATCGCTCGAGGCCATCAAGGGCGCCCTCGCGAAGCTCCCGCAGGAGGAGGTCGCTCTCGTCGTCATCCACGACGCGGTCGGCGACATCAGCGAGTCCGACGTCACGCTGGCCGCCGCATCGGGCGCGGTCGTCATCGGCTTCAACAACAAGATCGACGTGCCGGCGAAGCGCGCCGCGGACCAGACCCAGGTCGACGTCCGTCAGTACAAGGTCATCTACGAGCTGCTCGACGACATGCAGAAGGCCTTGACCGGGATGCTCGAACCGGAGATGGTCGAGAGCGTCCTTGGACACGCCGAGGTGCGTCAGATCTTCACCGCGAACAAGACGACGATCGCCGGCTGCATGGTCTCCGACGGCGTGATCCGCCGCGGTGCCCAGGCTCGGCTGCTGCGTGGCCAGGAACCCGCGTGGCAGGGCACCGTCGCGACCCTTCGGCGGGTGAAGGACGACGTCCGTGAGGTCACGGCCGGGCTGGAGTGCGGCATCGTGCTCGAGGGGCACAACGACGTGCAGGTCGGCGATGTCATCGAGGCCTTCGTCGTCCAAGCAAAGCCACGCTGACATGGCGTACCGGCGCGCCGATCGCGTCAACGCCCTGCTGCAGCGTGAGCTCGCGACGCTGATCAGCGAGGAGCTGCGCGACCCGCGGATCTCCTTTCCCACGGTGACGAGCGTCGAGACGACCCCGGACCTCAAGACCGCACGCGTCTTCGTGAGCGTCCTCGGGAGCGACGATGCCGTCACCAGCACGATGCAGGCACTCAACGAGGCTCGCCCGTATATCCGCCGCGAGGTCGGCGACCGCACCGATCTGCGGTTCGTTCCTGAGATCGAGTTCGTCTCCGACACCTCCGCGGCCCGGGCGGCACGGATCTCGATGCTCCTGCGGGAAGCCCAGGCCGGGCCGGAGCGATGAACGCGGTCGTCGAGGCGCTCCGGGCCGCGGACCGCATCGCCCTCGTCTCGCATCGCGACCCCGACCCCGACACGATCGGGTCGTCGCTCGCCCTCGGGCTGGCCCTCGAGCGGATGGGGAAGCGGGTGTCGTGGCACTGCGCGGACCCGGTGCCCGAGGCCATCCGGTTCCTCGCCTCCGCGGACCGGTTCGATCAGGCACCGCCGCCGGCCGACGTGGACCTCGTCGTGTGCCTGGACTTCGGCGAGCCCGAGCGGGCCAAGTTCGCGCTCCCCGCCGGACCGAAGATCGCGGACATCGACCACCACGCGACCAACACCGCGTTCGGCGACGCGAACTTCGTCGATGTGACGAGCGCCGCTACCGGCGAGATGGTCGGACGCGTGGTCGACGCGCTCGGCACTGGCTGGACGCCGGACATGGCCACGGCCGCGCTCGTCGCGATCATGACCGATACCGGATCCTTCCAGTTCCCCAACACCGACACACGCGCCCTCGAGCGCGCGGCGATGCTCCGCGACGCGGGCGCGGACCTGCAGTCGATCACCTACAACGTCTTTCGCAACAAGCGGTTCGAGGCGCTGAAGCTGTGGGGCTTCGCGTTCTCCCGCCTCGTGCGCGAGTACGACGGGCTCCTCGTGTGGACGTGGATCGAGAAGGATGACCAGGTGCAGGCGGGCGCGCTCGAGGAGGACCTCTCGGGCCTCGTCGAGCAGATCGCGCGCAGCGGCGGGATGCGCGTCGCGCTCCTGTTCAGCGGCACGTCAGGACCGGTGAAGGTCTCGTGCCGGACCAGCGCATCCGCCCCCTCGGTCGACGCGGCCGCGCTCATGGCCGCGTTCGGCGGGGGCGGGCACGTTCGCGCCGCGGGCGCCCTCATTCCCGGTGACGATCACGCCGCGATCCGCTCACGGGTCCTGGATGCCGCGCGCAGCGCGCTCGAGCGGGCGCGACAGCCCGCATGATCGCGGCCCCGAATGGGGTCCTGCCGGTCGACAAGCCACTCCGCTGGACCTCCTTCGACGTCGTGGCGGTGGCCCGCCGCTCGCTCGGGGCGAAACGCGTCGGCCACGGCGGGACCCTCGATCCGCTGGCCACCGGGCTGCTGCCGCTGCTCGTCGGCACGGCCACGAAGTTCGCGGACCGGCTGCACACCGCGTCGAAGGTCTACGCGGCGCTCGTGACCTTCGGCAGCGAGACCACGACCGATGATCGCGAAGGCGCGATCACCCGGGAGGCGCCGGTCCCCGCGCTCTCGGTCGCGGCCCTGGACGCCGCGCTCGCGCCGTTCCGCGGGGAGCTGGCCCAGGTCCCACCGTCGTTCGCGGCCGTCAAGGTCGACGGGCGTAGGGCGTACTCGCGGGCCCGGGCCGGCGAGACGGTCGAGCTCTCGGCGCGCCCGGTCACGGTTGAACGCCTCGACATCGCGAGCTGGGACGGCTCGCGGCTGCGCCTGGTCGTCGTCTGCTCGACCGGCACGTACATCCGCTCGCTCGCCCGGGACATCGGCCGCGCGACCGGCTCGGCAGCCCACCTCGGCGGGCTGCGGCGCCTGGCGGTCGGCGCGCTCACCGTCGATGACGCGGTCACCGTCGATGCCCTGCGCGGCACGCCGGATGCCCTCCAGCTACGCGATGCCGACGACCGTATCCTCCCGTTGGCGGATCGATTCCGCGTGGTACCGGCCGCAGAGCTCGTGACCGGTTGGGGGCTGGACCCATGATCATTCGCGGCGCGGAGCGCGCGGCCCGCTGGCTCGTATGGGCCTGGCGGATGCTGTCCTTAGACGCGAAGGTCGTGGGCGCGATCGCCGTCGCCAACTGGCTGCTGCTCTTCTCCAACCACACGACCGTCGCCGCGACGAACGACCAGACCATCTGGCGGCTGTTCCCGGGCATCGCCGGCCCGGTATTCCTCGCGATCGCGGGCATCGTGGCGTTCGCCTATCCGTTCCGCGACCGCAGGCAGGGCGCGTCCTTCACCCCGCGCCAGCGGTGGCTACACCTCGGGCTCATCCTCGCGGTGTTCGTCATCGTGCCGACCATCGCGTCGATCGTGCTGCGCGAGACGGGCAAGCCGTACACGTACGTGCACGACGGCGCCCTGATGGTGGAGGAGGCCGCGCGAAAGCTCCTGGCGGGTCACAACCCGTACGCGACCGACTACCTCGACACGCCGCTCTACTACTGGCCCATGGTGAACAACCCCGCGCTGTACCACCTCACGTATTTCCCGATCCTGTTCCTCATCACCGTGCCATTCGTCTGGGCGTTCGACCATCTCGGCATCTTCTGGGATCAGCGATACCTGTATCTGCCCGCCTTCATCGGGACGATGGCGGTTTTGCCGCTCCTCGTGAAGCGCACCGAGCACCGCATCGCGCTCGTGGCCCTCGTCGGGCTGAATCCGCAGCTGTTCCCGTTCGTCATCGAGGGCCGCAACGACTTCTTCATCCTGTTCTTCCTGTTCGCGGGCGTCGCGCTGCTGCAGCGCGAACGGCGGACGTGGGCCTCGCTGGCGATCGCCGCCGCGGCCGCCGCGAAGCTGCATGCCCTCTTCCTCCTGCCGTTCCTCGCGGTGTACCTCCTCGCCACGCGCAGACCGAAGACGCCCGGGCAGGCCGCGCGTGCGCTCGCACCGGCGCTGCCGGCAGCGGTCTTCCTCGCGATCGCGTTCATGCCGTTCCTCATCAACGACTGGAACGCCTTCTACGATGACGTCGTCCGCTACAACGCCGGCGGCGCGGCCTGGACATATCCGATCTCCGGGATGGGCTTCTCCGCCCTCCTCCTGTGGCTCGGGGTCATCCAGTACCGCCAGGCCGACTTCCCGTTCGCGGCCATCGAGATCGCGGTCGCGACGCCGATCGCGCTCTGGGCACTGTGGCAGCTCTGGCGCGCGCCGACGATCGCGCGGATGCTCGGCGGCTACGCCCTGACGCTCCTCGCGTTCCTCTTCTTCGGCCGCTATTTCCAAGGCAACTATCTGGGGTACATCCTCGCGGTCGCCTCAGCGATCCCGTTGCTGATCCAGGAAGCGCGACCGCGCCGGCCCGTTCGTCGCCGGCGCGCGGCGGTCGCAGAACGCGCGCACGTCGCGGCGCCGATCGGCGCGGCAGCGATCGAAGCGCGGAGCCTCGAATAGTCCTCCACGACTTCACCGGGTGGCCGGACGGTCCGCTCCATCTCGCGGTCGGCGTCTTCGACGGGGTCCACCTCGGTCATCAGGCGCTCATCCGCGGATTGGTAGGGGGCGCCCGGGCCGCGGGGGCGATCCCGGTCGCGGCGACGTTCGATCCGCTGCCGGCGCAGGTCCTGGCCCAGGATCCGCCGCAGTCCACGCTCGCCGACGCGCCCGAGCGCGCCGCGCTCCTGGGACAGGCCGGCGCGGAAGCGGTCATCGTGTTCCGCTTCGACACGGCGTTCTCGCAGCAATCCGCCGAGGCCTTCGTGAAGCGCGTCACGGACGCGGGGAAAGTGCAGCGCATCGTCGTCGGGCCGGACTTCCAATTCGGACACGGCCGCGAAGGCGCCGTCCCCGCACTCCGCACACTCGGCGAGCGCTATGGCTTCGCGGTGACCGTCGTGGAGCCCATCTCGCTGGGCGGCGCGGTCGTCAGCTCGACGCGCATCCGCCAGGCCCTCCGGCAGGGCGACCTCGCGACGGCGCAAGCCCTCCTCGGGCGCCCCTACGCGGCGACGGGCACGATCGTGAAGGGGGAGCAGCGCGGCCGCGTCCTGGGCTTCCCGACGATCAACATCGCGACGCCCCCGGACAAGCTGCTCCCGCACGACGGCATCTACGCGACGTGGGTGATGCTCGGCGACGTCCGCTATCGCGCCGCGGCGAGCCTCGGGGTGCGTCCCACCTTCGGCGCAGGTCCGCGCAAGCTCGAGGCGTTCATCCTCGACTTCGCTGACGAGGTGTACGGGCAGGAGGCGACCATCGCGTTCGTGGAGCGCCTTCGCGACGAGATCCGGTTCGACAGCGCCGAGGAGCTGTCGGCGCAAATCGCGAAGGACGTCGAGCAGACCCGGTTGGCCCTGCGCTGATGTACGGTCTGCACGGCACGCTGCGCGCGAAGCCGGGCCAGCGCGACGCGCTGCTCGCGTTGCTGCGCGGATCGTCCGGCGGTGAGCCGATGCCCGGCTGCCGCCTCTACGTCGTGAGCGAGCTGCCGGCCGAGCCGGACGCGATCGACGTCTTCGAGGTCTGGGACGACAAGGCCGCCCACCACGCCTCGCTCCAGCTCGACCGTGTTCGCGAGACCATCGCGAAGGCCCGGCCGCTCATCGCCGGGATGGGCGAGTCGGTTGAGCTACGCCCCGTCGGTGGGCAGGGGTTGGACTGAGGGCGCACGCGGCGCATCGAGGTAGCGCTCGGCGTGCCCGAGGGGGCTGAACAGCCGGAAGTACAGCGGGATGAGGAACATCAGCACGCCGATGACGACGTACACGAGCTGGACGTCGTGGGTGCGATCCACGGCGATCCCGCCCGCGATCGCGCCGATGGGGTTGGCCGACCACGCGAGCACCATGGCGATGGTGATGATCCGCCCGAGCATGTGATTCGGCACGATCGCCTGGCGCAGGCTGCCGGTGTTGATGTTGAACATCGTGCCGAGCCCGGCGCTGAGGCCCCAGAGGACCACGGCCACGAGCAACGTCGGCGCGTAGGCAAGCCCGACGGTCAGGAGCCCCGAGGCCATCAGCGCTCCGAGCGCGACGTTCCCGAAGGTCCATCGCTTGCGCAACGGGCCCGCCGCGAGCGAGAACAGCACCACGCCCACGCCGCCCGCGGCGAACAGCAGCCCGATCTCCGGGTCGGTCGCGGCGTAGCGCTCCTTCGCAAGGAGGACGAGCTGCGCAAAGGCGGTCACCGAGACGAGATTGACGAGCGCCATCATCGCGGAGATGTTGCGCAGCACCGGATGCCGCACGACGTAGCGAAGCCCTTCGACGACGTCCTGGCGGATGGTCGTCGTGCGCGCGGTGAGTGGCGCGTTGAACGGCCGGCGGATCAACGACAGGGCGATCGCCGAGACCACGAAGGTGGCCGCGTCGATGACGAGCAGCTGGTCGACTGGCAGGATGACCAGGAGCGCGCCGGCAACCAGCGGCCCGAGGACGGACGCGCCGGCGAAGGTCGCCTGGATCCGGCCGTTCGCGGAGACGAGATCGGCCTGGTCCACGAGGCTCGGGATCGCGCCGAACGATGCGGCATCGAAAAAGATGCCGAGCGTCGATGAGACGAAGACCGCACCGAGGATCCACCACACGCTGAGGACGCCCACGGCGGCGGCGATCGGGACAGAGGCCACGGCCGCGGCGTGCAGCCCGTCGACCACGATCATCAGCCGCCGGCGGTCGGTACGGTCCGTCCAGGCCCCGATGAGGAGGCCGAACAGGAGGTGGGGGACCGTGAACAGCGCGGCGCTCGCGGCGAGGTAGATGGCCGAGCCGGTCAGCTTGAACACGAGCAGCGGGATCGCGAACTGGGTGAACGAGGAGCCGAATGCCGAGACCGTTTCGCCGACCCAGAAGCGCCAGAAATCCGCCTTCACCGCGGCACCGTAGCGGTCCGGCGCGGCGGGCACAGCCATCTGCGCTGCACCGGCCGCCTGTCCGCTTTCGTCACAGGGCGGTCCCCATCCGGTAGACTGAAGACAGAAATAGAGATCTAAGAGATCTAGGAAAGGACAACGGGTGCCGCTCGCAGAAGCCGCTCCAGCAAAGAGTGAGGTCATCAAGGCGAACCGCCAGCACGAGAAGGACACCGGATCCCCGGAGGTCCAGATCGCGCTCCTCACCGAGCGGATCAAGCATCTGACCGATCATCTCCGCACTGCCGCGCACGACAATCACAGTCGGCGTGGATTGCTCATGATGGTCGGGCAGCGCAGGCGGCTGCTCGCATACCTTCACCGCAAGAGCCCCGAGCGCTATCAGGAGATCATCGGACGCCTCGGACTCCGTCGGTAAGGACCTGGCGGCACCCTAGGACCAAATAGTGGCAGTCACACGCTCACAGGCGACCATCAACGACAAGCCCCTCACCTTCGAGACCGGCAAGTACGCGCGTCAGGCCGGCGGCGCGGTCACCGTGCGCTACGGCGACACGATGGTGTTCGGCGCGGCGACCGTCGCGAAGACGACCCGTCCGGGGATCGACTGGTTCCCGCTCACCGTCGACTTCGAAGAGCGCCTCTACGCCGCGGGAAAGATCCCAGGCTCGTTCCCCCGTCGCGAGGGCCGTCCGTCGGAAGAGGGCATCCTCACGGCTCGTCTCACCGACCGCCCGATCCGGCCGCTCTGGCCGAAGGGATTCAAGAACGACGTGCAGATCATCGTGTCGGCATGGTCGAGCGACCAGGAGAACGACTACGACGTGCTCGCGGTGAACGCGGCGTCGGCAGCGCTGCACATCTCGAACGCACCGTTCGAGGGTCCCATCGGCTGCGTCCGCGTCGGCACCGTCGGCGGCACGCTCACCTTGAATCCGACCATCACCGAGATGCTCGACAGCGAGCTCGACCTCGTGGTCGCGGGCACGAAGGACTCGATCATGATGGTCGAGGCCGGCGCGCAGCAGATCTCCGAGGAGAAGCTCGTCGAGGCCCTCGGCCTCGCCCAGCAGGGCATCGCGAAGCTCTGCGAGGCCCAGGAGGAGCTCCGTCGCGCCGCGGGTAAGCCGAAGCTCGAATGGACCCCGCCGGCGCGCGACGAAGGCCGCCTGGCCCCGATCCGCGAGTTCTTCGCCCAGCGCCTTCGCGCGAAGCTCCGCAACGCGGACAAGGCCCAGCGCGAGGCCGGTCTCGATGCGGTGAAGGATGAGGCCCTGAAGCAGTTCGTTACGCCCGAGGGCAAGACGACCGCCGACGAGGTCACGGCCGAGTGGGACGCCGTGCTCGAGCACGAGTTCCGCACCGCCGTCGTCGAGGAGAAGCTCCGTCCGGACGGCCGCGGCACGAAGGACATCCGCGAGCTCGAGATCGAGGTCGGGGTCCTGCCCCGCGTCCACGGCTCGGCGGTGTTCCGCCGTGGCCAGACCCAGGTCATGTCGGTCGTGACGCTCGGCCCCTCAGGCGACGAGCAGATCATCGACACGCTCTCGCCGGTCGACAGCAAGCGGTTCATGCATCACTACAACTTCCCGCCGTACTCGGTCGGAGAGGTGCGGATGATGCGTGGCGCCGGACGGCGCGAGATCGGTCATGGGGCGCTGGTCGAGCGCGCCATCGGGGCGGTCATCCCGACCAAGGAGGAGTTCCCGTACACGATCCGCATCGTGAGCGAGACGCTCGAGTCGAACGGCTCGTCGTCGATGGCCTCCACGTGCGGCTCGACGCTCGCGCTCATGGACTGCGGCGTGCCGATCAAGACGATGATCGGCGGCATCGCCATGGGTCTCGTGCTGCAGGATGGCAAGCACACCGTGCTCACCGACATCCAGGGGCTCGAAGACCACTACGGCGACATGGACTTCAAGGTCTGCGGCTCGGACCAGGGCATCACATCGCTGCAGATGGACATCAAGGTCAAGGGCATCACCCTCGAGATCATGCGTGAGGCGCTCGCCCAGGCCCGCGAGGCGCGCCTGTTCATCCTCGGCGAGATGCGTCAGGTCATCGACAAGCCGCGTGCCGAGCTGAATAAGTTCGCGCCGCGGATCGACACCGTGAAGATCAACCCGGACAAGATCCGCGACATCATCGGGCCCGGTGGCAAGATGATCCGAGCGATCCAGTCCGAGTCCGGCACGAACATCGAGGTCGAGGACGACGGCACCATCCGCATCACCGGCGCGAAGCCGGAGGGCCGCGACAAGGCCCGCGCGATGATCGAAGGGCTCACCAAGGAGCCCGAGGTCGGCGAGGTCTATGAGGGCAAGGTCACTCGGATCATGTCCATTGGCGCGTTCGTCGAATACCTCCCGGGCAAGGAAGGTCTCGTCCGGGCGTCGGAGATTTCGAACGAGCGCGTCGCGAACATCGAGGACGCCGTGAAGATCGGCGAGCACGTGAAGGTCAAGGTCGCCGAGGTGGACCGGCAGGGCCGGGTGAACCTCTCGATCCGCGCGGTCAACGAGGACCCCGCCGAGTTCGACCGCCGGTCGCGCGAGCAGCGCGCCCGGTTCGCCGAGCGCGGCCCGGGAGACGGCGACCGCGGGGGCTTCCGTCCGGGCGGCGGAGGCGGGTTCCGTCGGAGCGGGCCGCCGCGCTAGCGGAGACAGGCGATCCTTTCGCTCATCCTTCCCGCATTCAACGAGGCTCGCCGGCTTCCGGCGAGCCTCGCTCGTTGCGCGGAGTTCTTTCGGGCCCGCGGCATCGCCGCCGAGATCATCGTCGCTGACGACGGATCGACCGACGGCACGGCCGCCGTGTACGCGGCCATGGTCGAAGAGCTGCCCCGCGCGCAGCTCCGCTACCGCTACCTCGAGCTGGCGCACGGCGGCAAGGGGAGCGCGGTCCGAGCCGGCGTCGCGGCGGCGTCGGGCGACCCGATCGTGTTCCTGGACGCGGACCTCACGATCCCCGTCGAGACGATCGACGCGTTCATGCAGGCCCTCGCGGACGGCGCGGACGTCGTCGTCGCATCCCGCTATGTCCCGGGGTCCGTCGTGGACCGGCCGTGGTGGCGCGTGGTCATGGGGTTCGTGTACCGCACCGCCGTGCACACGATCGTGCCGATCGACGTGAACGACACGCAGTGCGGCGGCAAGATGTACACCGCCGAGGCGGCCAAGGATCTGTTCGCCCGATCGACCCTCAACGGATTCGCGTTCGACGCCGAGGTGCTCCACATCGCGCGGCGTCGCGGCTACCGCGTGACCGAGACCCCGGTCGAGATCCACCAGCGCGCCCACACGAGCGTGTCGTTCCTGCGCGACACGCCACTGATGCTGCGGGACCTCGTCCTCATCCGGTGGAATGGGATCCGAGGCAGATACGCGTGAGCGGAGTGATCGTCGGGGCCGATGATCTCGGCCTCTCGCCGGGCGTGACCGAGGGCATCCTCGAAGCGCACCGTGACGGCATCGTCCGGTCGGCGTCGCTCCTCGTCACCTTCCCCGCGTCGGCCGAGGCCGCCGAGCTGGCCCGGGCCCACCGGCGCCTCGAGGTCGGGCTGCATCTCGATCTGGTCGGCGGGCGGCCCGTGAGCGACGCGGCCCGCGTGCCCTCGCTCATTGACGCGGACGGGCGGTTCCACCGGCTGCCGCAATTCACGGCCCGCCTCCTCTCGGGACGCGTCCGGCTCGGCGAGCTCGCGGCCGAGATCCGCGCGCAGGCTGCGCTGGCCCGCGAGTGGGGGATCGAGCCGCGGGCCTGGGACTCGCACCGCCACACGCATCTGTTGCCCGGCGTGAGCCGGGTGGTGGCCCACGTGGCCCGGCAGGAGGGCGTGCGCTACCTCCGGCGCGCGCGGCCGCCACGGCTCACCGCGACGGCGAAGGCCCAGCTGCTCGGGGTCGCGTCCGTCGCCTCGGCGTTCGCGCAGCGCCGCGTCCCGGGGAACGACTGGTTCGTGGACCTCACCGCCCTGCCGAAGCGTCCGGATCCCGCGGCGGTCGCGCTGTACGCGGCATACCCGGGGATCGGCGAGATCGTCGGTCATCCGGGGCGGCCGGACGAGGCGCTGCGGGCCACGGGGGACAGCCTCACCCTCCGCCGGTTCGACGATCTCGCGGTCCTCACCGACCCGCTACTGCGCAGCGCGCTCGCCGACATCATCCGCTGGCGGGTCATCTAGTGCCGGGCGGCACGACGACCGCGGCCCTCGAGCGCGCGGTCCACCGGTACCGCGAGGCGCCGCTCGTCGCCCGGACCCTGGTGCACGGCCGCGCATTCCTGTCCGACCTCGCGTTCATCGACCGGTACGTGCCGCGCCACGGCTTCATCGTCGACCTCGGCTGCGGCCACGGGCTGTTCGCGAACCTCCTCACAGAAGCGGCGCCGAGCCGGCGGGTCTTGGGCATCGACCTCGACGACCGGAAGATCGCGGTGGCCCGCGGCACGATCGGCGACCGCGAATCACTGCGGTTCGAGGTCGGCGACATCGTCCATGAGGCCCTGCCCAGGTGCGACGCGGTCACCATCATCGACGTGCTGTACCTCCTCCCGCCCTCGGATCAGGAGGCGGTGCTGCGCAAGGCCGCGGACGCCCTCGTCGAGAACGCGCCCCTGGTCGTCAAGGCCCAGGAACGGGCGGCGAGCCCCCGGTACGCGTTCACCTACGCCCAAGAGCTCGTGACGACGGCCCTGGGGGTGACCCGGGGCGGGGCCCGGCGCTTCCATTTCCTCGATCGGGACGCGGCCGTCGCGATGTTCGCGCGGGCAGGGTTCCTGGTTGATGTCATCGACATGCCCGGCCGCCCGTATACGGATGTCGTCTATCTCGCCCGGAAAGCTCCGGCGACCCGATAATCAACGCTGTGGAAGACCCGCTCGCGGCGCTGGCCACTGAGATCCGAGCCTGCACCGCATGCCCGCTCCACCGGAGCGCGAAGCAGGCCGTCCCCGGCGAGGGCAGCGCGGAGTCGGGGATCCTGTTCCTCGGCGAGGCCCCGGGTTACAACGAGGACGTCCAGGGCAGGCCGTTCGTCGGCGCCGCGGGCCAGCTGCTCGACCAGCTGCTCGCCGGCATCGGCCTGGATCGCAGCAAGGTCTTCATCACCAACGTCGTGCGCCACCGGCCGCCGGAGAACCGCGACCCCCTGCCCGAGGAGGTCGCGGCCTGCCACGTCTGGTTCGAACGGCACCTCGCGGTCCTGCGGCCCAAGGTCGTCGTGACCCTGGGCCGTCACGCCATGTACAAGTTCTTTCCCGGCGAATCCATCTCGCGCGTCCACGGACGCGCACGAAAGAAGGACGGCATCACGATCTTCCCGGTCTTCCATCCCGCCGCGGCGCTCCATCAACCCTCGCTCCGCGCCGATCTGACGAACGACTTCAACGCGCTCGCCGCGTTCCTCGAGACCACGCCCCGCCCTGCCGCGCCACCGGCCGCGCCGGCCCCCGAGCCGAAGCCGGTCGAGCAGATGACCCTCCTTGGCTAGCCCGGTGCGGGTCATCCCGCTCGGCGGCGTCGGAGAGATCGGCAAGAACATGATGGTCGTCGAGCAGGGCGACGACATCGTGCTCATCGATGCCGGCCTGATGTTCCCGGACGAGCAGATGCCGGGCATCGACGTCGTCATCCCGGACATCCGCTATCTCCGCGAACGCAGGGACAAGCTGAAGGGCATCCTCATCACGCACGCCCACGAGGACCACATCGGCGCGCTGCCGTACGTGCTCCGCGACTTCCCGAACGTGCCCATCCACGGGACGAAGCTGTCGCTGGGCCTCATCAAGACGAAGCTGCGCGAGCACAAGCTCGCGGAGCGCACGGTCTTCCGCGAGATCGAGCCCGGCGCGCCGTTCAGCATCGGCGCCTTCCGCTGCGACTCCTATTACGTGTGCCACAGCATCCCCGACGCGGTCGGGGTGACGATCGAGACCGCGCAGGGCACGATCGTGCACTCGGGCGACTGGAAGTTCGACCACACGCCCGTGGATGGCCGGCAGACGGACTTCGCGCGCCTCGCCGCCATCGCCGCCAAAGGCGTGCTCCTCCTGCTCTCCGACTCCACGCGCGCGGAGGTGCCTGGCTACACCCCGTCCGAGCGCCACGTTGGCGAGATCTTCGACGGCATCATGTCCCGGGCGCAGGGGCGAGTGATCACGACGACGTTCGCGTCGAACATCTCCCGTATCAAGCAGATCGTCGACATCGCGCATGCCTGGGGCCGCCGCACGGCGATCATCGGGCGGTCGATGGAGAACTACACCAAGACGGCGCGCGAGCTCGGGTATCTCGAATACCCGGAGGGCGCGATCGTGCACGCCGCCGAGATCGGCAAGTTCCCGGACGCGGAGCTGTGCATCATCACCACCGGCAGCCAGGGCGAGCCCACGAGCGCGCTCTCCCGGATGGCCCTGGGCGACCACCGTCACGTCGCGGTGAAAGAAGGGGACACCGTAGTCATGTCCTCCAATCCGATCCCCGGCAACGAGGAGCTGGTGAGCCGCACCGTGGACAACCTGTTCAAGCTCGGCGCAGATGTGGTGTACGACACGGCATCGCGGCCGCACGTGTCCGGACATGCGAGCCAGGAGGAGCTCAAGCTTCTGCTCAACATCCTCCAGCCCAAGCACTTCGTCCCGATCCACGGCGAGTACCGGATGCTCGTGCGGCACGCGCGCATGGCCATCGACGTCGGCGTCGACGCCGACAAGTCGTTCATCATCACGAACGGCGACGTTCTCGAGATCAGCGACCGCGGCGCGAAGGTGGGGGAGCACGTCAACTCCGGCCAGGTCTACGTGGACGGCCTCGGCGTCGGCGACGTGAGCCAGTCCGTCATGCGCGATCGCGTCTCGATCGGCAACGAGGGCGTCCTCCTGGTCGTCGTGACCATCGACCACCAGACCGGCGCCGTGGTGGCCGGCCCGGACATCACCACCCGCGGATTCGTGCCGGAGAACGACGCGAGCGATCTGCTCGAAGAGGCCAAGCAGCGGGTCCTGGACGGCCTCGCGCAGGCCCAGACCGGGCCGCACTTCGCCGAGGCGTCCGCGCTCAAGGACGCGATCCACCAGAGCCTCAGCTCATTCCTCTATGACCGCACGAAGCGCCGGCCGATGGTGTTGCCGGTCATCATGCAGGTCTGATGGCGAGGAAGAGCAGCAGCCGCAGGCCTACCGCCCGCCGCGAGGCCACCCCCGGCGCGCGGATGCGGGCCGAGGTCCGCGACCACATCATCGGGGTCGCCCTCGGGCTGTTCGGGCTCCTCTCGCTCGTCGCGCTGCTGTCGACGGGCGGCTCGGTCCTCGACTGGTGGCGGTCGGTGATGACCGGCTCCCTCGGCTGGGGCGCGATCCTCGTGCCGATCGCGTTCTTCGTCGCGGCGGCGGTTGTGTGGCGCCGCGCGCTCGCCCGGCGGCTGCTCTGGCCGGGCATCGGGGTCCTCCTCGTGCTGCTGGCGCTCCTCGGCATCGTCGATGTCGCCGCCGGCAACGGCGGTCGCGTCGGGCACGCCCTTGGCGGGTCGGTCACGAGCACCCTCGGCAACGCCGGCGGGATCATCGTGCTCATCGCGATCCTCGCCATCGGCGTCGTCATCGCGGCCAACCGCACGCTGCAGGAGCTGGCCCGACCGGCGCTCGATCGCCGCCCCCAGTTCACCCTGCATCCCGGCGCGGCGGTGCCGGGAGGCACGGCCACCGCGTTCGAAGCGCCCGCCCGACCACGCCCGCTCGCGCCCGCGCCGCCGCCTGCGGCGGAGACGCCGATCAAGATCAACATGGATCAGGAGCGGCCCGTCCGAAAGCCCGTGAAGCCCGTTGCGCAGCAGGAGATCCTCCCGATCGAGCCCGAGCAGATCGCGCCGCTCGGTGGTGCGCTCGCGGGCCTCCCATCGGCGATGCTCGTGGCCGAGGGCGTCATGCACGCCGATCCGCCCGATGTGCCGTGGCAGCTGCCGTCGGTCGACCTCTTGGAGGAAGGCTCGGCCGCGCGATCGGGCAAGGATGAGGTGATGCGCAACACGCGCGTCATCGAGGAGACCCTCGCGCACTTCAACATCGTCGCGAAGGTCGTCGAGGTGAGCGTCGGCCCGGTGGTCACGCGCTACGAGCTGAAGCCCGCCGCCGGCGTGAAGCTCTCGCGCATCGAGGCCCTCGACAGCGATCTGTCGCTCGCGCTCGCCGCTCGCACGCTGCGCATCGAAGCGCCGGTCCCGGGCAAGAGCGTCGTCGGCATCGAGGTCCCGAACCTCGCGATCGGGATGGTCACCCTGAAGGACGTTGCCGAGACGGCGATGTTCAAGGAGGCGACCTCCAAGCTCACCGTCGCCCTCGGCCGCGACGTCTCGGGATCGCCGATCGTCGCGGACCTCGCGAAGCTCCCGCACCTTCTCATCGCCGGGCAGACCGGCTCGGGCAAGAGCGTGTCCATCAACTCGATCATCTGCAGTCTGCTTATGACCGCGACGCCGGATGATGTGCGGCTCATCCTCGCGGACCCGAAGCGCGTCGAGCTCGCGGGGTTCAATAACATCCCGCACCTGGTCGTACCCGTGGTCACCGACCACGACAAGATCCTCAACGCCCTCTACTGGGCGGTGGGGGAGATGGATCGGCGCTACCGGCTGTTCGCCCGCGCGACGGCTCGGAACATCGAGGCCTACAACGCGGTGCGCAGCGGCCCGGATCGCGTGCCCTACATCGTCCTCATCGTCGATGAGCTCGCGGACCTGATGATGTCCGCGCCCATCCAGGTGGAGAAGGCCATCACCCGGCTCGCCCAGCTGGCGCGCGCCACCGGCATCCACCTCGTCGTCGCGACGCAACGGCCGTCCGTCGATGTCATCACCGGCCTCATCAAGGCCAACATCCCGGCGCGCATCGCGTTCGCCACCGCGTCGGCCGTCGACTCGCGGACGATCCTCGACATGAGCGGCGCGGAGAAGCTCCTCGGCCGCGGGGACATGCTCGTCCTGCCTCCGGATGTGCCGAAGCCCATCCGGGCCCAGGGCGTCTTCGTATCGGACCGCGAGATCGAAGCCGTGACCACGTTCTGGAAGCGGCAGCGCGATCCGCGCTACAAGCTCGAGATCCTCGAGGATCAGGACCGCGCGAAGCAGCGCGAGGACGGCGGCGACTCGGACATCGAGGATGACCGCTATGAAGAGGCCGTCGACATCGTCCGGCGTGCGGGTCAGGCGTCCGTGTCGATGCTGCAGCGGAAGATGACCATCGGATTCGCCCGCGCGGGCCGCCTCGTCGACATCATGGAGCAGGAAGGCGTCATCGGACCATCGGTCGGCCCCGGCAAGATGCGCCAGGTCTACGGGGCGCGGCCGTCGCCCGCGGGCGGAGACGACGCCTAGTGGCGCGCCTCGGTGAGGCTCTTCGGCAGCAGCGCGAGCAGATGGGCATCAGCATGCAACAGGCCACCGAGGACACGAAGATCCGCCACAAGTTCCTGCAGGCGATCGAGAGCGGCGACTACCAGTCCCTGCCGGGCACCGTGTACACGAAAGGGTTCCTCCGGAACTACGCCGAGTACCTGACCCTCGACCCCGAGGAGATGGTCGCGCTATACACGGGCGAGCGCGGGGGCTCTGAGCCCGCGCGCACGTTCGCGCCGATGAAGCCGTTGGTGAAGCGAAGCTTCATCTTCACGCCGACCGTCCTCATTCCGGTGCTCGTCCTGGCCGGGATCGCCCTCTTCGCGGGGTACATCTATTACCAGTTCACGAATTTCGCGGTCGCCCCGCATGTCGACATCACCGACCCGCCGACCGACGCCGTCTCCCAGGTCGCGGAATACACGGTGAAGGGCAAAACGAACCCGGAGGGCCGCATCACGGTCCGCGTCGCGCCCGGCCAGGACACCATCAACGACGTCCATCCCGCCGCCGACGGCACGTTCAGCGTCGTCGTGCCGCTGAAGCCCGGCCCTAATCATGTGGAGATCCAGGTGCTCGACCCGGCCGGCAAGCTGGCCCAGGCGTCGCGCACCATCCAGCTCAACCCCGGCGTCTCGACCGATCCACAGGCACCGCAGCTGATCATCGAGCAGCCCGCGAACGGCGGGACGTACACGAACGCGCCGGTCACGGTGTCCGGGCGGGTCGATGGGTCGGTGAAGAGCCTGACCGTGAACGGCGCAGCCGCGACGATCGGCAGCGACCTCAAGTTCAGTGTCACGGTGAACTTCGTGGCCGGACCGCAGACCGTCCGCGTCGTCGCCAAGACCGCCACGGGGGCCGAGGTGCAGGAGACTCGGACCGTCGCCGTGTCCTACACGGCCGCCGTGGTCACCGTGCGCGTCACCGGCGGCGACGCGTACATCGTGGTCACCGTCGACGGCGCCCAGGCGCCGGGCACGAACAAGACCCTCCCGAACGGCCAGGTCGTCACGTTCAGCGGGAAGTCGGTCACCGTTCGTTCCGGGAACGCGGGTGCGACGTTCCTCGCGTTCAATGGGCAGGATCTCGGCAAGATGGGGGAGGCGGGCCAGGTGATCGAGCGCTCGTTCAAGTCGCCATGACCTTCAACCTTCCGCTCGCCCTCGTCTACGCCCGTATCCTCGCGGTCGTCCCGATCGTCCTTCTGCTGCAGGCGCGGGATGAGGCGAGCGCGACCTGGGCGTTCCTGATCTTCTGTCTGGCCGCGCTCACCGACGCCGTCGACGGCCGCCTGGCGCGCCGGTTGGGTCAGGTGACCCGGCTCGGCACCTTCCTCGATCCGCTCGCCGACAAGCTGCTGGTCATCGGCACCCTCATCCCGCTCCAGGGCCTTGGGCTCGTCCCATCGTGGATCGTCGTGGTCATCGTCGCGCGTGAGCTCGCCGTGACCAACCTTCGGGCGATCGCGTCAGCCCGGGGTTACAGCGTGGGCGCGAGCGCGTCGGGCAAGGTCAAGACGATCTTCCAGACCGCCTCCGCCGCCGGCCTCCTGCTCCTGCTCGCCGCGCCTTCGCTCCTGCTCGCATATCTGGCGTACTCGCTGCTGGCCGCGGCGATCGGCCTCACGATCTTCTCGGGCGTCGACTACATGTGGAAAGCCTCGTTCGCGATCGCCGGCCGCGGGGTGCCGGAGCGCTGGCGCCTGAAGCCGCGCGAGGGCTCGGCCCGCACGCGTGCCCGCTAAACCGCCGTCGTACGCGGACCTCGCCGGGCGCATGCAGACGCTTCACGCGACGCTCCGCAAGAAGAAGCTCACCGTGGCCGCGGCGGAGTCCTGCACCGGCGGCCTCCTCGGCGCGATCCTGAGCGAGCACGGCGGCTCGAGCGACTACTTCCGCGGCGGCATGGAGGTCTATTCGGACGACGCGAAGACCGTGCTCGCCGAGGTGCCGCCGCAGCTCATCCATTCGCACGGCGCGGTGTCCTCCGTCGTGGCGGCCGCGCTCGCGCGGGGCGCCCGCGAGAAGCTCGGCGCGAAGATCGGTCTTGGGATCACCGGGATCGCCGGGCCAGGTGGCGCGACCCCTGGCAAGGCGGTAGGCCTCGTGTACATCGCGGTCGATGGTCCGAAGCTGCAGCGGGTGACGAAGAAGCAGTGGGCCTTCGACCGGTCCGGCAATCGCCTCGCGAGTGTCGGCGTCGCCCTGGATCTCCTCGCCGAGGCGATCGGATGAGAGGCCCACTCGCCGAGGTCTTCCGCGACCGCGACGTCGCGAAGGCCTACCGCCATCGGGCGCCGTATCCCGGCGAGACCTTCACGATCCTCGCGGGACTCCTCGTCGAGCCGCGCACCGTCCTGGACGTCGGGGCGGGCAGCGGCGCGCTCGCCCGGGAGATGGTCCGGTTCGCGGCGCGCGTCGACGCGGTCGATCCGTCCGCCGCGATGATCGAGGAGGGCCGGCTGCTCCCCGGCGGCGGCGATCCCCGCCTTCGCTGGATCGCCGGCACAGCCGAAGCTGCGCCCCTCGACCCGCCGTACGGGCTCATCACCGCCGGTACGAGCATCCATTGGATGGATCCGCGGATCGTCATGCCGCGGTTCGCCGCGGCGCTCGCGCCCGCTGCGTACCTCGCCGTCGTCGAGCGGGACGACGGCGATTTCCCGGTGCCGGAGCTGCTGGACGTCATCAAGGGCTACTCCGAGCTGCACGCCGACCGCATCGACGCGCTCCCCGAGCGGATCGCGGCGCTCGAGGCGAGCGGCGGGTTCGTGGTCGAAGGCGAGCGGCGGACCGCGCCGGTCGCGCTGCGCCGCACGGTCGATGAGTACCTGGAGTACCTGCACAGCACGAGCACCCTCGCACGGGTGCGGCTCGGCGATCGGGCTGCGTCGTTCGACGCCGATGTGCGCGCCGTATTCGCGCGGCACGGAATGGCCGTCGTCGAGCAGCAGGTCGTCGGGCAGATCGCGTGGGGCCGGCCGCGATGAGCAGCAAGCCAGTGGGCGTCGGCCTCCTCGGGCTGGGCACAGTGGGCAGCGCGGCCGCTCGCGCGTTCGCCGATCGGCGGAAGCGGATCGACGCGGCGGCCGGCCGGCCGGTGCAGGTGCGGGGCGCAGCGGTGCGGGATCCACAGAAGGCCCGCGACGCCGGTGACCTGCCGCTGACGACCGACGCGTTCGAGATCCTCGACGACCCGGAGATCTCCATCGTCATCGAGGTCATCGGCGGCCATCAGCCTGCGACCGACCTGTTGCTCGCCGCGTTCGAGCGGGGCAAGCATGTCGTGACCGCGAACAAGGAGGCCGTCGCCAAGGAATGGGATCAGCTGCACGAAGCCGCGCGCCTGGCCAAGCGGGAGCTTCGGTTCGAGGCCGCCGTTGGTGGCGCGGTCCCGGTGGTGCGCGGGATGCTCGACCTGGGTGCGGTCCGGCCCCGGGTCCTGCGCGGGCTGCTCAACGGTACGACGACGTACATCTGTGGGCGGCTCGAGAGCGGTGTCGCCTTCGCCGACGCGCTCGCCGAAGCGCAGGCGAAGGGCTACGCGGAACCTGATCCGACGAACGACATCGACGGCTTCGACGCCGCCTACAAGCTGTCGATCCTGGTGAGCCTCCTCGAGGGCCGGCACTTCCGTCCCGACCAGGTGCGGCGCGCTTCGTTGCGCACCGCGAGCCCCGAAGGGGCGAACGCCGCGGCCGCGCGCGGGGCCCGGGTCCGGTACCTCGCCGTCGCGGACTTCGGGGACAAGGCCACGAAATGTCGTGTCGGACCCGAAGAGGTCCCGGCGGACTCCCTCGAGGGCCAGGCCTCGGGACCGACGAACGTCATCACGCTGGAGTCGGACATGGCCGACCGGCTGATCTGGAGCGGTCCGGGCGCGGGCGGCGCTGCGACGGCGTCCGCGATACTCGCTGACGTGATCGCCATCGCGAGGTCGGCACGCTGAGCAAGCCGATCGTGTTCAAGTTCGGCGGGACGTCCGTCGCGTCGCCGCCGGCGATCGAGGCCGTCGCGCACATCATCGCCGCCGAGAAGGCCGAGCGCCTCGTCGTCGTGTCTGCGACCGCCGGCACGACGGACGCGCTCGTGAAGGCCGCGGAGCAGGCCGTGGCCGGCGATGCCGCGGGCGCGCAGCAGATCATCGAGCGGCTCTCTGAAGAGCACCGGAATCTCATCGCCGATCTCGTGGGGGTCAACGGCGCGTCCGCCCTGAGCGAGATCGTCGACCTCACCGACCGCACCACCGCCCTACTGCGCAGCGTCGCGCTGTTACGCGAGTGCAGCGCGCGGTCGCTCGATGCGATTCTGTCGTACGGGGAGCGCCTGTCGGCGCCGATCATCGCAGCCGTCCTCAACGCGCGGGGTGTCGCGGCGGAGGCGCTCTCGGCCGAGGGGCTCCTCGTCACGGACGACAGCTTCGGCCACGCCAATCCGCTCCTGCAGATCACCCGCGAACGAGTGGAGCAGCAGCTCGTGCCGCGCATGCGCTACGGCACCGTCCCCGTGATCACCGGGTTCGTCGGATCCACGGTGGATGGCGTGACGACCACGCTCGGCCGGGGCGGCTCCGATTACTCGGCCGCCGTGTTCGCCGCCGCGCTCGGCGCCGGGGAATGCCGCATCTACACCGACGTCAGCGGGGTCATGAGCGCCGATCCGCGCATCGTGCCCGACGCGAAACCGCTGCCTGCGATCAGCTACGCGGAGGCCGCGGAGCTCTCGTACTTCGGCGCGAAGGTCATCCATCCGCGGACCGTGCTGCCGGCCGTCGAAGCGGGGATCCCGGTCCGGATCCTGAACACGTTCGCCGCCGATGACCTCGGGACCACGATCACGGCGACCACACCGCGGGACGACACCGTGGTGAAGGCCACGACCTCGCTCGGCGGGCTCGGCATGATCACCGTGCAGGGCGCGGGAATGAGCGGCGTACCCGGCTTCGCGGCGCGGGTCTTCGACACCACGGCGGCGGAAGCGGTGTCGGTCCTGATGATCAGCCAGGCCTCGAGCGAGAACTCGATCTGCCTGGTCGTCCCGGACGAGTCGATCAAGCGGCTCGAGGGCGCGCTGCGCAAGATGTTCTCGCGGGAGCTCGAGCGTCACGACGTCGAGAAGGTCTCGATCGAATCCCCGGTCGCGATCGTGTCCGCGGTGGGGGAGGGCATGCGTGGCACGCCGGGCGTGGCCGCGCGGCTCTTCGGCGCCCTCGGCCGGGCGAACGTGAACGTCATCGCCATCGCGCAGGGTTCGTCCGAGCTGAACATCTCGCTGGTCGTCTCCGAGACCGAGCGCGAGAATGCCGTGCGCGCGATCCATCAGGAGTTCCACGAGAGCTAGGCACTGTCAGCGCCTGCGTCCGTCTGTCACACTTTCACTCGTGACGCAGCAACGCACGGTCGCGGTCCTCGGGGCGACTGGCACGGTCGGGCAGCGCTTCATCAGCCTGCTCGCGGACCACCCCTGGTTCAAGCTGACCGCCCTCACGACGTCCGAGCGCAGCGCCGGCAAGCGGTACGCCGACGCGGTGCACTGGCATCTGCCGGAGCCGATGCCCGCCTCGGTCGCGGACCTGAAGCTCGAGACCACGCGGCCCGACATGGACGCAGACCTCTGCTTCAGCGCGCTGCCCACCGACGCGGCCGAGGAGCACGAGGCCGCGCTCGCGAAGGCCGGGCACCATGTGTTCTCGAACGCGAGCACCCACCGCATGGACGCGGACGTCCCGAACCTGCTCGCGGAAGTGAACTTCGAGCACGTGAAGGCCCTCGCGACGCAGCGGGAGGCGCGGGGCTGGAGCGGCTCCATCGTGACGAACGGCAACTGCACGGCGATCCACCTGACGCTCGCGATCGCGCCGCTGCACCGTGACTTCGGCATCGAGCAGCTGATCGTCTCGACGATGCAGTCGATCTCCGGTGCCGGTTACCCGGGCGTGCCGTCCCTCGACGTCCTCGACAACGTCGTGCCGTTCATCGGCGGCGAGGAGGAGAAAGTCGTCGAGGAGACCCAGAAGTTCCTCGGCGGCTGGGGCCCGGCTGGATTCGCGCCAGCGGTCTTCCCGATGTCGATCCACTGCAATCGCGTGCTCGTGCGTGACGGCCACACCGAGACCGTGTCCGTGCGCCTCAAAGGCGCGCCGAACGTCGGGGCGGTGACCGAAAGCTTCAAGACGTTCAAGGGCCGCCCGCAGGAGCTCGGCCTGCCGTCGGCCCCGAAGCACCCGATCGTCGTCCGCGAGGAACGCGACCGCCCGCAGCCACTGCTCGACCGCGACACCGAGCGCGGGATGGCCTCCAGCGTCGGGCGGATCCGTGCGGATCCGGTGCTCGGTGTGAAGTTCGTCGTGGTCGGCCACAACACCATCCGGGGTGCGGCCGGGGCGTCGGTGCTGAACGCGGAGCTACTCGTCGCGGAGCGCTGCATCTAGCGATGGCCGCAGAGACCTTTCTCGCGCGACTCGACCGGGTCCCGTTGAACCGCTTCCACTGGCGGCTGCTCGTCGTCGCGGGCCTCGGCTGGATGTTCGACGCGATGGACGTGATCCTCATCGCCTTCCTGCTCACGCCGATCCGTACCGAATTTGGTCTCGATGCGACGCAGACCGGCTTCGTCGCGAGCGCGGGATTCGTGGGGATGTTCTTCGGCGCCGCGATCGCCGGCCGGCTGGCGGATCGGGTCGGCCGCAAGACGGTGTTCCAGGTCACCCTCGTGCTGTTCTCGTTCGGCGCGCTGTTGTCGGCCGCCGCGCCGAGCTTCGAGACGCTGCTCATCGCGCGGGTCATCGCGGGACTCGGTCTCGGCGGCGAGCTGCCGGTCGCGTCGACGCTCGTCTCCGAGTACGCGCCCCGGGCGTCGCGCGGGCGGTTCATCGTCCTGCTCGAATCGTTCTGGGCGTATGGGACGATCCTTGCCGGCGTCGTCGCGCTCGTCGTACTGCCGCAATTCGGCTGGCGCGGCGCGTTCGTCGTCGGGGCACTCCCGGCGCTCTACGTCGCGTACCTCCGTCGCGCGCTCCCGGAGTCCCCGCGATTCCTGGCCGAGCATGGTCGCGCGGCCGAAGCTGATGCGGTCGTCCGCCGGGTGGAGCGCGAAGGTGGGGGAGCGCTCATCACGGTCGCCAAGCCCGTCGCACCGGAGCGCTCCGTCGGCGGAAGCGCCTCGATCGGCGCGCTGTTCGCCCCGCGCTACGCCCGCCGCACGCTGATGCTGTGGATCCTCTGGTTCGGGATCACGTTCACGTACTACGGCATCTTCACGTTCCTGCCGTCACTGCTCGCCGGACGTGGCCTGACCGTGGTCCGGAGCAACGAGTACTTCTTCATCGCCTCGCTCGCGCAGGTCCCGGGCTACTTCAGCGCCGCGTGGCTCGTCGAACGCATCGGCCGGCGACCGACGCTAGTCGCGTATCTGGTGGGCTCGGCGATCTCGGCGTACCTGTTCGGGAACAGCGGAGCCGGGAACGACGCCGTCGTGTACGCGGCGCTCCTGTCGTTCTTCAATCTCGGCGCATGGGGCGTCGTCTACGCGATCTCGCCGGAGATGTACCCGACCGCCCTCCGCGGCACCGGCGCGGGCGCGGCCGCTGCGGTGGGCCGCATCGGCGGGATCATCGGCCCGTTCCTGACGCCGACGCTCACCATCTCGCTCGGCCAATCGGGCGTATTCGCGGTGTTCATGGGGCTCTTGCTGCTGACGGCCGCGGCGGTGGGCCTCCTGAGCGAGGAGACCCGCGGCCGCTCGCTCGAGGAAATAGCACCAGCGGCCTGAGCCATTCCGCCTACGCCAATCGGCGGATTGTCTAGTCCATGCTGACGACCTAGCCTCCTGGTGTGATCGAGCGCGAGCGCAAGTACAAGCTCCCCGACATAGCCGTCTCCGACCTCCGGAAGCGTCTTGAGAACGAGGGCCGCTGGGTCCGCGCCGGTGCCGAGGGCGACGTCTTCTTCGACCATCCGGCACTCCATCTCCAGAGTGAGGATCGCCGCCTGCGACTGCGCTTCCGCGACGAGGGCGGCGTCCAGGAGCTCACCTACAAGAGCCCCCGCGAGATGCACGGCGTCGACAAGGTCCGCAAGGAGATCACCGCGGTGCTCGTCTCCGGACCAGTCGAGGAGCTCATCGCCGAGCTGGGCTTCCGCCGCATCCGGAAGTTCGTGAAGCTGCGGGAGGTCTACATCCTCGGCGAGTTCGAAGTGTCGCTCGACCACCTCGAGGGAGCCGGCTGGTTCTGCGAGATCGAGGCGCTCACGCCGAGCGCGGACATCGATTCGATGGCGTACGAACTCGGCCTCCGCCCGCGGCAGCTCGAGAGCCGCACCTACTCAGAGATCGTCGACGAGATGTCCGAGACGGGGGAGCCGACACCGGTCTAGTCCGGTCTGCGCTCTCGCCGATCTGCGTCATCGAAATGCTTCTTGAGTTCACTGCCGGTGATCTTCGTATACCGCCTCGTCGTCTCGGGACTCGCGTGCCCGGCGAGCTCCTGTGCCGCGAGCAGGCCCGCATGACGCGCGACGATCGTCAATCGGCCATGGCGCAGCCAGTGTGGCGAGAACTCGTCCGGGAGACCGGCCCGCAACGCCAGCTGCTTCACGATGTGCTCGACCGTATTGGGATGCAGCGGGTAAATGTCTTTGACCGGTCTGATCACCCCTGTCTTCGCATCGGCGACGTGGCGCACCGTCTGCCGCGAGATGAATAGATACGGGCTGTCGTCGCGCCGGGTGTTCAGGTAGCGCTGCAGCCAGTCGGCGGCGGTCTCCGTGAGGAACGTCCCGCGCACCTTCTTGCCTTTGCCCATGACCTCGACCTCGCGGGTCTTGAGATTCACGCGCCTGCGCGTCAGACCACAGAGCTCCGAGAGCCGGCAGCCGGTCGCGAAGAGCACCTCGAGGAGCGCCCGATCGCGCAGGCTGTGCTCGGAGTCCTTCGGGATCGCCGCGACAAGACGATCGAACTCGTCGGTGTCCATCCGTCGGGTGCCGCGATCACCGACCTTCGCCAGTACGACCGTATCCGGCGCGGGGAGCTCAAGGTCGAGCACCGTGACACCATGCCGCAGCATCCCGCGGACAGCCGATCCGAAGAGGTTCCTGGTGGCCAGTGAGAGCTTCTTGCCATTGGGTCCGTTGCGCGTCGCCAGCCGCACCTGGAACGCCGTCAGGAGCTCGCGCTCGAGCTTCGTCGCCGGCGCGCTGGCCGGTACGCCCTTGGTCGCAGCGAACTCCAGGAACTCGTTCAGGTACGCCCCATAGCCCTCGAGCGTGCGCTCAGACCGCCCTTTGAGGACCAGATGTTGGAGATACGCCTCCTTGAGCTGGCCGATGCTGGTGATCACTCACCTAATCTAAACACTAATCTCTCTTGGACACAAGTACGGGAGAGCGCCTGTCGGGCCGTGGGCAGCCGCGCGAACCCTTCCCTCGCCGGCTAGACCTTCAGCTCCCAGGTCTCGCCGACGAGATCCTTGCCGAAGCTATG
>JALZAB010000031.1 GCA_030948585.1 Chloroflexota bacterium
GAACCGAAGCCGGACATCGTCGAGAGCCTGCAGCAAAGCGACCTCAAGCGGTGGTCGCCTCGCCGCGCGGGCATCCCGGCGCTGTTGGACTGGTGGCCGAGCTACATCGCGCTCGCCGCGCTGGCCCTGCTCGCCGTGCTAGCCGCGTCGCGCCTCGTTCTGGAAACGCTTGTCCCGTTCGCGCACGTGCTCCTCACGTTCTCGCTTGCCGCGGCGCTTACCTTCGCGATCTCGCCGCTGATCACGCGTCTAGCCGCATACATGCCGCGGACCCTCGCCGTCGGGCTTGTCTTCCTTGCGCTCATCGCGGCGATCGCGTCATTCGCGTTCCTCGTCGCGCGTCCGCTGACGACGGAAGGGCAGGCGCTCGCCGACCACATCAAGGAGTATTCCGATGCCGTCCAGGGTAAGCGGCCGCTCGTCATCGGCGACCAGCCGCTCCCACAAGGCATTCAGGATCAGATCCGCTCGATCGTCGAAACGCAGGCACCGGACCTCGCGGCGCGATCGGCTGGCCTGGTGCTCGCGTTCCTCGCGGTGCTCATCGATGTCGCGATCGTCCTCGTCGTGACCTTCTACCTGCTGCTCGACGCGCGCCGGTTCCGCCTCATCATCCTCCGCGCCCTGGAGCCGACCAATCGGCAGGCGGCCCGGCGGGTGTTCTACGAGATCTCGCACGTCTTCGGCGCCTACATCCGCAGCCAGCTCATCGTCGCGCTCACCCTCGCGGTCCTCGTGACGGTCGCCCTCTCGATCATCGGCCTGCCGTACGCGGTGCTGCTTGGCGCGTTCGCCGGCATCGTCGAGCTCATCCCGATGCTCGGGCCATTCCTCGGCGCGGTCCCGGCGATCCTCATCGCGTCGACCCAGCCGTTCCCGACGGTGCTGTGGACGGCGATCGCATTCCTCGTCATCCAGCAATTCGAGAGCAACGTCCTCGTGCCGCGCTTGACGGGCAACGCCGTCGGCCTGCACCCGCTCGCGGCAATGCTCGCGCTGCTCGCCGGGTTCGAGGCCGCCGGCATCGTCGGCGCCCTGTTTGCCGTGCCGATCGTGGGACTGATCTGGGTGTTCATCTCGACAACCGTGCTCGCGTGGCGCGGCCGGCGCATCGATCTGCAGCAGCGCCGGCGGCGCACCGCGCCGTGGCGTCCACGCCGCCGGCGCTACGCGGCCGGCCCGGGACCGAGGCCGCTCAGCTAGCGACTAGCGAACGGGGACGTGGCGGCCGGCCATCAAAGGAGACTTCTCTTCCTCCTCGTCTGGCCGCTCGGTCGAGCTGATCACGACGCTCGTGGCGATCGCGAGCGTGGCGCCAACGAGAGCGGCAACGAAGAGCACACCGTCGGCGGGACGGCGGGCGGAGGTCGCGAGGGGCGCCCACGTGACGAACAGCATGTACAGGACGGCGGCGCCGGCGATGATCCCGGTGCTGGCGGCGAACACGTAGAGGGCGAACCACCGGTTCGGGTGCCGCAGCACGGTGTCGAAGGCCGACCGCAGCAGGCGCGTGACGGTCCACACGACCAGCGCAGCGACGGCCCAGGCCATGATCGTGCCGATCCAGGTCACGTCCGCGCTGCCGACGCGCGACACGATCCCGGTCATCTGCCCAACGAGCTTGGTCGGATCGAGCAGATCGACGAGCGGGCCGAACCGCTCGGGGTTGCTGCCCTGGAGGGCGGTCACGATGGCGCCCTTCACGTCGGCAGCGCGCACCGGGTTGAACAGCGTTTCCTGCTGCAACGACAGCCCGCTTTGGACGAATGCGCCGAGGGCCTGCTGGCCGGAGGCGATCGCGAAGATCATCGTCATCGCCGCGCCCCAGATGACCGTGACCACGCCACCGAGCCCGTGGATGGCCGATGCGGAAAGTATGAGCGCGGGGGCGAGGCCGACCGGCGCGGTGACGGGCATCGCGATGGCCATCGCCGTCCGCTCGCTCGACACATCGCGCAGCCACAGGAACACGCCCATGATCGCCCAGAGGATCGCGATCCCGGGCACGAACAGGAACAACAGGAAGGTCTCGATGATCCAGCCGATCGTGAGTGCCAGCCCGAGCTGCCCCGCGAATCCGACCACGAGCACCAGGCCCGACATGAGCGCTGCGGGAATCAGCCCGAAGCCCGCGGCGATGGTCAATGCGAAGAGCGGGAGCGCCGCGAGGATCCCGTAGAACCCGCGGCGGATGGGCTGTCCGTACTTGATGAGCATCGCGACTACGGGGCTCTGTTCGACGCCGGGCACCATCCCGCGCAGCGGCTCGGTCATCACGTTCGGCGCGTAATCGTCGAACCCGTGATGGGCCGGGATCGGGGTCGTCTGCGCGGCCAGCGCCGCCTCCATCGCGGAGGTCAGCGCATCGCCGATCTCCGTGGCTTTCTGATAGCGCAGCGCCGGGTCTTTCGCGAGCGCCTTCAGCACGACGGCGTCGACGTCCTTCGGCAGCGACGGGCGCAGGTGGCTCGGCGGGACCGGCGGGCGCACGACGTGGTCCCGCAATAGGACGGCCGCATTGCCGCTCGTGAACGGGGGCTTGCCGACGAGCATCTCGTACAGGACCAGGCCGAGGCCGTACACGTCGGACGCGACGGACGCGGACCGGCCTTCGACCCGCTCGGGCGCGACGTACAGGGCCGTCGCGAACAGCTGCGGCGACCCGGAGTCCTCGTTGGGGGTGCGCGCGATGCCGAAGTCGCAGATCTTCGGGACGTCGTTCTCGTCGAGCAGGATGTTCGATGGCTTGAGGTCCGCGTGGATGATGCCGCGTGAGTGCGCGAACGCGAGCCCGTTCGCGATGCCATCGGTAAGGCGCACTGCGTCGGCGAGCGGCAATGCGCCGCTCCGTTCGATCCGCTGCTTCAGCGACGACCCGGCGACGTGCTCCATCACGATGAACGGGAGCCCGTCGACCTCGCCGACGTCGAACACGCCGACGATGTTCGGGTGGGAGAGCTGTGCGAGCGCGCGGGCTTCCTTCACGAACAGCTTGCGCAATGTCCCATCGGCGGCGGCCTCGGGGTCGAGCACCTTGATCGCGACCTCACGGCCGAGGGCGGTGTCCTGCGCCAGGTAGACCTGCGAGGATCCTCCGGCGCCGATCGGCTCGAGGATCCGGTAGCGCTGATCGAGCATGCGATCCACTGCCAGCTCCGTACCCCGACGCGTTAATCCGATGATGACCGGGTGGTTGCCTACGATAGCCCCGAGGGTCTTGTCGAACGCGGTGACCAATGGGTTGCCCATGTGTGCATTCCCTCGCGTCGCGTCAGCCTGCACTGACCAACGAGAGGGCAGCATGCGCGTTATCCAAGGCCGGAACGCCCGGTCCTAGGACGTTCGTTGGGCCCAACGAGACCGCTTCGATACGCGCCGCCGGCGCTAGGGCTTTGGCGGGCCCGACGGCTTCGCGTTGTTGAGCGGCCGGGGTAGGCCGGGCTTGGTGAACGAGCGCTGGACGAAGGCGGTGATCTCCGTACCGAGCTTCGGCTTGAGCGCGGCGGCCTGGTCCGCGGTGAGCCTGTTGGCTGCCGCCGCCTGATCGACGCGCGCGTTCGCCGCCGTGATGAGCGCGGCAGTGAGACCTTGCGAATTCTTGCCTTGCGCGCCGAGTCCGTTCGCGATGTCCGCTGCGCTTTTGCCATTACGCATCTCGGTCGCGAGCGTCTTCAGGTCCATGCCCAGGTAGTCGCTCGCGGCCTTCGTGAGGTCGCCGAGGAACGACTTGACGTCCGTGCGTCCAGGGCGAAGGCCGTTCGGGTTCGGGACGCTGGGCTTCGGTGCCGCAGCTGCCGCGTCGGCCATCGCCTGTTGGATCGCGTCGGCCTGGGCCTGGGTGATGGTGTTCTTCGCGACAAGGGCGTCGAGGATCGTCTTCAAGCGATCCTTCGGGACATCGCGCTCGGCCGGAGCTGCGCCCGGGCCGCCAACGACCGCGCCGTCCGAGGCTCCGAACGGCTGGAAGCCGGCGAGGGCCACTCCGCCGATCAGCGCCGTGCCGAACGCGCCACCCGCGACCGCCACGAGCCACTTGTTACGTGTCATCTGCTCCACCCTCTCACACCGCGCTCTCCCGTTGTACCAGTTCGACGCATCAGACCCCGGCCGCCGCGGCCCGGGCTAGGTCGTCCGTGCGCAGTTCTTACGAACTGCTGACAATCTCCGGGTGCTCCGGATCGCCTTCGCCGCCGCCGAGGCTGCCCCGTTCGCCAAGGTCGGCGGCCTCGCCGACGTCGCGGGCTCGCTCCCGCAGGCCCTCGCCCGGCTGGGCTGCGCGGTCACCCTGTACGTCCCGCTCCACGGCACGATCGACCGCGATAGGTGGGGGATTCCGATCGAGGGCGTGGAGCGCTCGGTGGCGTACGGCGCTTCACGGGTCAGGGTCGCGTACCCCACGATCGAGCGCGACGGCGTGCGGGTCGTCTTCGTTGCGAACAAGCGGATCGGACGCGACAAGATCTACGGCGCGCCCGATGACGCGAAGCGATACGCGTTCTTCTGCCGCGCGATCGCGACCGCGCTCGCCGACGAGCCGGCGGACGTCGTGCACGCGCACGACTGGCACGCCGCGCTGCTCATCCCGATGATCGCGCGTCGCGCGGCGACGGTCTTCACGATCCACAACCTCGCGTACCAGGGAAAGACATCGGCCGACATCCTGGCTCCCGTCGGGCTGCCGAAGACGCGCGTCGCGCCGGAGAAGCCGGGAGAGTGCAACCCGATGGCTCGGGCGATCGCCCGCACCGACATCGTGAGCACCGTCAGCCCGCGCTACGCGAAGGAGATCCTCACGCCCGAGTTCGGCGAAGGGCTCGAGAGCCTGCTCCAGCAGCGGAAGGACAGCGTCCGGGGGATCGTGAACGGGATCGACACGGACTTCTTCGATCCGGCAACGGATCCGCACATCGCCGCGCACTACTCGGCCGAGGACCGGCGCGGAAAGGCCGAGTGCAAAGCCGCGCTCCAGACTGAGGGCGGACTGCGTGTCGACCCGGCCACGCCGGTGCTCGGCGTCATCGGCCGACTCGTCGAGCAGAAGGGCGTCGACCTCCTCACCGCCGTCGCGCCCGATCTCCTCGAGGGTGGCGCGCAGATCGTGGTCCTCGGTACGGGCGACCCGGCGTACGAGGAACGCTGGCGGAAGCTGCATGAGCGCTACCCATCACGGCTCTTCCTGACGCTCGGGTTCGACGCGGCGCTCGCGCAGCGCATCTACGCGGGCTGCGATCTGTTCCTCATGCCCTCGCGCTTCGAGCCGTGCGGGCTCGGCCAGCTGATCTCGCTGCGCTACGGCACGATCCCCGTGGTCCGCGCCGTGGGCGGGCTCGCGGACACGGTGCGCGACGTTGACGAGCATCCGCGCGACGGCAACGGCTACTCGTTCACCCAGTACGACCGCGCCGCGTTCTCGGGCGCGCTCGCGCGTGCGCTCCGCGCGTTCGGGCGCGATGGGGATCTCTGGAACGCGCTTCGCGGACGCGCGATGCACGAGGATCACTCGTGGGGCGCGTCCGCCAAGCAGTACGTCGACGTGTATGCGCTCGCGCAGAAGCGGCACGAGGCGTGAGCATCGCCGAGCTCGAGGCGCGCATCGCGGCGCTCCCTGCCGAGCCGCGGGCCGCGGCCGCCCGCATCTATGCGGTCAGCACGACGGTCGGCACGCTCGTGGCCCCGATCGAGATGCGGCCGTGGATCGAGAAGCTCTTTGGGTCCGTCGAGGCGGTCACATCCCAGCGCATCGTGCGCGTCACCGATCGCGTGACCCTCGACGGCGCGTTGTTCAACGACCTGCGCGCGAAGCGGCCGATGTCTGTGCCGGAGAAGAGCGGCATGGAGGTCGCCGAGACCATCCGGTCGAGCGAGAACGACCCGTTCTGCCATCCCGAGACGGGAACCCCGGCCGACGACTTCGGCCGCATCACCGGCCGACTTGGCCAAACGGCGTCAAACGTGGCGAAGTACGACGGGTACCACGGCGTGCTCGTCTTCAGCGCGCACGATCCGCTCGCGGCGATGGACGAGGCGGCGATCGCGGACCACTTCGCGACCGCGCGGCGGTGGGCGGAGGCGGCGTTCGAGCGCGATCCCGCCGCGCCGTACTACTTCCTCATGTGGAACTGCCTCTGGCGCGCGGGCGGCTCGATCGTCCACGGCCACATGCAGATGACCACCACCCGCGGCCTGCACTACCCGAAGGTCGAGCGCCTGCGCCAAGCGGCCCTCGCGTATCGCGCGGCGCACGGCCGCGATTACTTCGACGATGTCTGGCTGGTGCACCAGGCCCTCGGCCTGGGAGTCGAGGTCGGAGCGGCGCGTGTGTTCGTCACGATCGTACCGGTGAAAGAGCGCGAGATCGTCGTGCTCGGCCGGCCCGGCGCGAGCGAGGAGGGCATCGCCGCCGGGGTCAGCCACGCGCTCGGTGTCCTCCGCTCCGCCGGGGTCGTGGCGCACGACCTGGCCCTGTACCTCCCGCCGCTCGCCGCAGACGGCTCCGACTGGGAACGCTTCCCACCTCTTGCGCGCCTGGTCGACCGTGGCGATCCCGGCAACCGGACGTGCGATATCGGGTCAATGGAGCTCTACGCCGCGAGCGTCATCGCCTCGGACCCGTTCGTGGTCGCTGCGTCGTTACAGCCGAACGTCGCACGCTGAACGGACACTCCTGGGCTATTGACGGTCACTTCCGAACGGCTGTACGTTCGCGACTGATGGCAGATGCCACTTTCGTCTCCCGACGAGACAATGCGTTCCGCGAGTTCCCACCGGCGTCCGCCCAATTGGCCGTCATCGTTCCGTTCTACGGCGACCTGACCGTCTGGGTCCGGAAGGCCCAGGGGCGAGGCTGGCAGTTCCCGACCAGCACCAGGCGCTCAGGCGAGACCATCCTCGAGGTGGCCAAACGCGAGCTCTGGGACTCCGCCCGGCTCGTCGCCTCGAAGCTCGATCTCCTCGGCGCGGTCCGCTCCATCGACCCGAAGCCCTCCACCTCCTACGTGTACATGTGCGAGGTCCGCCACGTCCCGTGGGGTTACGAGACCCCGGAGGACGTCGCCGAGATCGGCGTCTTCGTGCGCACGCCCCGGCCACTCGCGTCCGAATGGAGTGAGGTCGTTCTCGAGGCGGCGCTCCGCGCGCGACGGACGGGCCTCCGCTAGACCCACCCAGCGCTCCCGCGATCGACCCCCAGCCGTGGCGGTTCTGGCCGGTGCTCTTCAGCGCCGTCGCGGCGTTCCTCTTGGCCAACGTCGCCGTGCTCGTGGTCGGCCGCGTCTTTGGGATCCCGATCGGCCACCTCGACGAGCTGACTCCCGAGCAGATCGCCGTCCTCACCGTCGCCCAAGACGCCACGCTCGGACTGGGCCTCGTGCTCCTGCTTCGGCTCTGGCCGAGACTCCGTCGAGCGGATCTCGGTGTCGCCGCGCCGATCGGTGTCTCGCTCGGCGTCGCGACCGGAGTCGGGCTCTGGATCCTGTCGATCCTCATCGCGAACGCCCAGGCCTCGGTCGTGGGCGTGCATCCGCAGTCGATCCTCGTCGCCGCCGCGTCGCACCGCTCCCTGCCGGGCCTGATCATCGACGTCGTCTTCGGTGCCGGCCTCGTCGGCGTGGTCGAGGAGCTCTTCTTCCGCGTCGTGCTGTTCGGCCTCCTGCGGCAGCGGCTCCGGTTCGCGTATGCCGCTGTCCTGTCGAGCGCGCTGTTCGCGGTCGCGCACGAGCTCGGCGCGTGGCTGCCGGTCTTCGCCCTCGGCTTCGGCCTCGCGTACCTCTACGAGAAGCGCCACAGCCTGTGGACCAACGCCCTCGCGCATGGCACGCTCAACGCGATCTCGTTCCTGCTGCTCTTCCTGCTCCCGGACCTCGGCTCTTAGCGGAACGCCGCGCGGATCGCGGAGCGCAGCTGGTCGAGTGGCAGGCCATCACCGTAGAAGTCGTCCCCGACGCGGATCTCGAAGTGGAGATGCGGGCCGCCTTCCTGGTAGCCCGAGCTGCCGACCGCGCCGATGATCTGGCCTTGCGTGACGCGGTCCCCGGGGCGTAGCGGCTCGACTTCCGACAGATGCGCATAGCGCGTCACGACGCCGCCGCCGTGATCGATCCAGACCTGGCGACCGCGGGTCCGGTCAAGCGTGGCCGTCGGCGTGTATCCGAGCGCCGCCGCCGCGTCGAACGCGGCCTGCGCTTCATCAGCCGTCCAGTCGGTGAACTCGGTGTCGATGCGCACGATCGTGCCGGCCTTGGCCGCGAGGACGGGAGTCCCGGCGTCGGCCGGGAAATCGATGCCTTCGTGATACCCGGCGCGATAGTCGCGCGGCGAGTTGGGCAGGTACTGCTCTTCCTCGGGTACGTCCTGGCCGCCGACCGGGACCGCGAATCCCGAGAGGAGCTGCGGGTGCGAGCGCATCGCCTCTTCAGTGGGCGCGGCGGGCGGCCAGTCCCACGTGCGCGGCGTCGCCGCCGCGGGTCCCGGCAGCGTGATCGGACTTGAGCGCGCCGCGCTGGCCACCACCGCGATCGCCACGAGCGCCGCGACGGCGATGATCGCGATCAGCGGACGCATATACTGACGGTACACGCGTCGACCTTTAACGACCGGTCCTGCGAGGCCGGAAAGGGAGTGCGCAGCTGCCGGTCATCCTCGCGCCTGACGACGTCCGACGGGCCATCGCGCGCATTGCGCACGAGATCGTCGAACGGGATCGCGATCTCCCCGCTCTCGCGCTCGTGGGTATCCGCGCGCGCGGCGATCTCATCGCCACGCGCCTGCACGAGGCGATCCGGCGGAACGAGGGCGCGGATCTGCCACTCGGCGCCCTCGACATCACGCTCTATCGGGACGACCTCACTCGCATCAGCCACGCACCCGTCGTCCGTGAGTCGGTGATCTCGTTCTCGGTCGACGACCGCATCGTGGTGCTCGTCGATGACGTGCTGTTCACGGGGCGCACCATCCGCGCCGCGATGGACGCGCTCGTCGATTACGGTCGGCCGCGGGCCATCCGCCTCGCGGTCCTGGTCGACCGCGGCCATCGCGAGCTGCCGATCCGCGCGGACTTCGTCGGCAAGAATGTTCCGACCGCCCTGACCGATGAGATCCGCGTCCAGCTCGTCGAGACCGGCGGCCGCGATGAGGTCGAGCTCGTGCACGCGGCGGTGCCGGTGTGACGTGGCAGCGGCGGCACGTGCTCGCGACCGATGACTGGTCGCGTGACGAGATCGAGCACGTGCTCACCACGACGGCAGCGATGGTCGAGGTACTTGGCCGGCCGATCCGCCGCACTCCCGCGCTCCGCGGTCGGACGGTGATCCTCTTCTTCGCCGAAGCCTCGACCCGGACGCGCGTGTCCTTCGAGCTCGCCGCGAAAGCGCTCTCGGCCGACGTGACGAACATCACGGCGAGCGGCTCCTCGGTCGAGAAGGGCGAGACCCTGCTCGACACGGTGCGCACCCTCACGGCCCTGGGCGGCGACGTGATCGTCATGCGACACGCGGCCTCGGGCGCGCCCTACTTCGTCGCCGAGCGCACCGATGCAGCGGTCATCAACGCGGGGGACGGCTGGCACGCCCATCCCACGCAAGGGCTGCTCGACGCGTACACCCTGCGCGGCGCGCTCGGGGATCTGGCCGGCAAGCGGATCGTGATCGTGGGCGACATCACGCATTCGCGCGTCGCTCGCTCGGACATCGACGCGCTCGTGCCGCTCGGCGCGACGGTCACGCTGTCCGGTCCGCCCACGCTCGTGCCCTCCGCGTGGCGCTGCGGCGCGACGCCGCGGGGGACGACGTTCGAGCCGGACCTGGACCGCGCGCTCGCCGGCGCTGACGCCGTCATCACCCTCCGCCTGCAGAAGGAGCGTCAGCATGCCGGCCTGCTGCCCTCGCTCCGCGAGTACGCGCGCGAGTGGGGTCTCTCCGAGCGGCGCGTGGCGCTCATGCGCCCCGAGGCGCCGGTGCTGCATCCCGGTCCGATGAACGAGGGCGTCGAGATCGCCGCGTCCGTCGCCCACGGCGCTCGCTCGCTCATCGAGACGCAGGTCACCAACGGCGTGGCCGTTCGGATGGCGCTCCTGTACCTCCTTGCCGGGACGCCTGGCGAATGAGCACGGCAGACATCCGGCGGGATGCCGCGAAGCGTGGCTGGATCACGGCGCCCGGCTTCATCGATCTGCACGCACACCTGCGCGAGCCGGGCTTCGAGGAATCGGAGACCGTCGCGACCGGCGCCCGCGCCGCCCTCGCCGGTGGATTCACCACGATCTGCGCGATGCCGAACACCGAGCCGGCCATCGATTCGCCAGGCCTCGTCGCGGAGCTCATCGCGCGCGGAGCGGCGGCCAACGCCGCACGGGTCCTCCCCATCGCCACCATCACCCGCGGGCGCAACGGAAAGGAGCTCGCGGACCTGGTCGAGCTGGCCGCTGCCGGCGCCGTGGCGTTCTCGGACGACGGGTCGCCGGTGGATGACCCCCAGCTGTTCCGCAACGCGCTCGAGTACGCGCGCGCGGCCGGACGCCCGATCCTCGAGCACTCGCAGGATCTCGTCCTGTCCGCCGGCGGCGTGATGCATGAGGGTGTGGTCTCGGCGAAGCTCGGTCTGGCGGGCATGCCCGCGGCTGCTGAGGAGTCCGCGATCTCGCGCGATCTTGCGCTCGCGAAGCTGACCGGCGGCCGCCTGCATCTGTCGCACGTCTCCACTGCCGGCGGCGTCGAGCTCGTGCGGCGAGCGAAGGCCGGCGGCGCCCGCGTCACGGCGGAGGTCACGCCGCATCACCTCGCGCTCACGGATGAGTGGGTCGCCGGGTCGCGGGCCTTCGCCTGGGAAGACGAGGGGCCGCGTGCGGCGCCGTACGACACCGCCACGAAGGTGAACCCACCGCTGCGGACCGCAGCCGATGTCCGGGCGTGCTGGGCGGGGTTGATGGACCGCACGATCGACGCGATCGCGACGGACCACGCGCCGCACGCGTCGACGCGCAAGGACGTGGAGTACCAGGAGGCGGCCTTCGGCATCAGCGTCTTCGAGACCGCGGTTCCGCTGCTGCTCATGGGCGTGCAGGCCGGGTGGGGGACGTGGGATCGCGTCGTCGAGGCGCTCACCACGGGTCCAGCCGGCGTGCTCGGCATCGACCTGCCGGCGGACGATCTGGTGGTGATCGATCCCGGCGCGATCTGGACCGCGACTGCGGCATCACTCAGATCGCTCGGCAAGAACACGCCGCTCCTCGGGCGCGAGCTCACCGGCCGCGTGGTGCTGGCCGTCGTCGACGGCGAGGTGCGGATGGATCTCGCGTCAGCGGCGTCCGCATAGGTGAGCCGTCGGCGGAGCGCCGTCGCCGAACGCGAGGCGCTGTGGCTCGAGCGCCAATTGCATCTTTATGCATCAGATATGTATAGTTATGCACCGATGAGCAGGGCGGCGGTGCTCGGACTCGAGGACGGCTCGGTCTGGTGGGGTGAGGCCTTCGGGGACGCCTCGGGCGCCTCCGGCGAGGTCGTGTTCAACACGGCGATGACCGGCTACCAAGAGGTGGCCTCGGATCCCTCGTACAACGGCCAGCTCGTCGTCATGACCTATCCGCTCATCGGCAACTACGGCGTCTTTGACCGCGCGGCCGAATCCCGCAAGCCGTGGGTGGAGGCGCTCGTCGTCCGCGAGCTCAACGCGAGCTGCCGTGAGGGCACCGACGATCTGGATTCGTACCTGCGCGCGAACGGCGTGCCCGGGATCTCCGGCGTCGACACCCGCGCGCTCACGCGGCGCCTGCGGTCGGCCGGCACGTTGCGCGGCGCGCTCATCCAGGTGCCGCCGCATCGCGCGCTCGATGCCGACATCGGCGCCGAAGCGGTCGCGAAAGCCCGGGCGACGAGCGCGCTCGCGCAACGTCCGCTGGTGGCCGAGGCGAGCGTCTCGATCGAGCGCACCGTCGGCGCCGGGCCGAAGATCGCGCTCATCGATACGGGCGTGAAGGAGAACCAGATCCGCAGCCTCGTGCAGCGCGGCGCGGCGGTGCGGGTGTACCCCGTCGACGCGAACATGCGCGAGCTGCTGTCGTGGTCGCCGGACGGCATCGTCATCACGAACGGTCCCGGGGATCCGGCGGCGATCCCCCAGGTCGCCGCGAGCGTGAAGATCCTTCTGGACATGGCCCAGAGCCGGGGCACCGGGCGACCCGTCCCGATTCTCGGCATCTGCCTTGGCCATCAGCTTCTCGCACGGGCGATCGGAGCGACGACGTCGCGGCTCCCGTTCGGGCATCACGGGAGCAACCATCCGGTGCAGGACACCGTCACCGGGCAGGTCGTCATCACCAGCCAGAACCACGAGTTCTGTGTCGACGAGGCGTCGCTGCCGCTCCACTCGAGCTTCTACGTCAGCACGCGCAACCTGAATGACGGGTCGGTGGAGGGCCTCGCGCATCGCACGCTCCCGATCCGCACGTATCAGTACCACCCCGAGGGCGCGCCGGGTCCGCGCGACAACGAGCCGGTCTTCGATCGCTTCATGGATGACGTGCGCGACGCCGTGGACCGGCGCTCGTGACCCGTCGCGAGTACACGCTCGTCGACGTCTTCACGGACCGGAAGTTCGGCGGCAACCAGCTCGCCGTCTTCCGCGACGGAAGCGGCCTCGATGATCGTGCGATGCAGACCGCGGCGAAGGAGCTGAACCTGCCCGAGACGACCTTCGTCGTCGCGGCGGAGCAAGGCGGTGACCATCGCTTGCGCATCTTCACGCCCGCGCGCGAGCTGCCGTTCGCAGGGCATCCGACCGTCGGCACGGCGTTCGTGCTCGCGAACGGGCGAGACGCGGCGCTGCGGCTGGAGGAGGGCGTCGGCATCCTGGCGGTGACCGTGCGTGACGGATTCACCGAGATGGAGCAGCCCCTCCCGGCGTTCGAGCCGGTGCCCGATCGCGCCGCCGTCGCGACGAGCGTGTCGCTGCGCCTCGACGATCTGGATCCGGCGCTGCCGGTCGAGGTCGGCTCGAGCGGCAACCGGTTCATGTTCGTCGCCGTCACGAGCCTCGATGCGGTCAAGCGCGCCGCGCCGCGCGATCTGACCGAGGCCGTGTACATCTTTACCACGCAGACGGTCGAACCCGCATCGACGGTGCACGGCCGGATGTACGCACCGTGGCAGGGGATCGCCGAGGATCCCGCCACCGGGTCCGCGAACGGACCACTCGGCGCGTACCTCGTCCGTCACGGACTGTCGGACGGCGCGCGCATCGTCTCCGAGCAGGGCTACGAGATGGGGCGGCCATCGCTGCTCTACATCCGGATCGGCGGCGGCCGCGAGCGCATCACGAGCGTGCATGTCGGCGGGCGCTGCGCGATCGCCGGCGGGGGGTGGCTCGACCTATGAAGGTCCTGATCATCGGATCCGGCCCGATCCTCATCGGGCAGGCCGCCGAGTTCGACTACGCCGGCACCCAGGCCTGCCGGGCGCTCCGCGAGGAGGGCATCGAGACGGTCCTCGTGAACTCGAACCCGGCGACGATCATGACCGACCCCGGTGTGGCCGACATCACCTACCTCGAGCCGCTCACCGTCGAGGTCCTCGAGCGGATCATCGAGAAGGAGCGGCCCGACGGCCTCCTGCCGACGCTCGGCGGCCAGACCGGCCTCAACCTCGCGGTCGCGCTCGCCGATGCGGGGATCCTCGATCGGTACGAGGTCAAGCTCCTCGGCACGCCGCTCGAGGCGATCAGGAAGGCCGAGGATCGCGAGGCGTTCAAGGAGCTGCTCATTCAGATCGGCGAACCCGTTCCCGAATCGGTGACCGCGCACACCGTCGAGGGGGCCCTCGCCTTCGCGGAACAGATCGGCTTCCCCCTCGTGATCCGGCCGGCGTACACGCTCGGCGGCACCGGCGGCGGATTCGCGCACGACGAGGCGGAGCTCAGGGAGCGCGCCCAGCGCGGCATCAGCGCCTCGCCGATCGGCCAGGTGCTCGTCGAGCGCAGCCTCGTGGGGTGGAAAGAGCTGGAGTGGGAGGTCATGCGCGACGGCGCGGACACCTGCATCACCATCTGCAACATGGAGAACATCGATCCGATGGGCGTGCACACCGGTGACTCGATCGTGGTGGCGCCATCGCAGACGCTTTCGGACAAGGAGTACCAGCAGCTCCGCAGCGCCGCCCTAAAGATCATTCGCGCGCTCGGCATCGAGGGCGGCTGCAACGTGCAGTTCGCGCTGCACCCCGACCGCGCGCCGTCGGCGGACTCCGAAGCGCGCGTCCCGTACTACGTGATCGAGGTCAACCCGCGCGTCTCGCGCTCGTCGGCGCTCGCGTCGAAGGCCACCGGGTACCCGATCGCGCGAGTCGCGGCAAAGATCGCGATCGGCAAGCGGCTCTGGGAGATCCCGAACGCGGTCACCCGGAAGACCACCGCCGCGTTCGAGCCGACGCTCGATTACGTCGTGGTGAAGATCCCGCGCTGGCCCTTCGACAAGTTCCGCGCCGCCGACCGCAGGCTCGGCACCCAGATGAAGGCCACCGGCGAGGTCATGGCCATCGACCGGACCTTCGAGGCGGCGATGCTCAAGGCCCTGC
This sequence comes from Chloroflexota bacterium, assembly GCA_030948585.1. Taxonomy (GTDB): domain Bacteria; phylum Chloroflexota; class Limnocylindria; order P2-11E; family P2-11E; genus UBA4735. Next base: position 14,559 of record JALZAB010000031.1, read on the forward strand.
GGTCATTGGAGATCAAGGGCCAGAGCCTGTTCGCCGAAGCGCCCGCGTGGACGGGGATCACCGATCCGGCCGCCTTCGTCGCGCGCTACCTCGCGACGGAGCCGACCGACGACCGCATCTGGCGGGTCATCGCGGCCCTCCGGCGCGGAGCGTCGGTCGAGGCGATCCACGAGGCCACGCATATCGACCGGTGGTTCCTCGGCAAGCTGCGCAACGTGGTGCGGTTCGCGGCGGACGAGCTCGAGGGCAAGACTCCGAACCCAGCCCTGCTCCGTCGCGCGAAGCGCATGGGATTCTCGGACGTGGACATCGCGACGCTTGCGGGCGTGCTCACCGCCGACGTGCACCGGCTTCGCCTGCAGTGGGGGATCGTGCCCGTCTACAAGATGGTGGACACGTGCGCCGCCGAGTTCGAAGCCGTGACCCCGTACTTCTACTCGACGTACGAGCAGGAGAACGAGGCCCTCCCGCTCGAGGGACCGAAGACGGTGATCTTGGGCTCCGGACCGATCCGCATCGGCCAAGGCATCGAGTTCGACTGCTGCTGCGTGCAGAGCGCGATGGCCCTCACCGAGCGCGGGATCAAGCCGATCATGATCAACAGCAACCCCGAGACGGTCAGCACGGACTTCGACGCCTCCGCGCGCCTGTACTTCGAGCCGCTGGATGAGGAATCCGTGTCGAGCATCCTGGCGAATGAGGGTGGGGACGTGCCCGTACTCGCGCAGTTCGGTGGGCAGACCGCATTGAACCTCGCGGATCGCATCGCCGATATCGGTGGCCACATCAGCGGCACGAGCGCGGACGCGATCGGGCTCGCGGAGGATCGCCGGCGGTTCCATGAGTTCGCGACGGCCCTCGGCATCCCGCAGCCGCCCGGCGGCACGGCGGAATCGCTGAGCGAGGCGCGCGTCATCGCCGATGGCATCGGCTACCCGGTGCTGGTGCGCCCGTCGTTCGTGCTCGGCGGTCGAGGAATGGAGATCGCCTACGGCCCCGACGACCTCGACCGCTACTTCGCCTCGGCGCTCGAGGCGAGCGTCGGGCGCGTGCTCGTGGACAAGTACCTCCGCGGCCGCGAGGTCGAGGTCGATGCCGTCAGCGACGGCGAGGACACGCTCGTCGCGGGGATCATGGAGCACATCGAGCGCGCCGGTGTGCACTCGGGCGATTCGTTCGCGGTCTACCCGGCGCCGAATCTGAGCGCGGCGGAGCGCGACGAGATCGTCGAGCTGACTAGGAAGATCGCCTCCTCCCTGCCGGTCCGCGGCCTGCTGAACATCCAATTCATCGTCGAAGAGGGCCGGGTGTGGTGCCTCGAGGTCAACCCCCGCGCGAGCCGCACCGTTCCGTTCCTCACCAAGGTGACCGGCGTCCCGCTCGTGACGCTCGCCGTCGCCATCGCCGCGGGCAGCACCCTGGCGGCCGAGGGCTACGCCCGGGCGGATGGGCTCTGGCCCTCAGGCGATCTCGTCGCGCTCAAGGCCCCGGTGTTCTCGATGGCGAAGCTGCTGGACGTGGACACGTACCTCGGCCCGGAGATGAAGAGCACCGGCGAGGTCATCGGCATCGACCGCACCTTCGCGCCCGCGCTGTGGAAGTCCCTCGTGGCGGCCGGCCTCGCGCCCATGCCGAGCGGGAAGGTCCTCATCACCGTCGCGGACAAGGACAAGGCCGAGGTCGTGGACATCATCGAAGGGTTCCACTGGCTCGGGTACGACCTCGTCGCGACGAGGGGCACCGCCGCCCTGATTCGGTCCCTGGGCATCGAGGTCCAGGAGGTCCCGAAGCTCGGCGACGGCGACGCGACGATCCTCCAGCTCATCCGCTCCGGCCAGTGCGCCGCGGTCGTGAATACCCCGACGATGGGGAAGACCGTCGACCGCGACGGGTTCCTCATCCGCCGCGCCGCCGTCGAGGCCCGCGTACCGTGCCTCACCTCGCTCGACACGGCGCTTGCGGTCGTTGTCGCGCTGCGCGGGAGCGCGCAGCGGTACACCGTCGCGCGGCTCTCCGAGTACCGCAGCGCCCCGGTCGTCGTGTGACGACCAAGCGGACCGGCACGCCGTGGATGGCGGCCGACGCGTACGGGAAGACGCTCCACGGCCTGTCCTTGAACCTCATCGTGCGCGATGTCGCGGCGAGCGTGCCGTTCTACCGCGACGTCATCGGCATGACGGTGCACTACGCCGACGCGGACATGGCCGCGCTCCAGCTCGAGAGCACCCAGATCGTGCTGCATGCCGACCACACGTACGACAAGCAGCCGTGGGCGACGCGGCTGCTTGACACGGGGAAACGCGGCCTCGGTGTGGAGATCCGGATCTTCGACGTCGATCCCGACGCCGCCGAGCGCCGGGCCACGGCGCACGGCGCGACCGTCCTCATCGGCGCCCGCGACTGGCCGCACGGGTGGCGAGACGTCGTGCTCGAGGATCCAGATGGCTACACCATCGCTGTCGGCGTGGCGCTGCCGTGATCCTCGAGAACGGGCGCGTGCTCACGCGCACGGAGATCGGCGAGCTCGGTGTCGTGCTCGGCATCGCCGCACCCGGCATCGCAGCCCAGGCGCGCGCCGGGCAGTTCGTCCACGTGCGGCCGGGCACCCGGTTCGACCCGCTCCTCCGCCGGCCATACTCATTCAATCGCATCGACCGTCAGGCCGGTGAGATCGAGCTCATCGTCAAGCCGCTTGGCGACGGCGGCGAGTGGATCGCGGCCCGTCGCCCGGGTGACGACCTCGATCTCCTCGGCCCGCTCGGTACCGCGTTCGTCGTGCAGCGCTCGACCAAGAATCTGCTCCTGGTGGCGGGGGGCACCGGCATCGCGCCGATGCGCGTGCTCGCCGAGCATGAGTCGTCACGGCGCAACGTGACGCTCGTCATGGGCGGACGCTCCATCAAGTACCTCTGGCCGTCGCGCCTGCTGCCGCCCACGGTCGAATACGTGACCACCACGGACGACGGCTCATTCGGTATCACGGGCCGGGTCACCGATGCCCTGCGGCCGCTGCTCGCCTGGGCAGATCAGCTCTGCGCTTGCGGACCGTGGCCGATGCTCGCGTCGCTCGGCCGCATGCGCGACGAGGCCGCGCGCGCAAGCGCGGTGTTCCCCGGGCGGCAGGCGCTGCTCGAGGCAGAGATCGCGGTCGAGCAGCACATGGGCTGCGCGATGGGCGTCTGCCGCGCGTGCGTCGTCGTGACGGCCGGCGGAAACGCCCGCGTGTGCCGCGAAGGGCCGGTGTTCCCGCTCGGAGAGATGCGATTCAGCGAAGGAGAGCCCGCAACGGTGGGGCTCTCCGCCTGATGCCCTGGCGGCGTCCGCGCAAGAAGGTCGAGCGTCCGGTGAACGTGAGCCGGGCCATCGAGGAGACGCTCGAGGACCTCTCCGCCGACGACGATGACGACGACAGCGCCGAGCTCGCCGACGTGGATGGCGCGTCGATCGTCGAGGCCGCGACGGGCGAGATCCACGTCGAAGAGCGCAGGCCATCCGCGCTCGCGGAGCAACTGGCGCGCGTCGAGCTGAGCGACTCGGCCGTCGTCGCACCGCTCCGCTCGAGCGACCGCCCGGAGGACGGCATCGACCTGGCGGTCGATGCGGCCCGCGGGCTCCGCCTCAAGAACCCGGTGCTGACGGCGTCAGGGACGTTCGGCCAGGGGGTCGAGTACGCGGAGCTCTTCGACGTCTCGCGCCTTGGCGCGATCGTGAACAAGGGCACGACGGTGCTCGCCCGGCCTGGCAACCCGCAGTACCGCATCGCCGAGACGCCGTCGGGGATCCTCAACTCCATCGGCCTCGAGAATCCGGGCGCCGCCGGCGTCGCGAAGAAGTACGCGAAGGCGTGGGCCCAGCTCGGCGTCCCGGTCATCGTGAACGTCGCCGGGTACAGCGTGGCCGACTACGTGACCGTGGTGAGCGAGTTCGCCGGCATCGCGAGCGTCGTTGCGTACGAGCTCAACATCTCCTGCCCGAACGTGAAAGGCGGGATGCTGTTCGGGTTCGATCCCGATCTTGCGGGCGAAGTGACGGCGGCGGTGAAGCACGAGACGGACCTGCCGGTGATCGTGAAGCTCACGCCGAACGCGCCGGACGTCGTGGCGGTCGCGCGGGCGATCGAGCAGGCCGGAGCGGACGGGATCACCGCGATCAACACCGTGCTCGGCATGCGCATCGACACCACGAAGCGGCGGCCGATCCTCGGCACGGGCAGTGGGGGCCTCTCCGGTCCGGCGATCCGGCCGATCGCCGTCCACATCACGTATCAGGTCGCGCAGGCCGTCTCGATCCCGATCATCGGGGCCGGCGGCGTGACCTCCGCGGAGGATGCCCTCGAGTTCCTCATGGCCGGCGCCTCCGCGGTGCAGGTGGGCACCGCGAC
>JALZAB010000048.1 GCA_030948585.1 Chloroflexota bacterium
GTCGGACCGGTCGCGTCCCAGTGCTTGCCGTAGACCGCGTTGAACGCCGCGAAGTCGCGGCGCACGTCGGCCAGGAAACAGATGTTCTCGACGGCATTCGCGAGCGACGTACCTGCGTTCTCGAGGATGGCCGCGATGTTCGCGATGACCTTCTCGGTCTGCGCGGTGATGTCGCCGACCATCGCCTGGCCCGTCGCTGGATCGAGAGCCACCTGGCCGGCGACGTAGACGAATTCGCCGGCGCGGATCGCCTGCGCGTACGGCAGGCCCGTCGTCGGTACTTTGCTCGTCAGGACTTCGCGCTTCATTGGATCCTCCCCCGCGCCGCGATCGGCCAGGTGGCCTCGACGACGCCATTTCGAACGCACACGTATTGGTCGTAGAGGTTCACGGTCGTGTCGCAGTGGCTCGGGATCAGCTCGACGCGCTCACCCGGCGCCAGCCGCGCGCCGCGGACGCCACCGTGCTCATCCCCCTTCGGCGTGTACTCGAGCTCGGGCCGGCCCTTCACGACCGGCATGCCGCTATCGGTGCTGAGCGCCTTCCATCCCGCGTCGACGACCCCGGTGTCGCCGCGCTGCCGACTCACCACGGACGAGAGCACCGTGAGCGATGACTCGTACGGCAGACCCTCCACGTTCGAGTAGTCGCAGTCCATGAACGGATACGAGCCGGCCTGCACCTCGGTGACCTCCGGGAGCTCCGCGGCGAACGCACAGGTCCCGGTGCCCGCGGTGCTCACGATCTCCACCGGCAGATTGCGGCGCCGCAGCTGCTCGACCGCCTCGAGCATCAGATCCGCGCACTGGCGCCACTTCAGGCGCCGCTCCTTCTCTTTGTAGACGTGCTGGAGGTGGCCTTCATACGCCTGGACGCCGCGCAGGAGCAGGCCATCGAGCGACGCGATGCAGGCACCGAGCTCGCCCGCGCCGCCGGGGAGCACGCCGGTGCGCTCCTGCCCCACGTTCACGTCCACCAGCACATCGAGCACGAGTCCTGCGCGCCGCATCGCGTCGGAGAGCACCCGTGCAACGTCCATGTCGTCCACCGCGACCATCACCTCGGCGCGCGCCCGGAGGGCCACGAGTCGCGACACCTTCGGCTCGCCCGCGATCTCCGTCGTGATGTGCAGCGGGCCGAGCCCTGCATCCGCCAAGACCTCGGCCTCGCCGAGCTTCGCGCAGCACAGCCCGATCGCACCGCGATCCAGCTGCATGCGCCCGATCAGCGGCGACTTGTGGGTCTTCGCGTGGGGGCGCACGCGCTTGCCGGTCCGCCGGGCGAACGCGGCCATCCGGTCGAGGTTCCGCTCGAGCGCGTCGAGATCCACGACGAGCGTCGGAGTGTCGACGCGGTCGAGGGGCGTGCCGGGCATCAGGTCGCGGTGACGTTGCGCAGCCACGCGACCAGACTATCGGTGTAGTCGGGAGCGATGCTCGCGACGTCGCGCGCGCCCCGCAGCGTGGGCGCATGACCGGTGCCGCGGAGCCGGTTGAAGGTGCGGCCACGGCCGGCCCAAGCCGCGATGCTTTCCTCCGTCGGTTGCCACTCGTCGTCCTCTCCATAGAACAGGAGCACCGGGACGGCGACCCGCGCGAAGACGGGCGCAGGCTCGAAGTCCAGGTCGGGCCAGAAGCCGGGCTCGCGCGGCAGGTCGGGCCGCACCCACGCGCGCGCAAACCATGGCGCGTCTTTCGCCGCGTTGATCTCCGCCTGGACCTCGGACCGTGGGCGCCGGCCGCGCGCGTAATCCTCGAAGGCGGCACGGAGCGACAGCAGCGCGTCCACCTCGGTCTCGCTGTGCCCGAACGATCGAGCCTGCTTCGCGGTGCCGTAGCGCATCTGCGCCGCCGGACTTACGCCCGTGGAGGCGACGAGCACGAGGAACGCGATCCGTTGCGAGCGGGTCGCCACGAGCGGCGCGACCCAAGCACCCTGACTGAAGCCCCAGAGCCCGACCTTCCGGCGGTCGATGTCGGGACGCGCGGCAAGCACGTCGACGACCGCTTCGACGTCACGCGCCTGATCGAGCAACGGCACGTCATCGCCCCGCCGGTCGAACCGCGCGACCGCGGTCCCGATGGGCGGCAGCACCGATTCGAGATGCCGGAAGAGGTAGTGGTCGCGCGACCCGTCATCGGCCGGATGCACGCCCACGATGGCGGGGAACGGTCCGGCCCCTTTCGGAAGGGAGAGCTTCGCGCTGAACGCGCGGTCAGCGCTCTGCGCGTCGAGCCGCTCGGACCTCACCGGCCGTCGCGGGAGACGGTGAACACGTCGCGGACGCTCTCGAGCTTCGCGAGGACCCGGGACAGCTGCTCGACGCTGTTGACCTGCAACGTCACGTTGACCGTCGCGGTCTTGTCCGGATTCGCGTTCGCGGAGAGGCTGACCATCTGGACCTGGTGCTCACTGATGACGGAGGCGACGTCGCGGAGGAACCCGTCGCGGTCCCAGCCTTCGATCCGGATGGCCACCGGATACGTGCGCGCCGCGCGGTCCTCCCACTCTACGTCGACGATGCGTTCGGGCTCCGCGCTGCCCCGCACGTTCGTGCAGTCGGCGCGATGGACGGTCACGCCGCGGCCGCGGGTGATGTAGCCGGTGATCGGGTCGCCCGGCAGCGGGCTGCAGCACACGCCGAACCGGATGAGCAGGTCGCCGACACCCTTCACCCGCACGCCGCCGCTCGTGGCCGGCGGTGGCTGTGGCGCGACCTCGGGGATCGCGAGCTGGTGATCGTCGACGATCCCGAGCCGGGTGACGACCTGGGCCGCGGTCAGCGCGCCGTAGCCGAGGGACGCGTACAGCGTGTCGATGTCGTGCATGTTCAGCAGCTCGGTGGCACGCTGCAGGTCGGTCTCGCTGATGTCCCCGAGGTCTCGTTGCGCGATGCGCTTGAGCTCGCGATCGAGGAGCTCGCGGCCATGCGTGATGTTCTCTTCGCGCTGCTGGCGCTTGAACCATTGCCGGATCTTCTCGCGGGCGCCGGGCGTCCGGACCATAGTGATCCAGTCCCGCGACGGCCCACGGCCGGCCTTGCTCGTGACGATCTCGACGATGTCGCCCGATTGCAGCTTGTGGTCGAGCGGCACGATGCGGCCATTCACCTTCGCGCCGATGGTGCGATGTCCGATATCGGTGTGGATGCGGTAGGCGAAGTCGATCGGCGTGGCGCCCGTCGGCAGGTCCTTCACCTCGCCCTTCGGGGTGAAGACGAACACCTGGTCCTGGAACACGTCGACCTTGAGCGATTCAACGAACTCGGTCGCGTCCGCCACGTCGTGCTGCCACTCCATGAGCTGCCGCACCCAGGCGAGCTTCGACTCGTAATTCGGGTCGCCCTTCCCGCCCTCCTTGTAGCGCCAGTGCGCGGCGATGCCGTACTCGGACAGGGTGTGCATCTCGTGCGTCCGGACCTGGATCTCGATCGGCTGCCCGTCCGGACCCATCACCGCGGTGTGCAGCGATTGGTACATGTTGTTCTTGGGCACCGCGATGTAGTCGTCGAACTGTCCTGGGATCGGCGGCCAGAGCGTGTGCACGACGCCGAGCACGGCGTAGCAGGCCGGCACGTCGTGCACGATCACGCGAATGGCCAGCAGGTCGTAGACCTGATCGACGCTGACGTTCTTCCGCTTCATCTTCTGGGCGATGGACCAGAGGTGCTTCGGCCGGCCGGACATCTCCGCCTTGATCCCGGCCTTCTCGAGCTCGCTCGTCAGGATCTTCATCGTGCGGTCGATGTAGCGCTCGCGTACCGCCCGCCGTGACGCGAGCAGCTCGGCGAGCTCCTTGTAGTGCTCGGGCTCGACGTACTTGAACGAGAGATCCTCGAGCTCCCACTTGATCTGCCAGATGCCCAGGCGGTGCGCGAGGGGCGCGTAGATCTCCATCGTCTGCCGGGCGATGCGGGTCTGCTTGTCCGGCGGCAGGGCGCCGAGGGTCCGCATGTTGTGCAGGCGGTCCGCGAGCTTGATGACGACGACCCGCAGGTCATCGGCCATCGCCAGGAACATCTTGCGGATGTTCTCGGCCTGCCGCTCGTCCGAGGACTTCCCTGAGAACTGCGAGAGCTTCGTGACCCCTTCGACAAGCCGCGCGATCTCGTCGCCGAATTCGCGGCGGATGTCGTCGTTGGTGCGGGCGGTGTCCTCGGGGACGTCGTGCAGCATCGCGGCGGCGATCGTCGCGGGATCCATCCCGAGCTGGGCCAGCAGGAGCGCGACGGCGGCCGGATGCTCGATGTACGGCCCGCCCGAGACCCGGCGCTGACCCTCGTGGGCCTCGGCGGCATACGCGTACGCCCGGCGGACGAGCTCGGCGTCCCCATCCGGATAGTGCCGGAGCATCTCGTCGATCGCGGACTCGGCGTCGATCTGCTTCCGGTTCGGCCGCAGCTTGTCGGCGACGCCGACGATCCGCGCCGCGAAGCCCGCGTGATCCGATGCGGCCGGTTGCGCCACTACGCGACCACCAGCTCGTCCACGAACTTCGCCGCGGTGCCGACCGGACCGAAGTCACGGAGCTCGAGCTCCACGAAGCCGGTGCGTCCGGCGCCGACGGTGACGACCGCGTCGACGCGGCCGGCATCGGTCATCGCGTCAGCTCGATCGCCGCGGCGGAACGCCATCGCGTCGAACGTGAACTTGCCCACGGTGATCTTGCAGCGCAGGTGGTCGGAATCCGCACCGACCTGACGGATGCCGTAGACCCGCACGTCGCGGAGCAGCAGGTGCGGCCGCGGGTTCAACGCGCCGCACGGCTCCAGCATCGCGAGCTCGAGGGCGAGTCGCGGCGTCAGCACCTCCGGATCGATGGTCGCGTCCACATGGAGCGTCGCGACCGGCCGCACGTCCCCGAGCATCTCGCGCACGATGCCGTCAAGCCGTTCACGGAAGCGATCGATGTCGGCGGCCTTGATCGAGAAGCCTGCCGCCATCGCGTGACCGCCGTGCTTGATCAGCAGATCGCCGCAGCGCGCCAGGGCCTCGGCGATGTGCACGGACGCGATGCTGCGACAGGACCCCTTGCCCTCGTCGCCGTCGATGGCGATGACACATGCCGGCCCGCCGTGATCCTCGACGAGCCGCGACGCGGCGAGGCCGACGATGCCGGCCTGCCACCCCGCGTCGGCCACGACCGTCGCCCACGCCTCGGGATACGCCGCGGCCGCCTCCCGCGCCCCGCGGACGACGTCATTCGTCAGCCGCTGCCGCTCGAGGTTCCGCTCCTCGAGCGTGTTCGCGAGGGCCTTCGCCTCCACCGCATCCTCGGTCAGGAGCAGCCGAAGCGCATCGCTAGCGTCGGTGATGCGTCCGGCGGCGTTGAGCCGCGGTCCGAGGCCGAAGCCGATGTCCGACGCGCCGACACGACCGAGCTTCACGCCCGCGCGCTCCGCGAGCGCGCGCACGCCGATGAGCGGGGCCCGGTTGAGGGCCCGGAGCCCGGCCGCGACGATGGCCCGGTTCTCCGCACGAAGCGGAACGACGTCCGCCACGGTGGCGAGCGCGCACAGCTGGAGCAGCTCGTCCTCCTTCACCGCGTACGCGAGGTCGCCGAGGAGCGCGCGGGCGAGCCGCAGAGCGACGCCGGCGCCGGCAAGCTCCTTGTCCTCCGACACGTCCCCGGGCCGGCGTGGATTCACGAGGGCGTACGCGTCGGGCAGGAGCGGCGGCGGATGGTGGTGGTCGGTGATGATGAGATCGATGCCGAGTTCGCGCGCCAGCTGCGCTTCGGCCACGGCGGTCACACCGCAGTCGACCGAAATGACGAGCGTGGTGCCGTCCGCGGCCAGCTCGCGCAGCGCCGCAGCGTTGAGGCCGTAGCCCTCCTCGTAGCGGTTGGGGATGTATGCGGCCACCGCGACCCCGAAGTGCCGAAAGGCGCGCACGAGGATCGCGGAGCCTGCGATGCCGTCCACGTCGTAGTCGCCATAGACGACGATGCGCTCGCGGGCGGCGAGCGCACGGCGGATGCGGTCCACGGCCCGGTCGAGATCGACCAGCGGCGGGCCGTCGGCCGCGAGCTTCGGGGTGAGGAACGCGGGCATGTCCGCGTCGGCGAGGCCGCGTGTGCGAAGGATCTGCGCGACGAGGCCAGGGATACCATCGGGCACATCGCCAGCCGATGCGCCGACCGACCGCGGGATGATCCATCGACGTTGCGGAACGAGCGTCATGACCTCTAAGTATCGGCTATGGGTGTCCGTCCTGGCCGTCGTCATCGGTGCCTGCACCCCGCAGACAGTGGTCCCGACCCCGACCCCCACTCCGCTGAGGACCAGCGTCTTCGCGTCGCCGACACCGGGCCTGCCTGCGCCGGTCCCTGCGCATCTGACCCTCGATCGCCACTGGCACACGGTGCCGGATGGATTCGATCGCTCCCCACTGAAGGTCAGCGTGACGTTCGACGGTGATCCGACCGCCGGCGCTCCGTACGTCTACCTGTCGGAGCGCTCCGGAGCGATCAGCCCGACCACGCCGCTGGTGCGCTCGACGGGGAACACCTGGACGGCCGACGTCGCTCTCGACGGTCTGATGCCCGGCTTCCAACCGATCCAGATCCTCGAGCGACTGGATGCGACGACCTCCCGGACGGTGGCGGCAGATGGATTCCTACTCACCCAGCCCGAGTACGTGCTCTGGACCCTCGACTTCGAAGGCGACGCGTCGGGCGATGCCGAGATGGCCAACACCGCCGCGATCGCCGACAGCCTCAAGATCCCGATGAGTGTGTTCTGGAACCCGCGCGCCTGGACGTCGGATCAGGTGTCGGCGGAGCGGCAGGACGCGATGCTCGCGTGGACGAAGGGCCGGCTGGCGAAAGGGGACGAGGTCGCGCTGCACCTGCACATGTGGACCGACTACGTCCGCGCCGCCGGCCTCGTTCCCCGCCTCGCCCCGAGCTGGGCCGGACGCGGTGACGGGTATGACGTCCCGATGACCGCGTATCCAGAGAACGAACAGCAGGCGATGATCGGATACGGGGTGAAGCTCATGCTCCAGCACGGCCTCCCCACGCCCACGTCGTTCCGCGCAGGTGGAGACATCGGCGATGCGGCGACGCTCCGCGCCGTCGCGGCGTCCGGCTTCACCGTCGACTGCACCGCCGTCGCTCGCGACTACCCGCCCATCGGCCGCGTGCCCTACCCCTGGGACCTGCCGGCCGGTGCGCAGCCGTATACCCCGTCGCGGACGGACGCGAACGCGACGGGCGATCTGCCGCTGCTTGAGGCGCCGACGATCGGCGGCAACACGTACGCCTTCACCGTGTCGTCCATCCAGCCGCAGATCCGCGCGAACCTTGCGCTCTTCGCGGCCGCGGGTGTCGTCGCCACCGCGCGGAAGACCATCACGGTCGTGAGCCATCCGGGCACGATCGTCCCCGCCGAGCGCGCCGCCATCGAAGCGCTCCTCGGCGCATTCAGCCCGCTGCGGTACGACGCGGACGCCGGACCGGTGCGCTTCGTGACCCTCGCCCAGCTGGCGAAGGCGTACGCGCGGTAGCGGGCGCAACAAGCCGGCAGCGGCGTCTAGCTTGCGGCGGCCGCTCCGGACGTCCGGCGCCCACGGTGGCGGATGCGGTCCTCGATCTCCTGCCAGAGCGAGATGATCTGGCTCGCGTTGAAGATGGACGAGTACGTCCCGGACACGATCCCGACCACCAGCGCAAGCGCGAACGTGCGCATGGAGTAGCCCCCAAACAGGTACAGCGCAAGCAGCGTGAGCACCACCGTGAGCGACGTGATGACGCTCCGCGCGAGGGTCTGCATGATCGAGTAGTTGATCACCGGGTTGAGCGCCTCGCCGCGGTTGAGGTGCAGGTTCTCGCGGATCCGGTCGAACACGACGATCGTGTCGTGCACCGAGAAACCGATGATCGTGAGGACCGCCGTCACGAAGAGGCTGTCGACCTCGACGTTTAGGAAGTAGCCGAGGATCGCGAACAGGCCGAGGACCACCAGGGCGTCATGCAGCAGTGCGATGATCGCCGCGATCCCGTAGCGGAACGCGGACCAGCCGAACTCTTTGAACGCGAATGCGATGAGCAACACGATGAGGATTGATGCGAACACGATCGAGCGGACCGCATTCGTGACGAGCTCCGCGCTGAACGACGGGCTCACCGTGGACGCGTTGTCGTCGATATAGGTCGTCGGGTACTTCGCCTTGATCGCCTGCTCGACGGTCACGGTCTCATTCGTGGTCGCGTCGGTCTTCAGCGTGAGGGTGCGGACCTCCATCCGACCGCCCTCCGCACCCTGGACGATCGCTTCGGGATGGCCCAGGCCGGCGAGCACGTCATGCAGCTCGGTCGCGGCTGGCGGCGAGGTGAATCGCAGGTCGAGCAGGGTGCCACCCTTGAACTCGATGCCCGGCTTGAGGCCGCCGATCGCGAGGAAGAACACGCCGGGCAGGATGAGGATGGCCGACAGGAGGAAGTACCAGTGCTTGCGCTCGACGAAGCGGAACAGCACTAGACGGTCACCCTGGCGGCAGCGCGGCCGCCGGTGGTGTCGTCGGCCGGCCGCTCTTCGACGCCCCATAGCCGGCGGCGGCGGAGCGACGGGTACTCGATCGCCGCGTGCAGCAGTAGCTGCGTCACGAAGACAGCGGTGAAGAAGGACACCACCACACCGACGATGAGCGTCAGGGCGAAGCCCTTGACCGTCCCAGTGCCGAAGTTGAAGAGGATGAGCGCGGTGAGGATCGTCGCGAGGTTCGAGTAAAGGATCGACGGGAAGGCCCGGCGGCGGCCCTCATCGAGCGACACCCGCAGGGACTTTCCCGCCCGCAGCTCTTCCTTGAGCCGTTCGAAGGTGAGGACGTTGGCGTCCACGGCCATACCGATGGACAGGATGAATCCGGCGACGCCCGCGAGCGTGAGCGTCACCGGGATGAGCCGGAAGACCGCGTACGTCAGGGCCGTGTAGAAGAGGAGCGCGATGACCGCGATCACGCCGGGCAGGCGGTAGTACAGGATCATGAACAGCGCGACGAGCAACAGGCCGATCGCGCCGGCAGCCATGCTTCGCCGGACGGAGTCCTGGCCCAGCGTGGGCTCGACGCGGCTCGACTGCACGATCTCGAGGGGCACCGGCAGGGCGCCCGAGTTCAGGAGCGTGCTGAGGTCCTTCGCGGTCTTCGTGGTGAAGTTGCCTTCGATGATCCCGCTGCCGCTAGAGAACACCTGGTTGATCCGCGGTGCGGAGATCTCCTTGTTGTCCAGGTTGATCTGCACCGGCTGGTTCAAATAGTCCTTCGACAGCTGGACCCACCGAGCGTCGTCGGGCGGCCGGAATTCGAAGTGCACCACCGGGGCGTTATTCGATCCCTGGAACTCGACGAATGTCGGCTTGAGGTTCGCTCCGGTGAGCGGCGGCGTGAGCGACTTGTACGTCCCGGCCGTCGCAGCGTCGGGCACCTTGATCTCGAGGAAGGCCTGCTGCGTGGCGATCTGTTGGGCCTCGGTGAGATCTGACACGCCGGGCAGCTGGAGCAGGATCTTGTTCGCGCCGAGCGATTCGATGACCGGCTCACTGACGCCAAGGGAGTTGATGCGCCGGTCGATGACCACGCGGGCCTGCGCGTTCAGATCGTCGATCGAGGTCGTCGTGCCGCCGGGGATGAGCTCCGGATGCAGCTGCAGCACGAGCTGCGTGCCGCCCTGCAGGTCCAGACCGAGGTGGGTCTTGATCTCGACGAAGGTCGACGTGCCGCCGAGCCGGTAACAGATCCCCGGACACTCGAACGGGAAGCTGATCTGGTGCTTGGGGATATCGACCCACACGGCCAGCACCGCGACAACGACAATGACCCAGGCCCACGCACGACTCATGAGGGAAGCGTCCTCCGGATCAGGCGAAAGAAAGAGCGCGACCCGTTCGATCGGGTGCGCTCGTCAACACGAAGTATAGGTCGCCTGGACGCGTTAGCCCCACCGGTCGGATGTGCCCGCCTCGTCGGTCGGGGTCTTCCAGCCTTCCGCCGCGGCCTGCTCCAGGCGCGCGGGATCCCGCAGCCGCTCGCGCGCTTCGCGGGCCTCCTTGTCGAAGGCCGTCTCGTCCGGCTCGGGTGCGACCTCGGCCGGCAACTCCGTCGGCACGTCCGTCGCGATCGCTGCCTCCGTGAGCGGGAGCTCGGGCGTCGCGGTCGCGGGGATCGCGACGGGCGCGACCGGCGCGGTCTTCGCCGCCGCGTCGAGGTACTTGTCCGCGTTGAGGAACTCCGTGCGCAGCTCGTCACTCGTCTTGCGGAACTCGGCGAGCGCGCGGCCGAGGTCACGGGCGAGCTTCGGCATCTTCTCGGGGCCAAGGACGATGAGCGCGAGCACGAGCAGCAGCAGGAGCTCGCCGGTCCCGATGCCGAACATCAGCGCGCGCTCCCCGACGCGGCGGTGCGCGCTTCATTCGCCTGTAGCTTGAGCTCGGTCGCGACCCGGGCCGCCGCCGACTCGAACCCCTCACCGGACTCCGCATACAAAATGGAGCGAGAGGCCGAGGGCAGGACTCCGCCACCACGGGCGTCGAGTCCGGCGCGGATCGCGCTCGCCATCTCGCCGCCCTGCGCGCCGACGCCGGGCATCAGGAACAACCGGTCCGGGGCGAGCGTGCGCAACCGCGCAGCCTCGGCCGGATACGTCGAGCCGACGACGAACCCGCACTGCTCCGCCGGGAACGCGGTCACGCACCGCTCGACGACGTGCTCGTAGAGCGGGCGGCCATCGACCAGGAGGTCCTGGAAGTCTCCGGCCCCCGGGTTGCTCGTCCGCGCGAGCACGAGGGCATAGCCTTTTTCGGTGAACGGGGCGATCCCATCCAACCCAAGGTACGGCGCCACCGTCGCGGCATCCGCGTGAAAGCGATCGAACAGCGCCTCGGCGTACGCAGCCGCCGTGTTGGGGACGTCCCCGCGCTTGGCGTCGATGATCACGGGGATGTCGGAGGGGATGGCCTGTAACGTCAACCCGAGGATGTCGAGGCCGGCCGAGCCGTAGCGCTCGAAGAAGGCCATGTTCGGCTTGTAGCAACAGGCGTGATCGCTCGTCGCGTTCACGATCTTGCGGAGGAAGCGGACGGCCGCCTGTGCGCCGCGACCCAGGTGCTCGGGAATGCGGTCCGGTTCAGGGTCGAGGCCGACGCAGATCACGCTGTCCCGAGCTCGCGACGCGGCCGCGAGCTTGGTCAAAAACGTCATGAACAGTGACTATGATAGGTGCTTCCAGAACAAGGAGGATGGCATGCTCGGTAGGACCGCGAGCCGGCTCGGGTGGGTGCTGGCCGCCATCGTTCTCATTTCAGCGTGTAGCGGCGGAGCGAGCACGTCCGGTGGTGCGACAGGCACCCCGGCGGCAGCGAAGACCGACCGCATCGGGTCGTTCAACCGGCCGATCATCTTCGCGTTCACGCCATCGCAGGACGTCGCACGCATCACCGCGAGCGGCAACGCGATGGCCTCCGCCCTTTCGTCGGCGACCGGCCTGAAGTTCAAGGTCATCATCCCGACGAGCTATGCGGCGCAGATCGAAGCGATGTGCGCGGGCCAGACGGATCTGGCCGCGATCGCTCCGCTCCAGATGACGCTGCTGCTCGACAAGGGCTGCGGCACGCCGATCCTGAGCGCGCTCCGCAAGGACGATACGGGTGCGCTCGCCACGACCTACAAGTCGCAGATCCTGGTCCGCTCGGACAGCGGCATCACCGATCTGAACGGCCTCAAGGGCAAGAAGTTCGCGTTCGTCGACCCGATCTCCGCGTCGGGGTACCTGTTCCCGACGCTGCTCATCAAGAGCAAGACCGGGCAGGACCCCAAGACGTTCTTCAGCTCAACGGTCTTCGCCGGCGGCCACGACAAGGCCGCCCTCGCCGTGTACCAGGGCACCGCGGACGGCGCGGCATCGTTCATCGACGTCCGCACCAGCGCCGGCATGCCGGCTGACATCATGACCAAGACCAAGGTCATCGACACCGCCGGCCCGATCCCGAACGACGGCATCGCCGTCGCGAAGAGCATCCCGCAGGACATTACGGACCAGATCACGAAGGCCCTCATCGACTACTGCGCGGCGGCTCCAGGGGCGGCCACCTGCGCATCGCTGTTCAACTGGAACGGCCTGCAGAAGGTCAGCGCCGACTTCTACAACCCGGTTCGTGACGCGGCCAAGCTCGCGGGCATCGATGTTGCCGCCGAGGCCGCGAAGACTCCGGCGCCGCCTCCGCCGACACCAAGCCCGAGCCCGAGCAAGGCTCCCTAGCGCGCTCCGTCCGATCGAGCGAACACGCCCGCCGGGTCAGTCCGGCGGGCGTGTTCATTTAGAGTCGCCGCGGTGACCGCGCTCGTCTCGATACGCGATCTCGTCAAGACGTACCCGACCGGCACCCGAGCGCTGGATGGCGTCTCCCTCGACTTCCAGAAGGGCGAGTTCATCGTGCTCATCGGCCTATCGGGCTCCGGGAAGTCGACGCTGCTCCGCTGCATCAACCGGCTCGTCGACCCGACCGCGGGGACCGTCACCTTCGATGGCATCGACGTGACGCGGGCGACCGGCGCCGAGCTGCGCCGCATCCGCCGGCGGATCGGGATGATCTTCCAGCAGTTCAACCTCGTGAAACGCAGCTCGGTGTTCACGAACGTCCTAGCCGGACGGCTCGGCTACCGCACCACCTGGCGCACCATCGCGGGCCGGCCGACCCATGAGGACGTCGCGCTCGCGTTCGAGAATCTCGGTCGCGTCGGCATCGTGGAAAAGGCCTTTGGCCGCGCCGACGCGCTCTCCGGCGGCCAGCAGCAGCGCGTGGGCATCGCGCGCGCGCTGATGCAGCGGCCCGACCTCATGCTCGCCGATGAACCCGTCGCCAGCCTCGACCCGGCGACGAGCCATTCGGTCATGAAGTACCTGGAGGAGATCAACAAGAAGGACGGCATCACGGTCATCTGCTCGCTGCACTTCCTGTCGCTCGCCCGTCGGTACGGCACCCGGGTGATCGCGCTGAAGGCCGGCAAGGTCGCCTTCGACGGCAAGCCCGCGGACATCGACGATCGTCGGTTCAAGGAGATCTACGGCGAGGACGCCGTCGAGGTCGAGATCGGGCTCGGCCGCACTGATCCACTTCCGACGGAGGCCGGGGACGCGATCGATGCGCCGGCAATGGACCCGCGCATCCCGCCGGACCGCTGATGGCCGAGTACTTCACGACCCGCGGCCTCCCGGTGCCTCCCGAGCTGACCCGCAATCCGTTCTCCAGCTGGCGCCGCAACGTGGCGGTCGTCGCGACGCTCGCGGTGCTGATCGTCGGCTTCAAGATCGTCGACATCGACGTGTCGCGCGCCAACCCCGAGTACATGGGGCAGGTCCTCCTCCAGCTCGTGCACTTCGATTGGAGCGTCATGACCCCGCAGAACGAGTTCGAGACGTTCTGGGACACGGCCGGCGGGCTCATGATCGTCACGATCTTCCTTGGCATCATGGGCACGGCGTTCGCGGCGGTGATCGCGATCCCCCTGTCATTCCTCGCCGCACGGAACATCATGGCCGGAGGCCCGGTGACCCAGGCGATCTACGTCGTCGTCCGCCTCGTGTTCACCGTGATCCGCTCGATCGACGTGCTGATCGTCGTGCTCATCGTCCTGACGCTGTTCGGCCTGGGCAACGCGTCCGGCGTGTTCGCTATCGCCTTCCACAACGTCGGCGTCATGGGCAAGCTCTACTCGGAGGCCATCGAGGGCATCGACGCCGGCCCGGCCGAAGCGATGACGGCCACCGGCGCGAACCGCTTCCAGGTCGTCTGGGCGGCGATCCTCCCGCAGCTCGTGAACCCGTTCATCTCGTTCACGATCTACCGCCTCGACACGAATGTCCGGCTCGCGAACGTGGTCGGGCTCGTCGGCGGCGGCGGGATCGGCGTCGCACTGTTCCAGAACATCCAGCTGCTCCGCTACTCCACGGCCGGGACGTTCATCCTGCTGATCGTCGTGACCGTCGCGGCGATGGATTTCGTGTCCGCGCAGATCCGGCGGCGGCTCGTCTAGCGGCTAACGGCTCCAGCTCGGGCGGTTCGCGCCATCGACGCCCTCGCCCTTCGTGATCTTCTGGGTGCCCTTGGGCGCGCCGCCGCTCGTGAGCCCGCCGCCCAGATCCATCACCCAGACATCGATGATGAACGCCGTCGCGCGGAGGAACGCCAGCTGCGTCCCGTCCGGCGAGAAGGTCGGGTTCCAGCTCTCCCCATCGCTCGTCAGGGCGATGTCGCGCTCCGTCGCGAGCTCGAAGGCGTGCAGATCATTCCGCCCATCGTGCCGCAGCGTGTAGACGATCCATTTGCCGTCGGGCGAGAAGGCCGGGCGGTACGGCTCCCCGTCGGGCAGACCGTGCAACGGGCTCGAGCGGGTGATCCCGTCGGCCGGCTTCAGCAGCAGCCCCGGCGCGCCGCTGTCGTATGCCGTCACGACGATCGTCTTCCCGTCGGGAGACCACGCCGGATCGGCCCAGTCCGCGCCGGTCGACAGGATCGCCGGCGCCTTCTTCGGCGTCGTCAGATCGAGGACGATCAGATCGGAAGAGCCGTCCGGGTCCGCCTCGATCACCGCGAGACGCTTCCCATCCGGCGACGGCGCGGGCGCGAGGTACCACTTGACCTGATGGAAGCCGCTCGACACCTTCACCAGACCGTCGAGGAGGATCTCCTCGCTTCCGCCGTTGGCCGGCTTGCGAACGATGACGCTGTAGCCGAGCCGGGCATTGACCACCGCGCCGTCGACCTCGCTCTTGCCGTCGATCTGCTCGATCCGCGCGAAGTAGATCGACTGCCCGTCAGCGCTGAGCGCCGGCGTTTGCGAGCGGCCCTCCTCGGTCCGCGAGGCGTACTGACCGCCGCGCAGCACGAACACGTCGCCGCGCAGGACGAACGCGATCGTGCCGCCGATTGTCGGCGCGGCCACGTTGCCCGTCGGCCGCGGTGGGGTCGCCGTGGCGGCAGCGGCCGGCAGGAGCAGAGGCCCGATGCGCTGGCCGACGGCGATGTAGCCGACGAGGAGCGCGACCGCGAGGACGCCGAAGATCAGATCGCGGAGGCGCACAGCCGCTCCACCTCGGCCGCGATGCGGTCGACGTTCGCATCGAGGGCCGGACCGTTCTCGAGCTCGAGGTGTCCTTCCGCCGGAGGCTCGAACGGCCGATCGCGCATCCGCTCGTACACGGTCTCATCGGCGTCGGAGTGATCGTGCGCCGCGCGCGCGGTGCGGCGCTCGGCCAGCCGTCTGCGGATCGAGGGCTCGTCGGCGGTGACGTGCACGAAGACAACGGGCGCACCTCGCCGCGCGGCCGCGCCGACGCTGGCGGCGCGGTAGCTCGCCAGCAGATTCGTGGCGTCGACGATGACCCGATGGCCCTCGGCGAGCAGGCCCTCCACCAGCGCGTCGACGCACTTGAACACGGTCGCGTTCTCCTCGCCCCCATACGTCGGGGCGATGAACAGCCTGCTGCGCAGCTCGTCGCTCGCGATATGCGCCCCCGACAGGCGGGCGGCGAGGAGCCGCGCGCAGTGGGTCTTGCCGACGCCGGGATACCCCATCAAGACGACCAGCGCGGGCGTACGGGCCGGCGTCGTGGGCACGCCGATCTCCGTGCGCAGCTGGGCTACCAGCACGTCGACCTGTTCGCCGTACGCGCGCGTTTGGGCTCGAGTGGCCGCGGCGCCGCCCGCGCGCATCCGGTTCATCCGGTGAACCCGCGCGCGCGGAGGGCGGCTCGGGCGGCTCCGGCTTCGTCCCAGGGCAGCTTCTCCTCGCCGACGATGATCGAGCCCTCATGGCCCTTGCCCGCAAGGAGAACGGTGTCACCTTCGGCGGCCTCGGCGATGGCCGCGGTGATCGCCGCCGTCCGGTCGTCGATGACCTGGTAGTCCCGATCCCGCTGCTTCCCCGCCTCGACGGCCCCGACTTCGATCTCGGCCAGGATCGCGGCCGGGTCTTCGAACCGCGGGTCCTCCTGCGTGATGAAGAACCGGTCCGCGTACGTCGCGGCCACGGCGGCGAGCTTCGGCCGCTTGGTCCTGTCGCGCTCGCCGGCGCTG
This sequence comes from Chloroflexota bacterium, assembly GCA_030948585.1. GTDB lineage: Bacteria > Chloroflexota > Limnocylindria > P2-11E > P2-11E > UBA4735. Next base: position 16,073 of record JALZAB010000048.1, read on the forward strand.
CCGAACACGGCGATCAGCTTCCCGGCGGTGAGCGGGCGGAGGAGGGCGAGCACCTTCTCCAGCGACTCCGGCGTGTGGGCGTAGTCGACGATGACCGTGAATGGCTGACCGGCGTCGATGCGGTCCATCCGGCCGCGGACGGGCACGGCATGCGCGAGCGCGTCACGGCACTGGGCCAGCGACGCGCCGGCAGCGAGGCCGGCGCCCGTGGCGGCCAGGGCGTTGTGCACGTTGAAGCGCCCGACGAGCGGAAGCTGCAGCTCCACGCTCTCGCCTCCGGCGGTGATCTTGATGCGCGAGCCGTTCGCGTCGGCAGCCAGGACGGCCGCCTGCACGTCGGCCAGGGCGTCGATCCCGTACGAGATCACGCGCGCGCCGGCCGCGCGATCCGCGAGGTAACGCCAGTGCGGATCGTCCGCATTCAGCACGGCGGTCTTCGGCACGCCCTTGTCCTGCCCCTGCGTGAGCATCTCGAAGAGGATGCCCTTCGCGCGAAGGTACTCCTGCAGCGTGCCGTGGAAATCCAGATGCTCCGGGGTGATGTTCGTGAATACCGCCACATCGACGTCGATGTTGCGGATCTTCCGAAGGGCGAGGGCGTGCGATGTCGCCTCGAGCACACCCCACGTGCCGCCCGCCACGAGCAGCTCCGCGCAGAACTCCTGGAGCTCGAGCGCCTCCTGGGTGCTCTGGCGGGTGTCGTTCTGCCACTCGTGATCGGCGAGCTTGAAGTCGACCGTGGTCGCGTATCCGGTGCGCTCCCCGGCGCCCTCGAGGACCTCGGAGACGAGATGGACCGTCGTCGTCTTGCCATCGGTCCCGGTGACCGCGGCCACCTTCAGCTTTCGCGTCGGATGGTCGAAGAACTCGGCGGCCAGATCCGCGAGGGCGGCCCGCGTGTCGGGAACGACGGCCACCGGCACATCGGCCTGGACGGCTCGCTCGGCGACGACGGCGACCGCGCCATTGGCGATGGCCGCGGGCACGAAGTCGGTGCCATCCCGATGGAATCCCGGTACCGCGATGAAGAGCGAGCCCGGCTTCACGTTCCGGGAGTCGTACGCGATCGCGCGGACGTCGATGTCCGCCGCCGCATCGGGGAGCGGGATCTTCGCCTGCGACAGGAGCGCGCCGAGCTTCACTCGCCGCCTCCCCGTCCGCGACGTAGCTGCAGCGCGCGGGTGTAGACCGGCTCGAGCAGCTGAAAGGCGCGGTAGGCGAGCGGCCGCGGGACGGCATCGTGCGCGCCCACCCACCGGGTGACCGTTCCGCCGAACCCCTTCTTGAACTGGTAGGGGCCGTGCATCGGATCGCTCGCGTCGGACGGATCGGCCGGGATCCCCCCGAAGTCGAAGGTCTTCGCCCCGCGCGCGTGCGCTTCGAGCATGCAGCGCCACAGCAGCCCGTAGGCCGCGTAGACCTTGCGGCCCGCGTCGTTCGTCGCGCCGTACTGGTAGACCTCGCGATCGCCGCAGTGCCAGGTCATCGCTCCGGCCACCGGGCGGCCCTCGTGGTCGGCGAGCCACAACGTCGCAAGGTCCGCGTCGATGAGCCGGCGCCACACCGTCCGGTAGTACGTCTCGGTCCGGGTGATGAAGCCGGCGCGGCGGCCGGTCAGCGCATACAGGTCATAGAACGCACCGAGGTCCTCATCGCTCGTGCCCGGGTACACCTGCACCCCCCGTTTCTCGGGCTGGCGGACGCTCCAGCGGGTGTCCTTTTCCAAGCCGGCCATCAGGTCATCAGGCGCCCCGTCGACGAGCGGTCGTTCCAGCGTCGCGACGACCGGCTGGATATCGGGTCCGCGCACGAAACCCGCGGACCGCAGCGCGGCGCCTGCCGCGTCAGCGGTGCGCTCGAGATCGACCTTCAGCACCAGCGCCCCCGCGGTCTCCTTCGCATGTTCCGCCAGGGCGCGGAGGACCTCGGGCAGGGCCGCGTCGGAGGCGACGGGACCGCGCGGGCAGTAGCCGAAGCGCAGGCCACCCGGCAGCGGGCGCCAGAGCACGAGCGCGTGGCCGCCCCCGGGACGGAGGAACTCGGCCGTCCAGCCCTGCGCCTCGCGGATCGCGGCCCACACGCTCGATTGCATGACGTGGCCGCCCGGCCCCTGCGCCGCGGCGCGGTCCCACGCCTCGGGCGCGTCGGTCATCGGGCGCTGGCGGCGAGGCGGCGGCGCCCGGCGAGCCGCCACAGCGGATAGAGCGGGGCGACCACCGGCAGGTCGAACGTGCCGGCCCAGGTCGCGACCACGCCGCCGAACCCGAGCTTGAAGTTCTCGATCCCGGCGAGCTCGTCCCCCTCGTGCTCGGACAGTCCCCACATGTCGTAGCGGACCACGCCGCGCTGCTTCATGCCTATCAACGACCGCCATTTGAGCAGATAGAAGGGCCGCGATTCGCCGTGGGCCCCGGACCAGCCGCCATACAGCTCCCAGGCCCGGTCGCCGATCCGCACCGCCAGGAGTGCGCCATCGTCCTCGGTCCCGACGCGCGACATCGTCATGTGCGCGCTGTCGCCGAACGCCTGGAGCAAGCGCTCGAAGTACGGACGCGCTCGAAGGGCGAAGTGATCGCGTGCGGCGACCTTCGTCAGGACCGCGAGGAAACGATCCACGTCACGCGTCTCCTCCGTGATCACGCTCTCGCGCTCGGCCTTGTGGATGTACTGACGGGTCTTTTTCCGCATGGCCGCAAGCAGCTCCTCGGGCGTGGAGCTCAGGTCCATGAGCAGCGTGCGCCGCGGCTGGACGAAGACCCCTGCCGGACGCGCGCCGGCGCGGGCCAACGCCGATGCCAGATCGGGATCCTCGGGCAGCTCCGGGTCGACGAGCAGGCCGGCGCATCGATCGACCGACAACGCGCCACTCAGTGCGCGCATCGCATCCGGAAGATCGGCCGCCGCGACGATTGGGCCGCGCGGGACGTAGGCGAGGGTGATGCCGAGTGGACCGGGCTTGAGGAGCACCTGCGCGACGCCGGCGCGGCGCCCGCCATCGTCGAGCGTGAAGCGCCGCACGAGCCAGCCGTCGCCGCGTTTGACCTGGGCCCAGCCGGCGGACTGCAGCAGATGGACCTGACCGGTGGCCCGAAGCAGCTCGTCCCACGCACTCCCGTCATCAGCCGGGACCGGGATCGCGCGCAGGCTCAGGCTATTCCGCCGCGCCCGCGGGCACGGCTGGCTCCTCCGTCTTGACCGGAAGCTCTCGCGCGGTGAAGGTGCATTCGGGGTATCGCTCGCAGCCGTAGAACACGGACCGCCCCCGGCCGCGCCGGCGCACCAGCTCGCCCTGACCGCACAGCGGGCAGACCACGCCCATCTTCTGTTGGGTCTTCTTGATGTACTTGCAATCGGGATAACCGGTGCAGCCGATGAACGGACCGAAGCGGCCGCGCTTCTTCGCGAGCGGCTTGCCGCAGTCCGGGCAGACCTCGCCCTCGATGATCTCCGGACCCTGCTCCTCGCCCTCGAGCGGTGCCGAATAGTCGCACCCACCCGGTGGCGTGGGCTGGCCCTTCTTGCCCTTCACGAATCCGGTGCATGAGTAGAACCGTCCGTAGCGGCCGAGCTTGATGATGACCGGACGGCCGCACTTCGGGCAGATCTTGTCCGTGGCCTCCTCGGTGACGTCCGACTTGTTCACCGAGGCGGTCTTCTCTTTGACGAGCGCTTCGAACGGGACGAAGAACTCGCGCACGACGGGCTCCCATTCCACTTCGCCCGCCGCGACGCGGTCCAGGTCGAGCTCCATCCGCGCGGTGAAGCCCAGGTCGACGATGTCCGGGAAGTGCTCGGTGAGGAAGTCGACGACGGTGAACCCGACATCCTCCGGCACGAGCGCGCGCTGCTCCCGCCGCACGTAGTGCCGGTCGATGAGCGTCGAGATCGTCGGCGCGTACGTCGACGGGCGGCCGATCCCGTGTTCCTCGAGCGTTTTCACGAGCGACGCTTCGTTGAACCGCGGCGGCGGCTGGGTGAAGTGCTGCGCCGCCTCGAGCCCGAGCAGCTTCAGCTCCTCGCCCTCGACGACCTCGGGCAGCGGGGCGACCACCTTCTCCGGCTCGTCCGTTCCCTCCTGGTAGACGCGCAGGAATCCGTCGAAGGTGACCCGGCGGCCGTTCGCGCGCAGCGTGTAGCCGTCCGCGCCGACGTCGAGCCGGGTGTTCTCGAACTTCGCGGGCGCCATCTGCGAGGCGAGCGTGCGCTGCCAGATGAGGGTGTAGAGGCGCAGCTGATCCTTGTTGAGGAACCGCCGCATCCGATCCGGTGTCCGCGCGAGGTCGGTCGGGCGGATCGCCTCGTGGGCCTCCTGCGCGCCCTTGCTCCGGGTCTTGAAGTGGCGCGGCTTGTCGAGCGCGTACGCCGCGCCGAATTCCCTGGTGATGACGTCCTTCGACTGCTTCAGCGCGCCTTCGGCGAGGTGCAGCGAATCGGTACGCATATAGGTGATGAGCCCGACGGGGGTGTCCGGCCCGAGCGATACGCCCTCGTAGAGCTGCTGGGCCAGGACCATCGTCCGCTTCACGGAGTAGCCGAGCTTGCGCGACGCGTCCTGCTGCAGCGTCGAGGTCGTGTATGGACCACCGGCGCTCCGTGACGACTCGCGCTTCTCCAGGCTGGCGACTGTGTAGACGGCGTCGGCGAGCGCCGCGCGATGCGTCTCCGCGTCGGTCGCGTTACCGATCGCGAGCTTCTTGCCCTTGTGCTGGATCACCTCTGCGGTGAAGGACTCGCCGGAGTGGTTCGCCAGCAGCGCGTCGATTGACCAGTACTCGTCGGGCGTGAACTTCTGGATCTCGCGCTCGCGATCCACGATCAGGCGCAGCGCGACGGACTGCACGCGGCCGGCGGAGAGGCCGTACCGGATCTTCTTCCAGAGCAACGGGGACATCGTGTAGCCGACGAGGCGGTCGACGACCCGCCGGGCCTGCTGCGCGTTGACCAGATCCTGGTCGATCTGGCGCGGCTTGCGGAACGCCTCCGCGATCGCGTCGGGGGTGATCTCGTGGAAGGTCACGCGCCGCAGCTTGGACGCGGGGACGTTGATGATCTGCGCGACATGCCACGCGATCGCCTCGCCCTCGCGGTCGAGATCGCTCGCGAGCCACACCCGATCGGCGAGCTTCGCTTCCTTCTTGAGGAGCCGGGCGTGCTTCTCCGAGTCCGGCGGGATGACGTACTCGGGCGCGAACGTCTTCATATCGATGCCGATCTTCGACTTCGGCAGGTCCCGGATGTGACCGAACGAGGCCTCGACGGTGTACCCCGCCCCGAGCATCCGGCCGAGGGTCTTCGCCTTCGTGGGGCTCTCCACCACCACCAGATCCCCGCCCTTACGGCCCTTCGCCGGGGCCTCGAGCTCCCCGGCGGGCGCGCCGTCCAGCTCCGCCTGGGCAGCCGGCGCCACGGCATGCGCCTTCGGCGCCGCCCGTTTGGCTCGCTTGACTGCCGGCTTGGCTACGACCATTTCACCTCGAGTTAGAGAAAAAGGCGCCCTTCCAGGCGCCTCCCCATGTTCCACGGTACCAGCGGCGGCAACCCGCACCCCTGGCAGAGGCTGTAACTAGAGCAAATGTTCCTTTTCTTCCCGGGTCAGCTGGTCGACGACCGCCTTCACATCTTCGGCCCGGTCTTTCGCGGCGATGAACAGGACATCGTCCGTTTCGACCACGATGAGGTCGTTCACCCCGATCGTGACGGTCGTCTTGCCCGGCGCGTGGACGTAATTCCCCACGCTGTCGAGGGCGATGTGCTCGTCGGCCGACAGGCGCGCCGAGGACTGGATGATGTCGGCCAGCCGGCTCCAGTTCCCGACGTCCTGCCATCCGATATCGGCGGGCACGACCGCCATGTTCTTGGCCCGCTCGGCGATGCCGTAGTCGATGGTGGTCCGGTCGGTCTCCTCCCAGACCTCCGCGAGGACGCTCTCGTAGCGCGGCGTGCCGATGGCGTCGCCGAGCGCCTCCAGCGCTTGGGCGGTCTTGGGAAGGTGCTCCCGATACGCATCGATGATCGCGCTGACGCGCCACACGAACATCCCGGCGTTCCAGTAATGGCCCCCGGCCGCCAGCAGCTTCTCGGCGGCCTCCTTCTTCGGCTTCTCGATGAACCGCTTCACCTTGTGGACCGGCAGCGGCGCGTTCAGCTCGATGCGCTCCCCTGCCTCGATGTAGCCGAAGCCGGTGTCCGCCCGCTCGGGCGTGATGCCCAGGGTCACGAGCCAACCCGCATCCGCGGCGGCCGTCGCCGCAAGAAGGACGTTGCGGAACGCGCTTTTCTTGTCGATGACGTGATCGGACGGCAGCACTGCCACGACCGCGTCCGGATCGAAAGCGTGCAGCGCGGCCATCGCCAGGCCGATCGCCGCGGCATTCCCGCGTGGGTACGGCTCGATGACGAGGTGATCGGCGCGGAGCTCCGGCAGCTGCTCGTGGATGAGGGCCCGATGCTCCGGTGGCGCGACCACGAAGAGGCGTTCGTCGGGGATGAGCTCGGTGACCCGATCAACGGTGTCCTGCAGCATCGATCGATCGCCGACGAGGTCGAGGAACTGCTTCGGCTTCTTGCGCCGCGAGCGCGGCCAGAGGCGCGTGCCGGCGCCGCCGGAGAGGATGAGCGCGTACAGCCTCGGCACCGGACCGGCCCTAGAGGCCGAAGTAGTCGAGCTTCATGGCCTGACGCACGTCATGCAGGGTCCGCTGGGCATCCGCGCGCGCGCGATCGCTGCCCGCGCGGATGATCTCGTCGACGAGCTTCGGGTCGCGCTCGAAGCGCGCGCGCCGCTCGCGGATGGGGCCGAGGAACTCCTCGAGGACGGTCACCAGGCGGCGCTTGACCTCGACGTCGCCGACGCGGCCCCCGCGGTACCGGTCCTTCAGGTCGTCGACCGCCGCGGTGTCGTGGTCGAAGCTGTCGAGATACGCGAACACCGGATTCCCCTCGACCTTGCCCGGATCCGTCGCCCGGATGCGGCTCGGGTCGGTGTACATCGCCATGACCTTGCGCTTCACCGTCTCCGGATCGTCCGCGAGATCGATGGCGTTGCCAAGGCTCTTGCCGGCTTTCGAGTTCCCGTCGGTGCCCGGCAGCAGCGTGTCGCTCGGGATGAGCGCGTCAGGCACCGGAAAGACCGGTCCGAACAGCTCGTTGAAGCGACGCGCGATCTCGCGCGTGAGCTCGATGTGCGATTCCTGGTCGCGTCCGACGGGGACGAGGTCGCCCTTCACGCACAGGATGTCGGCGGCCTGGAGGATCGGATACCCGAGGAGCCCATACGACGGCTGGGCGATCTCGTGGTCGCGCAGCTGCTCCTTCAAGGTCGGGATGCGTTGGGCCCGGGACACCGTGACCAGCATGGAGAAATAAAGATGCAGCTCGGTCGTCTGGGGCACCAGCGACTGCAGGTAGATCGTCACCTGATCGGGGTCGATGCCCGCGGAGAGGTTGTCGAGCACGACGTCGCGCACGTTCTGACCAATCTCGTCCAGATGGTCGAGACGTGTCGTGAGCATGTGATAGTCGGCGACGAGCAGGAACGTGTCGTAGGTGGTCTGCAGCTTGACCCGGTTCTCGAGCGTGCCGACGTAGTGGCCGAGGTGCAGCCGCCCGGTCGGGCGATCGCCCGTCAGGATGCGCTTCCGCGTCTTCGACGGCGCTGAAGACAGGGTCGGAACGGTCGTTTCGGCGGTCATCGGGGCGCTCAGTGTAAGCGGAGCTCTCGCGCGACCTCGTCGCCGATCAGCACGCCGACCTCGTTCCGCTTCGCGCCGAAGAAGTGGTCGACCCCTGCGATCTCGGCGATGCGTGCGCGCGGGTACGCCGCGCGCAGCTCTGCTGCGGTGCCGTACTGGTCGAGCTCGGCCGCGGCGATGAAGGTCCCATCCGGCACCGGCGGAAGCTCGTGCGGCTGGAACGCGACAGATCGGAGCGGCACGCCCGCGAGCGCGACGGCGTCGGCATGGCCGCCCTGCGCCAGCCACCGAAGCGTGGTGACCGCGCCGAAGCTGAAACCCGAGAGCGCGAGCGGCAGATCCGGCGCGATGCTGCGGGCCTCGGCGATGGCCAGGTCCAAGTCCTCGACCTCGGCGATGCCGCCCGTCCATCGGCCGGCGCTGTCGCCGACGCCGCGGAAGTTGAACCGCAGGGCGAGCAGGCCGTGGCCGGCGATGGCCCGCGCGATGCCCGCGACGAGCGGATTGCGCATCGTCCCACCGTGCGTAGGTAACGGATGGCTGACCACGGCGATGCCTCGCGGCGTGCCGTCTGGGATGCGCAGGGTGGCCTCGAGACGACCGGCGATGCGCCGCGGCTCTTCCCTCATCGGCGCATCACCCCCAAGAGGGACGAGTGTCGCAGGTCGAATGACACAATGCGGGATGGTGAGTGGCATCCGCCCGGTGGGGCGTGCGTTGCTGTTCGGCGTCCTGCTCGCGTCGTGCGCGAGCGGTGGCGGGAGCGCGGGTCCGGGGCCGGCCGCGTCCGGCGCACCGGTCATCGTCGACACGGTCATCCAATCCGGGCTCTCGATCCCGTGGGACATCGCCTTCGCCCCCGACGGCCGGATGTTCATGACCGAGCGCATGGGCAACATCGTCATCTTCGAGAGCGCGCAGCCGAACGCGAAACGGCTCGGCTCCATGAAAGTGCCCGACGTCCACTCGATGGGCGAGGCCGGACTCATGGGCATCGTGCTGGACCCAGCGTTCGGCACCAACGGGTTCGTCTACGTGTGCGCGTCGCGCATGGACAACGGCGAGTGGCGAAACCAGATCCTGCGCTACCGCGCCGGCACCGACTCGCTCTCCTTCGACAGCTACGTCCTCCGGCCCGGGCCGCTCGCCGCGTCCATCCACGACGGCTGCCGCCTGCGGTTCGGGCCGGACGGAAAGCTCTGGGTGACCATGGGCGAGAACGGCAATGGCCGTCTGGCGCAGGACCCGACCTCGCTCAACGGGAAGATCCTGCGCGTGAACGCCGATGGCACCATCCCCGCGGACAACCCGACACTCGCCGGCGCCGGCGGCCGCACGTACGCGTACTCGATGGGGCATCGGAATCCCCAGGGTCTCGCCTTCCAGCCGGGGACCGACGTCATCTTCGAGATCGAGCACGGCGCGACCACGAATGACGAGATCAACATCCTCCAGCCCGGCAAGAACTACGGCTGGCCGGACCAGGAGGGCGTCGGCGGGACGGCCAAGGGCTTCACCGATCCCATCTGGACCTCGGGCAGCGTCACCTACGCGACGAGCGGCGCGGCGTTCGTCACCGGCCCGGAATGGGGTGACTGGGCGGGCTCCCTCTTCGTCGCGACGTTGAAGGAACAGGACCTGCGCCGATTCGCGGTGAGCGGGACGTCCGTCGTCCCCAAAGACGTGCTGCTGGATCAGAAATACGGGCGGCTCCGCTCCGTCGTGCAGGGTCCCGACGGCGCGCTCTACGTCACCACGAGCAACGGCTCGGGCGACCGGATCATCCGTGTCGCGCCGCGGTAGCGGCGTTTACCGAACATTGACCCCGGCGGGTCACGCTGTTGCCCAGCATGCCTGACGCGTTGGAGGACACCGGTACCGCTCGAGCCGAAGCCCTGCGGGCCCAGGCCGTCTACCGCGCGCGGGTGCGCGCCGCGAGTCTGGCCATCGTGTTCGGTCTCGCTGCGGTGATCGCGATCAATGCGGTGCTGCCGACGACGCGCGCGGTCGACCGCGCCGGGCTGCTCCTCTCGGCGGCCCTGATCCTCGTGGCCGGAGCGGGCTGGTTCGCGCTGCTGCCGCGCCGGGTGTTCCCGCGCGGCCGGGTCTTCGTGGCCGCCACGATCGCCCAGGGCGTGATGGTGATCATGCTCGGACTCACCGGGGGCGCCCCATCGGTGTACTTCCCCTACTACCTGTTGCCGGTGCTGGTGATGATCCTGTCGGGTAACTGGCGCCAGGCCGTGGTGCAAGGCGCCCTGTCCGCCGTCGGCCTCGTCGGCCTCGCCATCACCGCGCCGTACAGCGACGCGATCCGCGACCTGACCGTGACGCGGCTCTTCGAGGTCGGCACGATCACATTCTTCGCCGCCACAACGGCCATGGCGACCGGAGAGACGCAGCGCGCGCTCGCTGCCCGCACCGAGACGCTCGCGACGCAGCGCGATGACGCCTTCCACATGGCCATCACCGACGAGCTCACCGGCCTCTACAACCGTCACTACATGCGGGACGCGCTCCGCCGCATGACCGCCCATGCGACCCGACGCGATCAGCCGTTCGCGATCCTGTCACTGGATGTCGACGGGCTGAAGCGCGTGAACGACGCCCGAGGTCACCACGCGGGCGACGCGGTGCTGCGAGGCATCGCGGACTCGTTGCGCGCAGTGCTGCGCAGCGAGGACATCGCCGTCCGTACGGGCGGCGACGAGTTCGTCGTGCTCCTTCCGGACGCGGATCGCCCCGAGGCCGTCAAGGTCGCGTATCGCGTCCGGCAGCGGATCGCGAGCCTCGGCGACCAAGGCAGCGGCGTGAGCAGCGGCATCGCGGTGTGGCGCCGCGGCACCGATCCCGAGGACGCGCTCCGCCAGGCGGACGACGAGCTGTACCGCGCGAAGGCGGCGCGGGCGACCGCCGGCAGCGTCTAGCCCGGCGCGGGTCTGGGACCGCACAGCGGGCGAGCGGGCGATAGGACTACCGATGGGGACCGCCGTCCTGGCTATTGACCCGCTCCGAGGCTCGCTAGTACGGTGCCCTCGGCGACCGAATCCGGGTGCACCGGAGGCTCCGGCGCCCGAAAGAGGAGCGGCACGGTGATCGAGCAAGCGAGCCCGGCCGAGCTTGAGGCGCTCCTCCAGGGCGCGGCCACGTTGAGCCGCTCCGGGAACCGCACGGCCGCGACCGCCGCGCTGCTCACCGCCGTCGACCTGGCTCCCGATGACCGGACCGCCCACCGGAGGCTCGCCGCGGCGTACGCCATAGGCGGCGACACCGCGAGCGCCCGCGCGGAATACGACCGCTTCATCGCCCGGCTCGAGATCGGTGGAGCATTCGAGGCCGCCATCGCCGAGCGCGCGTACGCCACCGCGCTCTTCGCGCTCCGACCCGCGCCGATCACACGCCGGGCCGGACGCCTTACGGCCGACCAGGCGTTCGCGCTCCGTCGGGTCGCCGTCGTCATCGTGGCCATCGCGGCCACGGTCGCGGCGATGTTCGCCGCCGGCGCGCAGATCTTCGCAAGCGGCGGTCCGCTCTAGCCCGCGACCTCAACGAGCTCGACCGAGATCCCCGCCGCGTCCGCCGTCACGGCCGCCACGACGAGCCGGATGCGTCCGCGCACGCGATGCGCCGCGGCCCACGCGCGCGCGAGGCCGTGCAACCGCGCGATCGTGCGCTCGTCGGCCGCTTCGATGGCGCTGACGAAGGATCTGCGCCGGCGCGTCCTCGCTTCCACGAACACGTAGCCGCGGTCGTGCCCGATGAGGTCGAACTCCCCATATCTTGTGCGGGCATTGCGCGACGATGCGCACGCCGCGGCGTTCGAGCTCACGCGCAGCGACAGCCTCGCCCTGGTCACCGAACAGCCGGCGTGCGTCGGGCACGATCGACACGTCGACCATCGCTTGCCGCGCCGCGATCGGCTGACCGACACTGGGGTCGTGGGATCGCGCATTCGGGCCTTCGAGCCGGCCGACGTCGACGCGGCGGCGCGCCTGCTCGCCGAGCGGCACGCCCGTCATCGCGCGGTCGAGCCGCTCCTGCCCGCCATCGACGACTTTCGCGCGCAGGTCTCGCGCGAGCTGAGGGCCGACGGGGCCTCCGGCGCAGTATCGGTGGCGACCGGCGCGGTCGACGGGTACATCATCGGCCGGCCGGCGACCGATGTCGGCGGCCCGCATATCCGAATCGACTTCGCGGGACACGCATCGGTCGACCCAGAACGGATGCGTGACCTCTACGCGGCGGCCGCCGAACGCTGGGTGGACGCCGGCCTGACGCGGCATTTCGCGTTCGTGCCCGCGATCGACGATCTGGTCGCACCGTGGCACCGTCTCTCCTTCGGAACGTCCGCGGCGCTGGCCGCCCGGCCATCGACCCCCGGTGGTGGTCCGCGCGCTGACGTGACGGTGAGGCTGAGCACGCCGGAGGACCTGCGGGCCGCGGCGGGCTTCGATCGCCTCCTCGTCCAACACCTCCAGCGACCGCCCAGCTTCTCGGGCGTCCGGGTGGAGGACCTCGATTGGTTCATCACCGATTGGAAGACCCTTTGGGATGATCCGAAATTCACGCATTTCGTCGCCGAGCGTGCGGGCCAGGCGGTCGGACACGTGCTGCTCTATCGCCGGCCGATGGGCGACCTGCGCGTCCCGGAGGCGAGCATCGACCTCGCGAACGCCGCAACGCTGCCGGAGGTGCGCGGTACGGGCGTCGGCCTCGCCCTCACCGCGCACGCGATCGACTGGGCTTGCGCCAACGGCTACCGGACCATCATCACCGACTGGCGGATGACCAACCTCGAGGCATCGCGGTTCTGGCCGGCCCGCGGCTTCCGACCGACATACCTGCGGTTGTACCGGTCGATCCCGTAGGACCTAGGCGGCCGAGAGGTCCTTGCCGAACGTGATCCAGGCCGGCTGCTTCGCGAACCCGAGGGCTTCGTTGACCGCGAGCATCGGCCGGTTGGTCGAGGCATTCCAGGTGCGGATCTCACGGAGGCCTTCGCTCCTCGCGTATTCGATCGTCTTGAGCTTCAGGGCCATCGCGATGCCCTTGCCCCGCTCGTCGCGCAGTACCGCGGTGAGGTGCTGGTAGATGACACCGGGATCCGTGCCTTCCTTCCCGATCGAGCACTCGCCGACGTAGCGGCCGTCGCGGACCGCGATGAAGTGCGCCTCTGGCAACGCGTACGGCCCGCGCAGCACCTTCTGCTCGAAGCGCTCGTACGGCGACGGCGTCGCCGGATCGAGGACCGGCACGTCCTTCCGCGCTTCCTCGTGCAGGACCCAGGCCTTGCGGACCGCGTCGGGATCGGAGGTGCGTTCCGCGGCTAGGGTCGTGAGACGGACACCGGCCGCGGCTGCGCGTGCGGGCGCGGACGCGAACGGGGCCGGGTCGAACGACGCCACATCGAGGCGCGACTCCCAGTCGCGCCGCAGCTCGACCGCGCCGATCGCTTTCGCGAAGGCCACGCTGTGCGCGTCGGACTCCTTGACGCCGTTGCGGATCCAGTGCGCGCGGCGCGGAGCCAGTGCGACCACCGCGTCATCGAGCAGGGCGCGGCCGATCCCGCGCCGCCGTGCGTCCGGACGGACGACGAGATCGATGGTGTAGTTGTCCGGCGCGAACTGGCCGCGCGAGTGCGAGACCTCGCAATAGCCAACGGCGACGCCCGCCTCCTCGGCCAGCACGCGCCGCTTGAAATAGCCCTCGGGCGTCCAGTCCTGATCGAAGTGCGTGAGCTCCTCGATGGTCCATGCGTAGTCCGGGTATGCCGCGTTCGACAGCCCGACGTACGTCGCGTAGTCGTCCGTCGTGAACGGCCGGACGGTGAGCGGCGGACGCTCGATGGTGGTCACGCCGTCGCGACGTCCAGCTCGAGCTGCTCGCCGAGCAGCATGATCTTCACCGTCCCGAAGTCCTGGCGATGGAACGGCGTGACCCCGAGCAGGCGCAGCGCCTTGCGGTGGTCGATGGTCGGGTAACCGCAGTTGTGCTCCCAGCCATAGCCCGGGTACCGCCCGGCGAGCTTCCCCATCAGCCGGTCGCGGGTGACCTTCGCGATGATGGACGCGGCAGCGATGGCGAAGCTCTTCATGTCCCCCTTCACGATCTCGGTGTGCTTACCGGGCGCGAATGCCGGGTCGAGGATCCGGCGGCCATCGACGAGCACGTGGTCGTACTCGCCGATCTGGCGAAGGGCCCGCTGCATCGCGAGGTGGCTCGCGTGATAGATGTTGAGCCGATGGATCTCCGCGACCGACGCGGCACCGATGCCGATGCGGGTCACCCGCGCGCGGATCTCGGGGACGAGCTCCTCGCGCTGCCGGCGGGTCAAGAGCTTGGAGTCGCGGACCGCGCGGATGAGCCGCACCTCCGGCGTGACCAGGCACGCAGCGGCGACGACCGGACCGGCGAGGGTGGCCATCCCGACCTCATCGACACCGACGACCCGAAGGAGGCCTTGGTCCCAGAGGGCTTTTTCGTAGCGAAGGCTCGGCACCGATCGATTATCGCGGGCCGAATGGGCCCCGCGAGGTCATCGCGCGATCAGCGACGCTTTTCGCGGAGCGTCGCGGCCTTGCCGACGCGCTCGCGCAGGAAGTACAGGGCCGCGCGGCGAGCGTGACCGTGGCGAAGGACCTCGATCTTGTCGAGCCGGGGCGAGTGCACCAGGAACGTGCGCTCGACACCGACGCCGCTCGCGATCCGACGGACCGTGATCTGGGCATTCAGGCCCCCACCGCGGACGCGCAGGACCGTGCCCTCGTAGGCCTGGAGCCTCTCGCGGGTGCCTTCGACGACGCGCACGGATAGACGGACGGTGTCTCCGGGCCGGACCTCTGGGAGGTCGGTCTTCAGCTGCTCGGAGGCAAGCGTCTTCAAGACGTCATTCATCGGCATAACGGTCGTGCTCACGGGGTCATCGAATGGTACCTGATGTACCGGCCTTTTTCAGCCGGTCGATGATCGTCACGTGCGACACGCCGTAGTGCCGCGCGAGCTCGCGCACCGTGAGCCCGGTCGCCCGCATGCGCGCGACCTCCGACGCCGTCGGGCCACGCTGGGCCCCGCGCGCGTCGCGCAGCCGCACGCCCGCGGCGCGCAGCCGCGCCCGCACCGTGGCCGGCGAGATCCCGAATCGAGCGGCGATGCGATACGAGCCGACGCCGGAGCGATACGCCGCAACGAGATCCGCATCGGCGACTGGTGACTTGGCCGCGGGCCGCGGGAGGCGGGCTCGCTCAGCAGGCGTGAGATCCGCGTGCTCGAGTAGGTCGGGCCGGCGCTCGGCGGTGCGGCGGATCGCCTCCGCCCGGCGCCACTTCGCGATCGACGCGTGGTCGCCGGACACGAGCACCGCCGGCACCTTGCGGCCCTCGAACTCGGGCGGGCGGGTGTACTGCGGACCTTCCAGCATACCGGACGTGTGCGACTCCTCGGTCAGCGAGGCCGCGTCGATGACGCCCGGCAGCAGGCGCGCGACCGCATCGATGACGACCATCGCCGGCAGCTCACCGCCTGTGACGACGTAGTCGCCGATCGACAGCTCCTCATCGATATCGGTCTCGATGACGCGCTCGTCGACTCCCTCGTAGTGGCCGGCGACCAGGACGAGATGCGGGACGGACGCGAGCCGCCGCGCCGCGGCTTCATCGAAGAGCCGCCCCTGCGCCGACAGCAGCACGACGTGGCCGTCCGACCCCTTCAGCGCGCGGATCGCCGGCGCGAGGGGCACCGGGGTGAACACCATGCCCGCGCCGCCGCCGTACGGAACGTCGTCGACCGAGCGGTGGCGATCCGACGACCAGCCGCGCAGATCATGGAACGCCAGCTCGAGGGTGCCGGCGGCGCGCGCACGGGCGACGATGCTCTCAGCGAACGGGCTGTCGAACATCTTGGGGAAGAGCGTGAGCACGTCGATGCGCATCACAGCTCCTCCTGTGGCGCGACGACCACGCGCCCGCCGGCCAGGTCCACTTCGCGTACGACGGATGCGATCGCCGGCAGCAGGAGCTCGCCGCCCTGCGCGCGGCTCACGACCAGGACGTCGGTCTCGCCGGCGCGAAGCATGTCGCTCACCATGCCGACGGTCTCCCCGTCGGCGGTCTCCGCGCGAAGGCCGACGAGGTCGGCCCAGAGGTAGCGGCCTTTGGTCGCGCGACGGGCTTCATCGATCGGGACGCGCAACGAAAGACCCCGGAGGGGCTCCGCCTCGGGCCGCGATGCATAGCCGTCGAAGCCGATGATCGGCTCGGCCGGCGTACCGCGGATCGAACGGATCGTGAGCGGGCCGAGCCCGTCGCAGTCCAGGGACGCGCCGACGCGGAACCGGTCGGGGACATCGCTCCGGGGGTCGACGCGGACCTCGCCCCGTACGCCGTGCGGCGACTTGATGACGCCGACGACGAGGCCGTCGCTAGTCGATCTCGAGGTTGACCTTGGTCCCGTCACGTGTGGCCATCACCTTGAGCAGCGCGCGGATCGCCTTCGCGATCCGTCCACCCCGCCCGATGACCTTCCCGACGTCGGCTTCCGCCACCTGCAGATGCAGCTTGAGGAAATCGCCGTCCTGCTCTTCCTTCACCACGACGCCGCTCGGATCGTCCACCAGGGCCTTCGCCACGTGCTCGAGGAGCTCGGCTTCCTTGCTCACCGTGCGATGGGCGGGACTTCGGCGTCCGGGATGCCGCTGCGCACGAGGAGCGCGCGGGCGGTCGAGGTCGGCTTCGCGCCGTTCTTGATCCAATGCCGCGCTCGATCGGTGTCGAGCACGAGCGCACCCGGATCGGTCCGCGGGTTGTAGTGGCCGATGATCTCGATGAACTTGCCGTCGCGCGGCGACCGCGAGTCGGCGACCACGACGCGGTACGTCGGGGCCTTCGTCTTGCCGGTGCGCCGAAGTCGGATATGCACAGCCAAAGTTAGACGTTCCTCCGTGAAGGTCGTGCGCGGGGAGAACAGAAGTATACCGGACGAGGCCCTAGATGGACATCGTGCGTGGCCGGGTCGTCGCCAGCAGGGCGTCGATCCGCTCGCGGTGGCGTGTCGCCAATGGGTCGCTCCAGAACGCCCGGGCCATCTCGAGCTGCGCGCGCGCTTCGCCCGGCCGGCCCTGGCGGATGAGAAAGCGGGCGTACTGCTCGCGGGTCTCGGCCAACGCGGTGCCCATGCCGCTCGGCTCGATGAAGTCGACCGCGTCGCGGAACAAGCGGTCCGCCTCGACGTGGTCTCCCTCGGCCTCGCGGACCTCTGCGAGGGCGATGGCCGAGATGAAACGGGACTCGAGGTCGCTCGGCATCGCGATCGCCGCGGCGGCCTCAGCGTGCGTTCGCGCTCCGGCGACATCGCCCAGGCGGACCAGGGCGCGCGCGAGGCGGGCCTGCACCTCGGGGATCTGGCCGCGCTGGCCGCGCCGGGTGAACAGATCGAGCGCTTCGGTCAGCACCTCCCGCGCCCCCGCAGGGTCGCCCAAGTCGAGCATCGCTTCGCCCATCGTCCAGCCGGCGGACGCAATGAAGCTCGGCTGGCCGACCTCGCGGAACAACGCCTGCCCGCTGGTCGCCTCGACGAGGACGGTGGCTGGATCTCCCTGCTGCCACGCTCGGCTGGCGCGGGCCACGTGCTCGATGCCGCGGAACCATTTCGACCGGTACGGAAGCGCGGCGATCGACTCGTCGACCAGGCTCGACGCCGCCGTGAGGTCGCCCTGGAAGACGGCCGCCCGGCCGAGCCAGAACAGGATGAGTCCTGTCCGTTTGGAGCCGCTCCGCTTCACGTGCTCACGCGCCTCGGTCAGTACGCGGCGCATGTCGACGAGCTCGGCAGCGTAATAGTGGTTGAACGCAACTTCGAACAGCGCCTGCGTGATGAGATCGGCATCGCCCGTTTGGCGCGCCGCCTCGAGCGCTTGGAGGAGGATCGGCCTGACCGCCGCTGGCCCGGATCCGTCGACGAGCAGCCGCGCACGCAGGGCGAGCAGCTCCGGGAGCACCGTGTTGGGCGCCACGGCGGTCGCGACCTCGATTGCCGCGTCCACGTCCGCCACAGCTGGACGTGCTGCGCCGAGCGCGTCGCGGACGAGCACGATACGTCCGGCGATCAGGGCATTCTCGATCGGGGTGGCACCGATCGCCGCAGCCACCGAACGCGCTCGTTCGTAGAGATTGAGGGCAGCATGCGTGTCCTCCCGCTCGTATGCGCTCGCGGCGGCCTCGAGCAGCAGGTCCAGCGCGCGGCGGCCGAGGTCGGCAGCGCCGGATGGACGCAGCTCGCGCGCGAAGAGGAATGCCTGTTCGGCATGGAAGGCGACGATGTCGGCGACCTCGTGGCGGCGGTCCCCGAGGCCCGCCTCGAGCCAGCGCCCATATCGATCGTGCAGCCGGGATCGTTCGGCCTTCGGGACGCTGGCGTACGCGACGTCCCGGATGAGGACGTGCTTAAAGCGGAAGACCCGGCCCGAGCCGAGCGCGCGCTCGTCGGCCTCGACGAGCAGGTCGCGGCGGATCGCATTCCGCAGGAGCTCGCCGTCCGGTCTCGCGCCATCGCCGAGCGCAGTCAACGCATCGGTCGAGAACAGCCGGCCGGCGAGGGATGCCTTCTGGAGCAACGCCTTGACCTCTGGCTCGACCCGGTCGAGTCGCGCGGCGATGAGTCCCTGGAGCGTGGGCGGCACCTCCACCGTCGCGATGGACGCGTTCGCGATCCAGCGGCCGTCGCGCTGCTCGATGCGCCCGCTCTCCATGAGCATGCGCAGGAACTCCTCGACGTACAGCGGATTGCCCTCGGCGCGCGTGACCACATCGCTGCGGACCTGCTCGGGTAGGTCGTCGATCGCCAGCAATGCCGCGATCAGCCGGCGCGTGTCGTCGGAGCTCAGCGGTGCGAGCGTGACGGCGGTCGCGTTCGCGGCGGCGCTGCCCCACGTCGGTCGCAGCTCGCGAAAGTCCGGCCGCGCGAGGCACAGCAACAGCAACGGCGCCCGCCCCCATTCGGCCAAATCCTCGACGAGATCCAACAGACCGGGCTCGGCCCAATGCACATCCTCGAACACGAGCACGAGCGGTGACGACGCCGCTCTGCGCTCGATGTACCGCCGTAGCCCCAACGCGAGCTCCTCGCGCAGCTGATCGGGCCGGACCTCGGGGAGCACTTCCTCGGCGCGCTCGATCCCGGCGAGCACGCTGACCCGCTTCGCGACGGCGTCCGCATCCTCGACGTCGTTGCCGAACGCCTCACGGGCCGCGCGCTGGATCTTCCCGATCGCGACGTCGCGCGGATCGGCGATCCCGATCCCCGCGTCCGCGCGCACGATGAGCTGCACCGCGTAGTACGTGATGCCTTCGCCATACGGCAGGCAGCGACCGACGCGAACGCGATCCGTGCCGATCGCTTCGAAGAATTCCGTCGTGAGGCGCGACTTACCGGCGCCGGCGGGGCCATACACGGTTATGAGGTGTGGCCGGCCATCCTTCGCCACTCCGTCGTACGCCTGCACGAGCGTGCGGAGCTCGTGGTCCCGGCCGATCAACGGTGCGCGTAATCCGGGCAGACCGCGGTGCTGCTCCGGCACATCGCCTATGACGCTCTCGGCGGGCCATGCCGCCATGCGGCCGATGCCCTTCGCGTCGACCTCACGGACGGCCCCGTACACGACGCCTCCGGCCGTCAGCCGCTTCGTCAGGTCGCCGACGACGATCTCGCCGGGCGCGGCGGCTTGCTGCAGGCGTGCTGCGGCGTTCACTGCCGGTCCGGTCACCAGGAACTGGGCTGACTCCGCCGAGCCGGCGACGGCCTCGCCAGTGTTCACACCGATCCGCACCCGGAGCGCCGGACCTTCGGCGTCGTGCGCGCTCGTGAGCCCGTCGCGCAAGGCAAAGGCTGCGCGCACGGCGCGGTCGGGATCGTCATCGTGTGCGGCCGGGACGCCGAACACGGCCATGACCGCATCGCCGATGAACTTCTCGACCGTGCCGCCATGCGACCGCAGGATGCGGCTCGCGGACTCGAACGCCTGGCCGAGCGACGCGCGAACGACCTCGGGATCGTGGCTGAGGCCCATCTCGGTGGACCCGACGATGTCCGCGAACAGGACTGTCACAAGCTTTCGCTCTTCGGGCACGCGCGAAGCCTAGGACCCGGTCTCGCCGGACGCCAGAGCTACATCGGCATTCCGGGAAGGCGCGGCAGCTTTCCGCGCTTGGCCATCGCGCCGAACTGTTTCATCATCACCTGCATCTCCTTGAACTGCTTGAGGAGCGCGTTCACCTCGGA
>JALZAB010000052.1 GCA_030948585.1 Chloroflexota bacterium
GCGCGGCGCGTACCCGGCATAGTGGATGGTCGACCCGCCCACGCCGCGACCGGAGTTGTTGGACCCGAGTGGGACTGGATCTGCACCGCCGATCACACGCGGCTCGTTCCAGTAGAGGTGGTGCGAGCCTGCCTCATCGGATACCCAGTCCCGGTCTGGATCCCAGAAGGGACCTGCCTCGAGCGCGACCACTTTCCAACCGCGACGTGCCAGTCGCTGCGCCAGGACGCCACCTCCGGCTCCGCACCCCACGATCAACGCATCCACCTCCTCGTCGTTCCGGAACCGGCGCATGCGTTCACGAAGTGACCAGGGGGTTCGAATCTGGCTGATCGGGTCCGGCAGCAGCCAGGCCGACTCATTGCGGGCGCGAACGTTGTCGGTACTCAACCTTTGCTTTTTGCAACCACGCCGTTCCGGGCGGCCTCGACGCGCTCCGCCCATGGGACCGGATCGCGCGAATCAACCTCCTCGACCTCCCATGGCTCACGCTTGCCGACGCCGATGTTCTTGTAGCCGCGTGGATAGGCAGGGCCCCCGAAACCGATCTCGCTCCAGGCCCAGGGATGCGAGTAGTAGGCGGTGCAGGCATAGCGCATCCAGAGGCCCCAGAGCCGGCTCGCCGGCATGTCAGCGAAGCGCTCTGACGTCCGGATTGCTTCCAGCAGTCGCCTCTGGTCCCCGGCGGCCATGGTCGCGAACGACCGACGCTGCAACTCTGCAAGCGAAGCCCTCCAAGCATCAGCATCCGGGGGCATGTCCTCGTAGCGCCAGCCGTCAGTCCATCCATCCGCCAGGCGGTGGTCGATCAATTCGAAGACCGGGACCTTGTGCTGGCCCTCGTCACCCGCGAGCAGGCGTTCGAGCAGCGGCCGGCAGACACGGTCCTCCTCCTCTGTAAAAAAGGAGCGCTCGGGCCCAGGTGTAAGACGTGCCAACACGATGTCGCGCGTCTGCTGATCCCAATGGTCGCGTTGAGTCAAGACGTCATAACCGGGGAATCGGTTGTGGGACGCTGGGTCGGTCACCCTAGTCCCCGCGACGCAATATCGCAGCCAAAAGGCCCATCCCCCCGACCACGGTGACCAACAAGGGCGCGAACAGCGGCGGCCCCATCTCGACGTTGTAGATCGCCTGTGACCATCCGCCGGGCTTGCGCAGTATGCCGCGAGCATGTAGGTAGGTCCCCTGCAAGCCGTTGGCGATCACGAACGCGGAGACAAGGGGGAGTGCAGTCTTGGCCGCCCGCCGGCTGAAGACGGCCGCGATGCCGGCCAGCATCATCGGCGGCGTGAGCGCCACTGGCAGCCACATCCACCTGTTGCCAAAGCTGGCGCGATCGTGTTCAAAGTAAACCTCGAGCCCGGTCACCAGGGCAGCCGCCGCGGACAGGCCCGACAGCAGACGCTCGAAACGCCCTTGCTCGATGTTTTTGATCAGGTGGTCGATTCCGTGCCTGGGTCGCAACTCCCTCACGCCTTGAACTCGGCGATCTGAATCGCCCTGGGTTTCGTAGCGACTCCGCCGCTTTGATTCACGCGACCGGCACTGCCGGCTGCTGAGCGTAGTACCGGGTCTCGAACTCCGCGGGTGGGACATCGTTGCAGGCGCCGTGGAGTCGGCGGTGGTTCCACCAGTCGACGCACGAGAGGGTTGCGCGTCCGGCTCACCGAGTGACGCTCAGGATGCCCCGATCTTGAAGATCTTGGTGCCGCACACCGGGCAGATGCCCTGGGTGGCCGGCCGACCGTTCTTCATGGTGATCGCCTTCGCGTCCTTGATCTCCCGCGAGGCCTTGCATTTGACGCAGTATCCGGTCGCCACCGGTCACCTCCACGCTTGGCTCTCGACGCGACGCCGCGGACAGGCCCGTGCTGCGGAGCCTCGCTGAGCGGCGGGTATCGTACCCCCCACCCTATTCGACGCCAGGAGCCACAAAACCCCGCCACAGGGGCGGGGTCTCATGGTGAGGAAGGGAAGGGTTGGGAAGTCTTGGTTGTCGGGATGTGACGATGCACACCGCGTGCCAGCCTATCGAGGGAGGTGACCAACCTGCGCGCTGAGCTCCTATCTATCGGCACCGAGCTGCTTCTCGGGCAGATCGTCGACACGAATTCGGCCTATTTGGCGGGTCGGCTGGCCGGCCTGGGCATCGATCTGCTGCACCTGTCAACGGTCGGGGACAACCTGGGCCGGGCCACCGACGACCTCCGCCGAGCAATCGAGCGGAGCGACCTGATCGTGTGCACCGGCGGGCTCGGACCGACCGAGGACGATCTCACGCGCGAGGCCATCGCGGAGGCACTCGGTGAGACACCGGCTGTCGATCCGTCGCTCGAGGCCGAGCTCGAAGCGTGGTTCGCGGGGCGCGGCGCGACGATGCCCGAGCGCAACCGCAAGCAAGCGTGGCTCATCCCGTCCGCCCGCGCGCTCCGCAATCCGCTGGGCACCGCGCCCGGCTGGGACGTGCGGACCCCCCACAGCCGGATCATCGCGATGCCGGGAGTCCCCCGCGAGATGACCCGGATGTGGGAGATCGAGGTCGAGCCGACGCTTGCAGCGGGCAGCGTGCTGCGCTCGCGGACCTTGAAGCTGCTCGGCCTCGGAGAATCAAGCGTCGAGGAGGCGCTCGACGAGCTCGTACATTCGACCGCCCCGACCGTCGCGACGTATGCGAAGAACGACGGCGTGCATGTGCGCATCACCGACAAGGGGACCGACGCCGCCGCGGTGGCCCGTCGGATCGACGCGATGGATGGCACCATCCGTGACCGCATCGGACAACACGTCTGGGGCGCAGATGAGGACACGCTCGGCGGGGTTGTCGGGCGCGCACTCACGGCCCGCGGCTGGCGGCTCGCGGTCGCGGAGGCCGCGACCGGCGGTGAGATCGCACGAGCCCTCACGGAGACCGAGGGCAGCGCTGGCTGGCTTGCCGGCGCGGTGGTCCTGCCGGGCGCCGACCTGGACGCGCTGCGGCAGTGGTGCGAGCGCCTGGGGTCACAGGTGACCTGTCTCGCGCCGTCCGGCGAGACTGAGACGACGCTCGTGGTGCGCACACCCGACCGCGACGCGCGCCGCCAGACCGTTCGCTACCGCACCGCATCCGAAGGTCGCCGCCGCGCGACGCTCGCCGCCCTCGATCTCCTCCGCCGGTCCCTCATCGACTAGCAGGGACTGAGGTCAGCGACGGGTCGGACTGGGATTCGGTGACCGGGTCGCCCACCGCTTGGCCTTTTCGGCTGCGAGGAGCGCGCGCTGCGCGGCTTCCTTGGCCTTCTCCGCCGCCTGGCGTGCGCCGGTGGTCGGTGGTGCGGTCTGCGCGCGGGCGGGGACCGGCGTCTCGGTGGGGGCCGGTGCCGAGCTCGCGGTCGATCGGGGGCCGGCGCTGCTGCCGCGAGCCGACGGCGTGGGCGACGCGTTGCTGACGGCCGCTGCGCCGCCGTTCGGTGCCGCGGTCGACGGATCCGTGCGCGGTGAGACGCTCGCTCGTGGCATCTCGGTGCGCCTGGGCTCTGACAGTTTGATGCGGTCGTCGGCGACCATCGAAAGGCGCGCGGTGATCGCGGCGGCCTGATCGGCGATCTTGGTCGCCGGAGACACGGCGCTCGGCGCCGCGGTGGCGGCGAGCACGGCGAGCACCTCCGCGGTTCCGGCGGTCCGGGGGTCTGTGGCGAGCTTCGTGGCCATCGCCGCGACGCGCACCTGACTGCTCGTGAGCGACGTCTGCATCTGGGTGACGAGCGCCGCGGCGCGCGGGTCACTCGACTCGACGCTCGCGAGGTCCGCGGCCGCGTCCGCCAGCGAGCTCCCATAGCTCGCCGTCGCGATGATCGCGTCATCTTCGCGAGCATCGGTCGCGAGGCGCTCGGCCTCATCGAGGCGGTGCTCGGCGATCGACAGCTCGACCGACGCGCGGTCCCCGGCGTCGACAGCGACCGCAAGGCGCACCTGCTCGCCGGCGAGCTTGAACGAATACAAGGCATCGTCCGGGAGCGAGTCCGCGCTCGACACAGCGGCGCCGCCGAGCATGGCGGCGATCACGACGATCGAGGCGAGGCCCCGGACGAGCATCGGCGCCGGCATTCCGATGAGGGCGAAGGCGCCGTACACGCGATCGCCGAGCGTTGGTTTCGCCGGCGCCAGCGCGGCGAGGACGGTGTTGCGCATACGCACGCGGCTGGCGGTATCCGGGCGGGCGTCGCGGGTGCGGAGCCGAAGCGCGGCGGCGACGGCCTCCCGGAGGATGGGGTCCTGGATCTGCTCCAGGCGCCGGACCCCGTGGGCCACCGCCTCGAGGTTCTCCGTGAAATCAGCCCGCGGCCGCCGTCCGTTCACTCCGCTCACCAGACGTACTAACGGCGTCCCCCGGACCTCGATACGCCACCTGAAGTAGGCCGAAATGCCGCGGAAAACAGGCCCACTGGGCCCTAACGGATCGGCTAGTGGGCCGGCCCGCCCCACACCGGGACGTAGTGGCTGTAGAAGGTCTGGCTATGCACGACGGTGTCCCCCTGCCAGACGGTCCAGGCGACGGTCACGTCGCGCCCCTGGGTCATCCCGCCCGGGAGGTAGGCCGGGTCGGCCGGCTGGTCCGGCGCCGGGTTCTTGAGGTTGTACTGGTACGGGGCGCCGACCACGACGCGCCGGCCGTTCGGGACGCTGACCAGGTCGAATCGCAGCGCCGCCGCGTACGGGTACGCCTTGATGAGGACGGGGTACTCGGTGTCGTTCCGCCACTGGAAGTCGACGCCCGGCTCGAACACCGCCGCGTCGAAGCCCATGGGGTAGCGATCGATGTAGTAGCCGTGCGAGTGGCGCTCGACGATCTCATACCCCGCCCGTGCGACCGCGTTGAACAGCGTCGTCGAGACCTGGCAGAGCCCACCGCCGATCACGTTCTCGTCGGATCGCCCGTCGATGATCGCGCCGGCGAACGCGTACCCGCGGTCGACGGTGACCGGGCCGAGCAGGTTCCAGAAGCTGAATGACTCGCCAGGCGCGACTACGAGGTCGTTGAACTGCATCGCGCCGGTGGTGATGTTCGCGTGACGGGCCGCGCTGGTCGGATACGTCGTCGTGAATGAGGCGACCTGGGTCATCTGTGGCGCGTACCGGGCGGCCTGTTCGGTCGTGAAGCCAGGCGTGTCACCGATGAACACCGGCGCGATCTCGCGCGGCGCCGCGACCGGGGTGAACAGGCGCGCGAGCACATCGGAGACAAGGCGAGCCTGGTCGATCTTCACACCGTCGAGCGACGGCACGACGACGAGCGTCCCGTCCGGCTGCACGGCATAGGTGGCGTTCTGCGCCGGGCGATCGAGCACCGCAGCCAGCCGGCTCGCCCACCGTGCGACGCGCTGATCGTCCAGGCGAACGTGGTACGCGTAGCGGGTGGCCGGGGCCGATGCGCCGGCCGGGATCGCGTCGACATCGCCGGCCAAAGCCACCGTCCGTTCGACGATGAGGAACGTCGCGAGTCCGGCAGGGTCTTCGCTCAACGTGCGCTCGGCAACCAGGACGTCGAGCGGGGTGGTCGCGGCCACGGCCTTCGCCGCCGCGTCGCGCATGCCGCTCGCATCGACCGCGGGATACGTCTCGTGTACCGAGAGCGCGATCTCGCGATCGCCAAGGGTGTCCGGCGCGAAGAGCGCGTGCCGCAACGCGACACCATCGAGGTCCCGGCCGACGACCGCCTGCGTCACAGCGACGCCTTGGTAGGTCAACGCGATCGCGCCGTCGACCGGCTGACGGTCGATGTCCGCCGCAACGGCGCGGATCCATCCGTCGACCGTCACGGCGTCCGCCCGCATCGCGAAGGGCACGGTCGCGTGTCCGCGGAGCGCCTCGGCCCATGCCGCCAGCCGCTGGGTCACGGACCCGGTGTGCCCGTAGGCGAGCGCGTCCGCGACCGCCCGATCGATATCGGGCGCGATGGCCAGCGCGGCATTCGTCGTCGACCACGTGCGTCCATCCGGACCCGCGACGACGACGCTCGAGGCAGCCCATGGCCGGCCGACCTCTTCGATCAGTCGATCGCGGAGCTCGGCAGCGGGCATCGTGCCGACGTCAACGCCGCCAACTTCCACGCGCGGCAGCGCGCGATCCCCGAAGGCCACGACGACGGCCCCGCCGAGCGCGCAGACCGACGCGAGCACGAGTACGGGCCCGAGCGCGCGCTTCCACGGGATCCGCGGGGTGTACTCGCCGGTCTCGTTCGCGACGACTGCCACCGTGTAAGCCTCCAGCACGCTCGCTCGCCGAGCGAGCGATGCGCTCCGCTATATCTACGCCGTGACGATGCCGCAGGTTCCCCTGCCGCGCGTCAGACTTCTATAACGCACAACTCGTACCGCCAGGCTTCCGACCGAGCGGCCGCTCTTGCGCGTTGTCGACTGTTACATTCACCCCCTCCCCGCCCGCCGAGAGAGTGATTTCGGTCCTACCCCAGTTGGGATTCCTTGGGGTGCCGTGCCGGAGCCGCCTCCCCTACGGACAGGTGCTCTTCGGATCGAAATCCGGCCGCTGGGTAAGCATCGGGTATTCACCAGGAGCACCCGACCCCTCGGACACCGTCAGCCGGAGGACACCCTTCCGCCACAGCGCATTCGCCACCGCGCTGCTGCACAACGTCCAGCCCTGAGCCGTGAACGCGGGTGCGAGGGTGCCGCGGGCGCTCCGGTTCGCCGTCGCCCCGCAGTCCACCTTCCAGACGACCGAGAGGCCGTCGGTGCCCGCCGCCGGCCGGCCGACGAACGCGCAGCCCTGCGGCAGCGCGAAGCCGTTCGGCAAGATCTCCGTGCTGTAGCCCGGCTCGGCCGGTCGAACCTCCGACTGGAAGCCGCCCATCGGCGCGCCCTGTGCGAGCCAGACGCACACGTACGTTCCGATCGTGGGTCGACCGGTGACCCAGCCACCGAATCGCGCGCTCCCCGTCGATCCGGTCCGCACGCTTGTCGCGGGGCGGAGCTCGAACGTGTTCGGGCCGGACCCCTGGCCGGCGGTAACAGTGTTGTCGGAGAGCACTCCGCAGAACAGATCGGAGCCCGCGCGGTCGGGCGTCTTCGCCGGCGTCGGCGCGGTCGGGGTCGCCGGCGAAGAGGCCGCACGCACCGTCGCAGGCGACGAGCTCGTCGAAGGTCCATCCGCACGCGACCCGCAGCCGACGAGCACGACGCCGAGAAGGAGTGCGCCCGTGAGCTTCACGTTCCAAGCGTCGACGGGCCCTCTCAGATTGTCATGACCCATACGTCACCCGGCGATCCGATGAGAAGACGCGACCGCGGAGGGCTCCGCCCGAATAGGAAGCGCCCACCACCCCTGAGCCCGCGGCGACGTGCGGAGGCGAAGCCGACGCACCGAGCTGCTTGAAAAAGAACGGCCCGGCGGTCCAGGGGAGCAGGAACCGCCGGGCCGAAAGGCGTACTGGCCGACGGGCGGGCCGGCCAGGGCCTGACTTAGGAACGGGGTGCTAGCTGCACCCCGTGGTCTCGCCGCAGTTCTCGCACTTGTGGCAGGTGCCGTTGCGAACGGTCAGCCAGCCGCAGCGCGGACAGGGCGGTGCGTCGGGAGTCGAATTCATGCGGCGCGGTGCCGGATACGCAGGCTCGGTCCAGGTCGTCTCCTGCGCGGGCGCCGCGATGGTCGCCATCGAGACGGCCTTGCTGAGCAACTCGAGCTGCGGTGCCGGATCGACGATCTCGCTGGTGTGGACGAGCCCGATCGCGAGCTTCTCGTTGGTCGAGAGGAACCGGTAGCCCATCCACCGGAACACGTAGTCGACGATGGACTTCGCGAAGCCGAGCTCGGAGTTGCCGGTCCAGCCGGACGGCTCGAAGCGCATGTGCGCGAACTTCTCGACGAGGTGCGCGAGCGGAACGCCGTACTGGAGCGACAGCGAGATGCTCGTCGCGAAGGCGTCCATCATCCCGGAGAGCGTCGAACCTTCCTTGGCCATGGTGACGAAGATCTCACCGGGCGTGTTGTCGTCGAAGAGGCCGACGGTGATGTAGCCCTCGTGCCCCTCGATCGTGAACTTGTGGGTCAGCGAGGCGCGCGTGTCGTTGAGCCGGCGGCGGGGCCGCGCGACGATGACCGTCTCCGTCACCGCGGCGACCGCCTCCTTCTTGGAGTTGGAGGTCTCCTTGCCCGTCGACAGCGGTTGGACCTTCTTGCTGCCATCGCGATAGACCGCGATGGCCTTCACGCCGTGCTTCCAGGCTTCGACGTAGGCGTCCATCACGTCTTCGACCGTCGCCGTCTCCGGGAGGTTCACGGTCTTGCTGATCGCACCGGAAATGAACGGCTGGACCGAGCCCATCATCTTGATGTGGCCCATGTGCGAGATGGTCCGCGTGCCGTTCTGCGGCTTGAACGCGCAGTCGAAGATCGACAGGTGCCCGGCGGCGAGGTCCGGCGCGCCCTCGATGGTGCCGGTGGACTCGATGTGCGCGGTGATCGCGCTGACCTGGCTCTCGGTGTAGCCAAGCTTGGAGAGCGCGGACGGGACGGTCTGGTTGACGAGCTTCAGCATCCCGCCGCCGACGAGCTTCTTGTACTTCACCAGCGCGATGTCCGGCTCCACGCCGGTCGTGTCGCAATCCATCATGAAGCTGATCGTTCCGGTCGGCGCGAGGACGCTCGCCTGCGCGTTGCGGTAGCCGTTGGCCTTTCCGATGGTCACCGCGTCGTCCCACGCCTGACGTGCAGCGCTCAGCAGGTCGGCCGGGACCACTTCGTCGCGGATCCGGTACGCATGCAGGCGGTGCATCTCCATGACGCGATCGTGTCCGGCTTGGTTCTTCGGGTAGTTGTCGTACGGCCCGACCACGCCGGCCATGCGCGCGGACTGAGCGAATGACTCGCCGGTCATGAGGGCCGTGATCGCGGCGGCGTAGGCCCGGCCCTCGTCCGAGTCGTACGCGAGGCCGCGGTCCATGAGCAGGGCACCGAGATTCGCGTAGCCGATGCCGAGCTCACGATTCGCGTAGGCGTTCGCAGTGATCTTTGCAGTCGGGTACTCGGTGGACCCGACGAGAATCTCCTGCGCGGTGAAGACCACGTCTATCGCGCGGGCGAATCGCTCGCCGTCGAACTCGCCGTCATCCCGGCGGAAGCGCATGAGGTTGAGGCTGGCGAGGTTGCACGCCGTGTCGTCCAGGCTCATGTACTCGCTGCACGGGTTGCTGCCGTTGATCCGGCCGCTGATCGGACGGGTGTGCCAGTCGTTGATGGTCGTGTCGAACTGCATGCCCGGGTCGCCGCAAGCCCACGCGGCCTCGGAGATCTCGCGGAGCAGCGTGCGGGCCTTCACCGTCTCGAGGGTCTCGCCGTTGCCGACGGCCTTGAGGTGCCAGTCCTCGTCGGACAATGCCGCGCGCATGAAGTCGTCCGTCGCGCGCACCGAGTTGTTCGCGTTCTGGAACTGGATCGACTGCCAGGCCTCGCCGTTGAGGCCCATGTCGTAGCCCTGCTCGCCAAGGGCCCAGGCCTTCTGTTCTTCCTTCGCCTTGCACCAGATGAACTCGCGCACGTCGGGGTGGTCGGTGTTGAGGACGACCATCTTCGCGGCGCGCCTGGTCGTGCCACCGGACTTGATCGACCCTGCGACCGAGTCGGCGCCGCGCATGAACGACACCGGTCCGGAGGCGAGCCCGCCGCCCGACAGGTGCTCCTTGCTCGAGCGGATCGTCGAGACGTTGATCCCGGATCCGGAGCCGCCCTTGAAGATGACGCCCTCGGTCTTGAACCAGTCCAGGATCGAGTCCATCGAGTCTTCGACCGAGAGGATGAAGCAGGCGGCGGCCTGGGCGCGCGCGCCGGGGACGCCGATATTGAACCACACCGGCGAGTTGAACGACGCATGCTGGTTGACCATCAGGTACTTCAGCTCATCGGAAAAGATCGCTGCATCGTCGCCGCTGCTGAAGTAGCCCTTGTCGATGCCCCACCGGGTGATCGTGTCGACGACCCGATCGACCATCTGCCGCACGCTCGTCTCGCGCGCCGGCGTGCCGAGCTTGCCGCGGAAGTACTTCGAGGCGACCACGTTCGTCGCAGTCATGGACCAGAAGGCCGGGACCTCGACGCCGTTCTGCTCAAAGACGTTCCCGCCATCCCCAGGGATGACCGCGTCGCGGATCTCCCAGGCGATGTCGTCATAGGGATGGACCCCGTCACGGGTGAAATAGCGCTCGAACCGGAGCCCCGCGGGCTGGTCGCGGTGGGCGGACTGCGGCGGTAGTTCGGCAATGGCCATTTCAGGGCTCCTAGTGGGTGTTCAGCGTGGATCGGTGGGCGCCGGACGGGCGGAGGAGCAATAGAAGGAGCGGTTCCTGGTCGGTCGTGGCATGCGCGGAAGCGTGCGACATGTCGGGTCTCCTCCTCAACGCTGGCCGCGACCACTAGATATCGGTCCGGTGCCGTCACTGGCACAACATCTAGTGGCGCAGGGGGCGAACCATGCGCCGTCAGGCAGCCCTTGTCAAGAACGGAACGGACACGGTTTATAGGGGCCCGAAACAGGCCCAAACGCGGGGCCCTCGGAGCTAGGCGGGGGCTCCGACCGCGTCGGTCTGGGCCGCCTGGACGAACGCGCGGACACCGCCACGGAGGTCGTCCTCGGTGATGTTCAGCGGCGGGATGAACCGCACGACCTGATCGTGGGAGCCGCACGTGATGAGGAGCACGTCGCGCTCGAGCGCGCCGTGGATCGCGGCCTTCGATGCGGTCTTGTCGGCGAACTCGATCGCTGCCATCGCGCCGGTCGTGCGGATCTCGCGCACGCGCGGATCGCGGCGTAGCGGTGCGAGCTCCTCGACGATGATCTTGCCGACCAGATCGGCTCGCGCGACGAGGCTGTCATCGGCGATGACCTGCAGGGTCGCCAGGCCCGACGCGCACGACACGGGGTTTCCGCCGAACGTCGATCCGTGCGTGGAGGTCTTCCAGCGCTCGTGCGTCGATCGCGACGCGACGATCGCGCCAAGCGGCATGCCGCCGCCAAGCGCCTTCGCCAAGGTCATGACGTCGGGCGTGACGCCGAAGCGCTGCGCCGCGAACCATGCACCGGTCCGGCCGAAGCCGGTCTGTACCTCGTCGAAGATCAGCAGCGCGCCGATGCGGGTGGCGAGGGCACGAAGCCCCTGCAGGAACGAGACGGGGGCCGCAACGTAGCCACCCTCGCCGAGGACTGGCTCGATGAGGAACGCCGCGATCTGCTCGGCCGGCACGTCGTGATCGAGCATCTGCTCGATGACCGCGAGCGAGTGCTGGCCGCACGTTTCGGCGTCGTGCGCGGGCGTGATCGGGCAGTCCAGGGGGTACGGGTACGGGGCGACATGCACCTCAGGAAGGAGGGCGCCATAGCCCTTGCGGTAGAGCGACTTCGACGTCGTGACCGACGCGGCGCCGACGGACCGGCCGTGGAAGCCTCCGCGGAAGACGATGATCGATTCGCGCCCGGTGACCTGGCGTGACATCTTGATCGAGCCCTCGATCGCCTCCGCGCCAGAGTTCCCGAAGAAGACCATGTCGAGGCCATGCGGCGTGATGGCCGTGAGCGCCTCGGCCAGGGCGATGTTCGGCTCGTAGGCTGCGACGCCGGCGCAGATGTGCGACAGCTTCGCGGCCTGGGCCTGGATCGCTGCAACCACCTTTGGGTGCGCGTGGCCGACCGGTGTCACCGCGATGCCCGAAGTGAGGTCGAGCACGCGCTTGCCGTCGCGGGTGATCAGCCAGCTCCCCTCGCCCCGATCGACCTCGAGCCACGTGTAATGACCGAGGACCGGGGAAAGTACGCGGGCGGCGCGCTGCTCCAGGGTCCTGAACTCCCGTGTCACCGAGTGATTCTAGATGGCCCCACCGGATGCCATCGGTGGTCCCGGACGTCGTCCGGGGGGCGCGCATGTGCGCGTACGGGTCACGTGTCAGGTTCAACCCCGCGGGGGAGTCAAATTACCTACGCCGGAGGTACCGTCTCTGAGGCCGGATGCGCTCCTAGCATGGCTCCGTGCCACAGCGCTCGATGCCGATTCAGCCGGATGACACAGGGCAGAGCCTTGTGGAGTTCGCCCTGATTCTGCCCGTCCTCCTGATGCTGATCGTCGGCCTGGTGGAATTCTCGCTTGCCTTCAACTCGCGCGACAGCGTGTTCTTCGCGTCGAGGGACGCGTCGATGCTCGCTGCAGAGGGCGGGAACATCGCGGGGACCGATTGCGTGGTGCTTGACCGGATCGAGCGCGACATCGTGTCCCCCGCGCGGCCGGTACGGGTCCAGAGCGTGAAGGTCTTCTGGTCGGACAGGAACGGCGTCGAGCAGAACGGCGAGGAGAACCTGTACGTGCGCTCGGGCACGACCACCTGCAACTACGGGAACGGCACGTCGCTGACCGTGCCGTATTCGCTCTCGTCGTCATCGTTTCCCGAGGCCGTCCGCTGCGACGTCCTCGCTGGCTGCGGTGCCGGCCATCCTGGCCCGGACAACATAGGTGTCACGATCACCTACACCCACAACTGGGTCACGTCGGTCGCGCGGATCTCCCTCGGCTCCCTCACCTTTAATCTCACGTCCGCGACCCGGGTCGAGCCACAGCAGTGACGCCGAGACTGGGCAATGACCGTGGCCAAGCGACCATCGAGGTCGCGTTGCTGCTCAGCCTCCTGATCATGCCGTTGGTCTTCGGCCTGGTGGAGATGGGGTTCCTGTTCAGCACTCACTTGACGATCAGCGCGGCGACCCGAGAGGGCGCTCGGATGGGATCGAACCTGGCCAATGGCGGGAACCCGCTCGGCTGCGGCGCGGGGCAGTCTCCGAACGCCGCGGCGGTGGATCCGCAGATCGTCGCCTCGGTCGAGCGATCGCTCACCGGCGCGGGGTCGGAGATCACGCTGGCGAACGTGACGCAAATCCGGATCTTCCAGGCGACTGCGAGCGGTGCGGAGACCCCGGGCAAGGTCAATGTGTGGACGTACAACCTCAACGCGGGTCCGGTCATCGACGGCAACCCACTCGACTTCACGCCGTCCGGTGCCGTCGGTTGGGCGGCCTGCGCGAGGAACAATGTGAGTCCGGCTGACTCGGTCGGCGTGACCGTGAAGTACAACTACCAGGCACGGACGCCACTCCGTTACTTCCTTCCCGCCGTCGCGAGCTGGGGCCTGACCGATGGAACGGTAATGGTGCTCAA
Source organism: Chloroflexota bacterium (assembly GCA_030948585.1). Taxonomy (GTDB): domain Bacteria; phylum Chloroflexota; class Limnocylindria; order P2-11E; family P2-11E; genus UBA4735. The sequence continues at coordinate 13,188 of JALZAB010000052.1, forward strand.
TGCGACGCAGTGATCTCGGTGCCCTCAGGAAGACTGCCAGTCTCGCGGGCGAAAAGGGACAGGCGATCGTCATGGTTGCCCTCCTGCTCACAACGCTGATGGGATTCGTTGGGCTGGTCGTCGACGTCGGGTGGTTCCAGCTGAACCTCGTCCGGGTGCAACGCGCTGCGGACGCCGGAGCACTCGCCGGCGCCGTATATCTGCCGGGCAACCTTCCGGGGGCGATCAACGCGGCGAGGGCCGCGACGGCCCAGAACGGCTACATCCACGGCGCCGGGGGCGTGGTCGTGACGGCCCAACAAGACCCCGTGAACCTGCAGCTCCTTAACGTGAGCGTCTCTTCTCCGGTCCGCACCTGGTTCATGCGCCTCTTCGGGGTGTTCTCGATCACCAGCAGCCGGAACGCGCGAGCGGAATTCGTCCTGCCCGTCCCGATGGGCAGTCCGCAGAACTACCTCGGCATCGCCAGGCTGTGTGACAACAGCGCGTGCAACCAGGTAAACGCGGCAGCCGGCGGCGGACCGCTCGCGAGCCAGGGCTTCTGGGCGGCGGAGATCACCAGGGGCGGCAACCGCAGCAACGGTGACCTGTATTCGACGTACTACAACGGGAGCCCGACGTTGAATCCCCAGTTCGACCCCCTTGGCTATAGCTACGAGGTCGACGTGCCTCCCGGTGCGACCAACGGCAGTGTCTACATCTACGATGCGACTTTTTGCGCCACCGGGATCGGCACGTCCGGCCCCGCGAACGGACAGCAGCTCGGCACCGGTGACCACTGGATCGGCAACGGTGGGAATGATCCAGTGACGACCGACTTCACGTTGTGGGACATGAACGGCACGCCCTACTCGACCGCCGATGACATCAGCGTCGCGACGAGTGCGGGGCTGTTCACCAACAAGAACCAAGTGGACAAGAGCAACGCGTTCAAGGGCAACCAGAACTACGGCGCCGGCTACGACGGCAGCAGCTCTCCGGATTGCAGCGCTGACCCGTATCACAATGCGTGGTGGCGGATGGCCACCGGCCTACCAGCGGGCAGCTACCGACTCCAGGTCACGACGAGCAGCGCCGCCAACAGCGCTACGAACGCGGAGAACATGTTCGGGATCATGGCGACGGCGACCGGCGGGAGCCCGCGAGTGTTCGGCCAAAGCCGGATGTGCACATACAACAACCTTCCGGTGAACACGAGCCAGATCTTCTACCTGGCGCAGATCCCCGCCGTGCACGCCGGCAAGACCCTGGAGATCAAGGTCCACGACCTCGGCGACGTCGGCGGCGACGGATTCGTCCACGTGCTCATTCCGACAGCGGCCGGCTATTCCCAGGCGACCTTCAATTGGACCGCGACCGGTGGTGGCCCGCCGACCAGCGGAGCGAATGCCACCCAGATCCAGGTCGCCAGTGGCGGCGCGAACCGTTACGACAACCAGCTCATCACGATCGACATCGTGCTGCCGGTGAATTACTCCGCGCCGACGCCGCCCGGCGAGCCCGGCCCGGGGTGGTTCAAGGTGCAATACGACCTGAGCAACGGCGGTGGGGGCAACGACACGGCCACCTGGTCGGTCAGCATCCGCGGCAACCCTGTCCACCTCATCACGCCCTAGCGCAGTGAGTCGGGCCGGTGCGCGGGCGAGCCTATCGGCTCCGGGTGACTCTGATCTGGACGGTCGTCTTGTCCTCGCCGAGGATGCCGACACGATAATCGGGCATGTGGCGAACAGCCTCCGCGAATCGTTGTGCACCGGTCCACTGCAGGCGGAGCTTGAGGATCCCGGCGCGGTAGTACTCGGTGCGAAGGGTCCCGACGCCCTGAACGCGCCGCAGCGCAAGCTCGAAGTGGTGCCAGTCATCCGGCGTCGCCAGGGGGGTGACCACGAGGTCCATCTCGCCCACGAGCGGCGCATCGCGCAGCGTCACCACCGCCGGGCCGACCAACGCCCCCTGGGCCGATGTCGCAATCGGCACCGGAGCCCACTTCCCGGGGACCTCGTCCAGCCCGATGATCATCGGGTGCGCGGCTGACAGCGGCCGGACCGGTTCCGGACGAGACGGCTCGGGCCGCGGCGCGGGCGTCTCGGTGGCTCCGATCTGGATCGACAGGCTGGGCGTGGAACGCTCGGACTCAATCGGCCCATCGACCCTGCGGACCATCTCCGGAGCGGCGGGCTGCGGCTGCGAAAGGCCGTGTGCGCCGATGCGAGACGCAAGGTCGATCGGCTCGTCGAGGACCTCTGAGCCACGGTCACGGTTTCTGCCGATCACAGAGGGAACGCTAGGCGGGGCTCCGTCGGGATTCCTCACCCGGGCGCGGGAGACTCGGTATCGGCCTGTTGACCGGCCTCCCCCAAAAGACGGAGCCGCACCCCTGTTCGGGTCTCCTACAGTCGCGTGGATGCGCACGCCTGCCCGCTTCCTGGTGGTCCTGCCGCTGGTCCTGGCCGTTGCGGCTGCCTGCAGCAGTGGCGGCGGTGCCGGCCCGAAGGCCTCCGACCCGGCCGGGGACGCCCTCGCCCGGGGCATCGCCGCCCACAACGCCAACAAGATCGACGAGGCCACCAAGGACTACTTCGAGGTCCTCGCGACGGACCCGAAGAACAAGTTCGCCTTCTACAACCTGGGCCAGATCGCCCGCGTGGACAACCGTCTGGCGATCGCCGAGGGGTACTACCGGCTCGCACTCGAGACCGATCCGAACTACGGACCCGCGCTCTTCGGCCTCGGTGCGGTGCGACAGGCGTTCGGCGCCGTTCAGGAAGCGGTGGACCTTTATCGAAAGGATGTGGGCATCGAGCCGACAAATGCCGCCGCGCACTACAACTTGGGCATCCTCCTGCGCGTACAGGGCAAGACCGCGGAAGGCGACGCGGAGATCGCCAAGGCCATGCAACTCGATGCGAAGCTTCCGCCGCCTCCGGCGCCGGCCACACCGACGCCGAGGCCGGCCTCGCCGACGCCCACCCGCTAGGCGCGACGCCCGGTCAGGCTGATGCCGGTGATCGCAGTCGTAGTCCCGGCCTACCGCGCAGCAGCGACGATCGGCGACGTCCTGCGTGCGATCCCGGCAACCGTGCAGTGGATCGTCGTTGTGGACGATGGCGGCGCCGATGACCTGCCCTCGGCTGTTCGAGGCGTCGCCGATGAACGCGTCGAGGTCGTGCGTCACGAACGGAATCGCGGTGTTGGCGCAGCGGTACTTACCGGCTACCAGCGCGCGCTCGAGCTCGGAGCCGACATCATCGTGAAGATCGACGCTGACGGTCAGATGGATCCGACGTACCTGCCGCAGCTGGTGGCTCCCGTCGCCGATGGCGCGGCGGACTACGCCAAAGGGAATCGATTTCTCCACGGGCGCGAGCTACGGTCGATGCCGACGACGCGGCGCTACGGGAACGTTGGCCTCTCGTTCTTGACGAAGCTCGCCACCGGCTACTGGCCCGTCTTCGATCCGACCAACGGATACACGGCGATCCATGCCTCCGTGGCGAACCTGCTCGATCGTTCCAAGATCGCGGAGCGGTACTTCTTCGAGACGAGCATGCTCATCGCGCTCAGCGGACTCCGTGCCGTCGTGACCGACGTGTACATCCCGGCGCGCTACACCGGTGCTGTCTCTTCGCTGCGCCCGGGTCGCGCGGCTGTCGGCTTTCCGCTTCCGTTGCTCCGCGCGTTCCTCGAACGCATCCGACTCGAATACTTCGTGCGCGACTTCACGGCGGTCTCGCTCTATATCGTCGCGGGCATCGTGCTGCTGACATTCGGGGTCGTGTGGGGCATCTGGCACTGGGTCGCTTCCGTCCAGACCGGCGTCCCCGCGACCACGGGGACCGTGATGATCGCCGTCCTGCCGGTCATTCTCGGGATGCAGCTGCTGCTCCAGGCTGCGACCCTGGACATTCAGGGCGTTCCATCGCGGGTCATCCAGACACGCCGAGGTTGACCGCGCGGCGATTGGCGCTGTCAGCGCTCGTCGCAGCGCCAATGCTCTTCAACGCGATCGCGCTCTGGCCCGAGATCTCGATCCCAACGGCGAACGTCAACGACGACGCCGAGCACATTGCGTTCATCGAGCGGGCGGATGACGCGCTCCAGGCCGGGGAGAACATCATCGACAACTGGCTGCCGAATATCGACCTGGGCTTCCCGGAATTCTTCTACTACCAGCACCTTCCGCATGTCACCGTCGTGGCCCTCGACCGGATCACCTTCGGGACGGTCGATGTGTTCGTGCTGTTCAACATCGTCCGCTGGCTGCTCCTGGTCGCGTTCCCACTGACGGTGTGGTGGGCGCTGCGGCTGATGGGAGCCACCAATGTCGAAGCAGCCGTGAGCGCCGGCGCGGCCAGTCTCCTGTCCGCAGATCACCTGTACGGCTTCGAGTACGACAGCTATGTCTGGCGCGGACTCGGCCTCTATACGCAGATCTGGGCGATGCATCTCTCATTCATCGCGATCGCCTGCCTGTACCGTCTGCTCACCCGATATCGCGGCCTCGTCTCCACGGTCGTCGCGCTCGCCGTACTCGCACTGTCGCACCTGATCTACGCCTACATGATGGTGATCAGCTCGCTCGTCATCCTCGCCGCCACCGCGACGCGAGCCAGAGTCGGGGGCCAGCTGCTGCGGCTGGGTGCCGCCGGTGCTGCGGTGCTGCTGATCACGGCCTACCTGTGGGTGCCCTTCGTGACGCAGACCGGCTATCTGAGCACGAGCCCGTTCCTGCAGCCGGAGAAGTTCACGTCGTACGGAGCCGGGACGGTGCTCTCGTGGGTGGTGACCGGTGAGCTGTTCGATCACGGCCGGTTGCCGATCTTCACCCTGCTGGCCGGGATCGGGGTTGTCGCGAGCGTCGTCGTGCGTAGGCGGATCGGGCTGCTCGCCGTGGCGCTCCTCGTCGTGTGGCTGTGGTTCTACAGCGGCCGCGCCGCGCTCGGCCCGCTCTTCGGGCTGCTGCCGCTGCACGACAGCCTACTGTTCCACCGATTTATCGGCGGCGTCGATATCGCCGGGATCATGCTCATCGGCATTGGTGGCGCGCGCGTGTGGGACGCGCTTCTTTCCCCGCGGCTCGCGCGGGTCGTGCGTCCGTGGCGCTTGTGGAGCAGCGCCGCAGCGGCCCTCGGCATTTTGATCTTCCTGACACCAGCGCTCGTGGAGCGGTCCACCTATTACGGATACCAAACCGGCTGGCTGCAACAAACGCACGACGCGATCGATGCCGACACCGATCTCAAGACCATCTTCTCGACCCTGCGGCGTTTGCCGCCAGGACGCGTGTATGCCGGGTTGGCGTCCAATTGGGGCCGGACGTTGAACTTCGGCCTCAACTTCAACTCCGTCCACGTGTACCAGTTGCTCACCGCGGAAGGCTTTGCGACGGTGGCGCCGCCGTTCGGCGGCCAATCCTTGAACGCGGACCTGCAGTTCGACTTCGACGATCAGCGCGCGTCGCAGTACGACCTCTACAACGCCCGGTACGTGATCGCGGGTCCGGGCGTCTCGCTACCGTCTTTTCTGAGCAAACGCGCCGTCACACCGGCCTACGTGCTGTACGAAGCGCCGACGTCGGGCTACGCGGAGCTGGTGTCGCTGTCAGGGACCGAGTCGTTCCGCACGCAGACGACGTTGTTCCCGGCGATGCGCCGCTTCGTCAACGGCCCAGGCCCGGACGACCGCACATACGCGCGGTACGACTTCCCATCTGGCGCGGATGCGGCCCGCGGGGCGCCGGTCACGGGGTGCGCGAACGGCGGCAGCGTCGCCGAGCGAGCCATCGGCCCTTCCCAACTGACCTTCGACATGGCGTGCCCCACCGCGTCGCCGGCCATCGTGAAGGTGACGTATCACCCGGGCTGGACAGTGACGGTCGACGGCGCACAGGTCGCCACGTTCATGGCCTCGCCCAGCTATCTCGGCTTCATGCTGCCCGCCGGCACGCACCGAGTGATCGCCTCCTATGGCTCCGCACCGATCAAAGCGCCATTGCTCGTACTCGGCGGCGCGACGCTGGCAGCCCTTGCGGTGCTCAGACGCCGCGGCTGGGTCCAGTGACGTGGCTCAGCGATGGACTGCGACGACATTGGCCCATCGTCGTTGTCGTGGCGGTCGGAGCGCTGATCCGCATCACCATGAACAACGTCACGACGTTCTCGCCCGCCGATGAGACCGCCTATCTGAACTACTCCAAGACCATCGTGGCCGGACGCACGGGCTTCGAAACGGCAGTGCAGGCGTTCCTGAACGATCCGGCGCGCTGGCCGTACCCGAGCCCTTCGCGGTGGGTCGCGTTCGAGGCGGATGCCGCCGTGTGCAAGATCGTGGGATGCGATTACCGAGCGCTGACCTGGATGTCGACGCTCTCGGGCATCGCTCTGCTTCCGGTCGTATACGCGGCCGGTCGCAGGCTGCTCACACCTGCCGCAGTGCTCGTCGGCACGGCCCTTGTGACGACATCGCCACTGCTGCTCGGGCTCGGTCGGCGGGCACTCACCGATGCGCTCTTCGTGCTCGTCACATGGGTCGCGATCTGGGCCATGCTCCGCGTGTTCGGCGCCGCACGACCGCGTGACTACGTCGCGGCCGTCGTCGCGATGGGCATCGCCTTCGGGGTCAAGGAATCCTTCGCGCTGTTTGCCGTCGCCGTGGCGGCGATGTTCCTCATCGGTCCGCCGCGACGGCTTCGCTGGTGGGACCTGTCACTCGTGATCGGTCCGCCGATCGTGTACGCCCTTGGCTTCACGCTGGCCGGAGGGCATCCCAGCGATCTCGTCGCCCTCGAGCGCATCTTCTTGTCCTATCGCGCAGAGCCAGGCGGATATGAGCTCACGTACGGATCAGGCCCGTTCTACCAGCCGATCCTCGACTTCTTGATCCTCTCCCCCGCCGTCACGATGCTGGCGATCGTCGCCGTCGGTGCGGCGGTCGTTGGCACCGACCTCGGCGCGCGGCGGCTGGCCGCGATGGCGGTCGTGCTGTTCGTCGGCTTCGGCATCCTCCTCAAGGACGTTCGATATGCCGCCGCCGTTGCTCCCCTGCTCGCGCTCTTGACGGGCTGGGCACTCGCGGAGCGTTTTCTCCGCCCGCGCGGCCTACTCCAGGTCGGGGGTGCGGTCGCCATCCTCGTCAATGCGTCGATCGAGTTCTGGATCTTCTGGACCGTCTTCGTGGTCGGCGCGGTGTACGACCCGGTGCTTGTGAACCTCCTGCGCGCGCTCCACGCGATCCCCTGACGTAAGACGCCTGACAGGTCGAGCGGCTACGGTCGCGGGGATGGGCTCGGTGATGGCGTGGGCTTCGCCTGGGTCAGTGCCTTCGCGGCATTATCGCCGACCTGGGCGTAGAGGGCCGACGCGCGCGTTACCAGCGCATTGACGTCGGGCGCGAGCAGCACGCCCGCGTCGCTTTCGAAGGACTGACCCTCAAGCTTCGGGTCGGTCGCGCGCGCGTATGCCTCGGCCTCGGCGGCGTTCAGACCGAGTACCCGGCCGAGCCCGGTGAGCGCACTGAGCCGCACCGAGCGGAGGTCGGCCGTCGCTTGCGTGATGACCGTCTGCGCTTGCGCTTGCGAGATCGGCAGGACAAGTTCGTTCAGCTTGCCGAGCTGCTGCACGCCAGCGACGTATCCGCGCGCGATCGCGTGCTCGGCCGCGGTGCGCTGGGCGAACAGGGAGTCGGCGCCCGCGATCGCGGGCTTGTTCAAGGACACCGCTGAGGCTGGCACGCCGATGATCTCCCGTTCGACCGCGATCGCGCGCGCCACGGGCGAATCGAGGCCGACACGCTCCACGGCCAGCACACGATCGCGGTTGATCCGCATGCCGTCCGCGGGCTCGTGGGCTTCGGCGCCGCGCTTCACCAAGCCGACCCCGAGCTTCGTCGCGGCGGCGTCCGCGTTCTGGAAGTAATACACGTCTCGCAGGAGCAGCGTGCCGCCCTCGCCGGAGTCATCGAGGTGGCCGAAGTACGCCTGACCATCCAACAGCAGGACCGCACTCAAGCGCTCCGGGCCGACGAACGGAAGCGAGCGGACGTCAATGTTCCCGGAGAGGAGCAGGCCGAGCACGGCGGGAAGGACGATCCACCGAAGCCAGGCTCCGGCGACCCGAACCGGGTCGCGGCGCGGGTCGTAGGGCTTCATGGAGCGTCGTTCCGCATGAATGTCGCGATCGGCGACGCGTCCGTCAGGTCCTCGACGAACAGGATCGCCGACTTCGGGACGAGCATGCGCGATGTCGGCGCGTGGAGCTCGTTCCCGCGGCGCACGATCTTCGTATCCGCCGGCTGGCTCGGATCCGCATTCGGTGCCTGCTGCAGGTAGTAGACGTTCTCGATCTTCGCGTAGGCCCCAATGCGGTCGTAATAGCTCCCGAAGTACGTTTGGCCGTTGGCCAGGAAGACGGCTTGGTAGTGCGGACGCCCCAAGGTCGGGACCGTGAAGTCCCACCACTGCCCGAACGCGAATGCGAGTGCGAAGACCACGAGCGCAAGAGCGAGCCGCCGCGCGAGCGAGCGCGTCATACGGGCCACACCAATGCGCCCCATCACCGGCTCGGAGACGGACTGGGGCGCTGGGTGGTCGGCGCGGCCGTAGGCGGCGCGGCCGATGCGGGCGGCGGGGTAGCCGTCGGCAGCTGCCCGGCCTTGAACTTCTTGATCGCGGTGGCGACGTCGCCATCTTCGCGGAGGTTCTCGATGAACAGGATCTGCTGCGTCGGGATGATCATCGGCTCCTTGGGCCCCTGGGACTCCGAGCCGCGTTTGATGAGCTGCGCCCCACCTTGGTCGGTCGAGGAGAGGTAGAAGACGTCCGACAGCAGGAACCAGTTTTCCCCTTGAGGCTGGAGCTTTCCGAAGTACGTCGAGCCATTGGAGAGGAACACGGCTTGATAGACGGTGTGATCGACCAGATCCGCTCCGCTCGGCGCGAACAGGTTCGCGACCCCGGCGCGGAAGGATTGCGCCCGGACGACAAAGAGGATCGCGATCAGGGCGATGATGACGATGAGCATGACGAGCAGCCGACGGAGCGCGTTGACCGGAATGACGATCGCGCCGTCTCGCACCGTACCCGAGCCTACTGCCCTTCGATGACGACGTACGTGAACGTGTAGGCGGTGCCCGTCGCCGGCAGTGTCGCGTCGTTCGAGATCGTGAAGTTCGCCGTCCCCGGCGTGACGAACCAGTGGCCGCTCGCCGCCGTGCTGCTGGCCGGCGAGATGACGACGCTCGGCGCGACCGCGTAGGCGGCGTTGAAGGTGACTGTGCAATAGATGATGCTCGCGCTCTGGGTGCCGCCGACGGTCGTGAATGTGACCTTGCCGGCCGTGTCGCTGGATGTGGTGAGCGTGCAGCTCGCTGTCTTGCCGCCGGCGGTCGTGGTCGGGGCCGTCAGGTGCTTCGAGATGATGTGGACGGGCGCCGACGCAGCCGTACCCAGGTTGGTCGCGCCGCCGATCACGGTCAGTCCACCGTTCAGCGCGGACGCGCCGGTGACTGTCAGCGTGCCTGCCACCAGCGTGTTGCCATTCGAGGCGGTGACCGTGAACTTGTTGGTGTTGATCGCGAAGTCGCCGGTCACGCCGAGGGTACTCGAGAAGGTCCCCGCGCCAGTGACACCAAGCGTGCCCGCGATCGCGGTGTTGCCGTTGGAGGCCGTCACGTTGAACTTGTTGGTGTTGACGGCGAGGTCGCCAGTGACGCCGAGCGTGCTGGAGAAGGCGCCCGCGCCGGTGACACCGAGCGTGCCCGCGATCAGGGTATTTCCGTTCGAGGCCGTCACGTTGAACTTGTTCGTGTTCACGGCGAGGTCACCAATCACGCCGAGGGTGCTCGAGAACGTGCCGGCGCCGGTGGCGCCGAAGGTGCCAGCAACGGTCGTGTTGCCGCTCGAGGCCGTCACGTTGAACTTGTTCGTGTTCACCGCGACGTCGCCCGTGACGGCGAGTGTGCTCGAGAGCGCCGTCGCTCCCGTCACGCCAAGGGTGCCCGCTACTGTCGTGTTGCCGCTCGCCGCCAAGACCTTGAACTTGTTCGTGGCGACGGCGAAGTCGCCGGTGACGCCGAGCGTGCTCGAGAACGTCGCGGCGCCGGTCACACCGAGCGTCCCAGCGATCGTGGTGTCGCCGGTCCCGGCGGTGACGTTGAATTTGTTCGTGTTGACCGACAGATCCCCGGTCACCGCGAGCGTGCTCGACAGCGTGGTCGCGCCGCTCACGCCGAGCGTGCCGGCGACAGTCGTGTTGCCTGATGCGTCGATCGCAAACTTCGGACTCCCGTTCACATTGAGGGAGGCCAGCGTCCCTGCGAAGCCAGTGGCGGTATTCACGTAGATCGCGGTGCCGTTCGCCCCGAGCGTCGCGGCGATCGCCTTGCCCGTCGTGAGCGAGGTCGCATTGATGTTCAGCACCTGACCCGCGGACTGGCTGCTCGTGAAGTTCGCCAGGTTGGCCGTCGCGCCACCCGCGCCATGGGCCTCGACATTGAGGATGTTGCCGGTGAAGGATTGGGCCCGAATGTTGACGGCGCCGGCTGAGTACCCCGCGACATCGGGCGACGCCGGACCTGCGTACAGCGCTCCGAGGGCCACATCGATGGCCTTGCCGGTGGTCAGCTTCTTCGCGCTGATGCCGAGAACGGTCCCCGCAGTGGTCTGGTCAGCCGTAAGCGCGAAGAGGGTCCCGGTGAAGGCGCCCGTGCTCGAGATGGTCGTGGCGCCCTTGTACGAGTCATCGGCGCCGCCGTAGAAGAACCCGGTGCCTGCGCCTGTCGTGAAGGCCGAGGTGCCGGTGTTCACGTTGAGCGCCTGGCCCGAGCTCAACGCGTTGCCGGTCGAGATGCTCGAGGCAGTGCCGGTCGTGGTCGCGTTGTTGACCGCGGTCGTCCCACTGAACGTTGTGTTGCCGCTCAGCGTCTTGTCCCCGGCGATCGACTCGGTGCCGGTCGTGTGCACGAAGCCGGCGCCGTCGACTTCGATCTTGCCGCCGACGTTCGTGACGGCGAAACCATTCTTGAAGTTGAGCGTGCTCTGCGTGCCCTGCGATGTTCCGTCCTGCTGGAAGTCCCCGACCGATCCCGTCGCACCAGTGGCGCCCGTCGCACCAGTGGCGCCCGTCGCCCCGTTCGTGCCATTCGTGCCGTTCGAGCCCGTGGCACCGGTGGCCCCGGTCGCACCCGTCGCGCCATTCGTTCCGTTCGTGCCGTTCGCTCCGGTCGCGCCCGTGGCCCCAGTCGCGCCGTTCGTCCCATTGGTGCCATTCGTACCCGTCGCGCCCGTCGTACCCGTCGCGCCCGTCGTACCCGTCGCGCCGGTCGTACCCGTCGCGCCGGTCGCACCGGTCGCACCGGTCGCACCCGTGGCGCCATTCGATCCGTTTGTGCCGTTCGTTCCGTTGGCGCCCGTGGGGCCAGTCGGACCTGCGACGCCCTGCGGACCGGTCGCACCCGTCGCGCCGTTCGTGCCGTTCGTCCCGTTCGCGCCGGTCGCACCGGTCGCACCCGTGGCGCCGTTGGTGCCGTTCGTTCCGTTGGCGCCCGTGGGGCCAGTCGGACCTGCGACGCCCTGCGGACCTGTCGCACCCGTGGCGCCGTTGGTGCCGTTCGTCCCGTTGGCGCCCGTGGGGCCAGTCGGACCTGCGACGCCCTGCGGACCTGTCGCACCCGTGGCTCCGGCGGTTCCGTTCGCGCCGGTCGGGCCAGTCGCACCCGTCGCCCCATCGACGCCGTTCGTTCCATTTGTGCCGTTGGCGCCAGTGGCACCGGTCGCGCCTTGCGCACCCGTCGAGCCCTGAACACCCGTGGCGCCCTGAGCTCCAGTGTCTCCGCGCGCGCCAGTGGCGCCTTTCGGGCCGGTGTCGCCGGTGACGCCTTGGGGTCCGGTGGCGCCCGTCGCGCCCTGTGCACCGGTCGACCCCTGTGGGCCGGTGTTGCCCTGTGCGCCGGTGTTGCCCGGGGCGCCGGTGTCACCAGTGCTGCCCTGCGCGCCCGTGTCACCCTTAGCGCCAGTCGGACCCTGCGGTCCGGTGTTGCCTGTCGCGCCCTGCGGTCCTGTGGGGCCAGCAGCGCCGGTCGTGCCTTGCGCGCCGGTCGAGCCTTGCGCGCCCGTGGCTCCGACGGCGCCAGGGGCACCGGTGTCGCCCTGGATACCCTGCGCGCCCGTGTCACCCTTGGCGCCGGTCAGGCCCTGCGGTCCGGTGTTGCCGATCGCGCCTTGGGGTCCGGTCGCACCGACGGCGCCGGTGGCGCCGGTGTCACCGGTGATGCCCTGCGCGCCCGTGTCACCCTTGGCGCCAGTCGGACCCTGCGGTCCAGTGTTGCCGGTCGCGCCCTGCGGTCCTGTGGGGCCAGCAGCGCCGGTCGTGCCTTGCGCGCCGGTCGAGCCTTGCGCACCTGTTGCACCGACGGCACCGGTAGCGCCGGTGTCACCGCTGATGCCCTGCGCGCCAGTGTCACCCTTAGCGCCGGTCGCGCCCTGCGGTCCGGTGTTGCCGATCGCGCCTTGCGGTCCGGTCGCGCCGATCGCGCCGGTCGGGCCTTGTGCACCAGTTGACCCCTGCGCTCCCGTGTTGCCCTGAGCACCAGTAGCGCCGGTGTCACCAGTGGTGCCCTGCGCGCCCGTGTCACCCTTGGCGCCGGTCGGGCCCTGCGGTCCGGTGTTTCCAGTCGCGCCCTGCGGTCCTGTGGGGCCAGCAGCGCCGGTCGTGCCTTGCGCGCCGGTCGAACCCTGGGCGCCAGTGTTGCCCTGCGCGCCCGTGGATCCGACGATTCCTTGGGGACCCTGCGGCCCCTGCGCACCTTGCGGCCCGGTGACACCCTGAGCGCCCTGCGGACCACTTGGGCCCTGCGCGCCTTGCGCGCCCTGAGGACCTTGCACGCCTTGGACGCCCTGGATGCCTTGCGCGCCCTGCACACCCTGCGCGCCTTGTGGGCCCTGCGCGCCTGCGGCGCCCGTGTCGCCCTGCGGACCGCTTGGACCAGCCGGACCTTGTGGTCCCGTAGGACCGACCGGACCACCTGCGGGACCTTGAGGGCCGGTTGCGCCGGTGGCGCCGTCAACGCCATTCGTGCCGTTTGTGCCATCGATCCCGGCTGCGCCTGTCGGACCGGCAATGCCCTGCGGACCAGTCGCGCCAGTAGCGCCGGCAACACCGTTCGTTCCGTTCGTTCCATTCGTGCCGTTCGTTCCGTTCGCGCCCGTGGCACCAGTTGCGCCGTTCGCCCCGGTCGGACCCGCGATCCCCTGCGCGCCGGTCGCACCGGTCGCGCCGTCGATCCCATTAGTGCCGTTCGTCCCGCTGGCACCGGTCGGTCCGGTTGCGCCATCAAGACCGTTCGTACCGTTCGTGCCATTAGCACCTGTTGCGCCCGTCGCACCGTTCGGGCCGGCAGCCCCAGTCGCACCTGTTGCGCCGTTCGCGCCGGTCGCACCCGTGGCCCCATTCGTGCCGTTCGTCCCGTTCGCGCCCGCGGGACCGGTCGGCCCGATCGGACCTGCCGCCCCTGGTGCACCTGGTGAACCTGCTCCGGCCGGGCCAGCAGCTCCTGCGGCACCGGTCGCGCCAGTAGTGCCGGCTGCTCCCGTCGGACCGGGAAGCCCATCGACACCGGGCGTGCCGGTCTTGCCAGGAAGACCCTGCGGGCCGGCGGGCCCGACGCCAGCAGGACCCGCGGCACCGGTCGCACCGGGCGTCCCGGTTGCGCCAGGAACGCCGCTCGCGCCGGGAGGACCCGGCGGACCGGGCGGGCCTTCGGGGCCTGGCGATCCGGCGGGGCCGGCCAGGGCAACAGAGCTCGTCGGCGCCGACGGCAGGAACACCGTGACCGGAGCCGTGATCGAGAGCGCCTGCGTGTCGCTGATCGCGGTGACGGTGACACCCTCGAGGATGACGCCGCCCTTGGCGACGCCGGCCTGCACCGGTCGGATGTCATTCACCGAGCTCACCACACTGCCCGCCGGCGACACGAGCTGCGCGAGCTCACCGACCGTTGTCGCGGCGCTCGTCGCGGAGATGATCGTGTTGAAGCGCCCGGGATCGGTGCCGGGGATCGTGACGAGCACCCGGCCGTCGCGCTGTTCGACGGACGATCCGGGGATGAAGCGCATCGCGTCGCCGTTGCGCGCGCCGGCGGTCCGACCCGAACCGTCGACGATGAGCGCGCTCGTCGACTGATCGAAGTCGAAGGTGAGCTTCGCGACCTGCATCGCCTTCGGCGCGGTCGGCGCCTTCGCCGATGCGATCGTCGTGGTCTGGCCCGCAGCGACAGATACGGTCTGTCCGGATCCGGTGACCGTTACGACGCCATCGGTCGTGAGGATCTCGGTGCCTAGCACCGCGACGATGACCTGGAACGCGGTGCCATGCACGGCCGCGGTCGCGGTCGGGGTGATGACCTCGTACGTCGCGGTCGCCGGCAGCGGGTGGTCGATGACATGCCAGGTCTTGCCGTCGCTCTGCTGCATCACGACGCTCACGTTCTCGCGGTCGGTCGTGTTGAGCGAGGCGATCGTCACTTCGGTATTCGGCTCGAACACGACAACGGAGCGATCGAAGAACGAGAGCGCGGCGTGACCACCGGCTGCCGTGCGAACGCTGTCACCTTGCCCGATGAATGCGCCGTTTGGTGCGGCCGCGTAGCTGCCACCGGCGTGGCGCAGCTGCACGCTACCGTCGAAGACGGTGAGCTGTCCGCGTGTGTCGATCGCAGCGATTGTGCTTGCGGGGCGAAGGAAGAGCCCGACGCCGGTGACCATCAGCAGGAGCGCCGCGAGCAATGCGCCGACCAGCACGCGGCGTCGCGTGAGAGCCGGCAGCATGATCAGCGCGGTGCGCTCTGCTTTCTGCTTCGTGGGTACGACGTGGAGGACCCGCGTCGGAGCGACGGCGGCGCCGTCTACCGGACCAGTGATGCGCCCAGCGGCACGGCGGATCGCGTCCAGCAGCTGCCGCGGCGGTGCGTCCTTGAGCACGACACTGGTGGCGCCGCTGCGGAGCGCCGCATCGCGGATCCCCGGATCGAGCGTCAGGAACACGATTCGCGTGTCCGGGAGATCCACGTGCAGGCTGCGAGCGACCTCGAGGCCGGTCATCTTCGGCATCGAGTTGTCGAGCACGATCAGGTCGGGACGCAGCTCCATGGCCTTCGCGATCGCCTGGAAGCCGTCCGCGGCCTCCCCAACGATCTCGAAGTCGGGCTCCGTCTCGAGCATTGCGCGGACGCCCTCGCGTACAGCGAGGTGATCGTCTGCGACGAGGATCCGTGTAGCCAACTTGGCGCTAGCTCCCTTACTCGCTTCCGTCCGCCCGACGGGGGCCGCTCGGAGGGCTTATTCGCCCGCCTTTACGACTCCGTTACTGTCGCCAATTCGCAGAACTGCGCCCATCCCTCACTAGATGTGGATTTAGTACGAGATTGGTGTGCTGGGGCGGAACAGATGTGCGGTCGAAGGACAAACGCCGGTTTCAGGACTCGACGTCGGCCAGCCCCCGCTTGTGGGCGTACAGCGCCACCTGGGTGCGGTCGGTGAGCTCCAGCTTCCCGAAGATGTTCGACACGTGGGTCTTCACGGTGCGCTCGCTGATCTTCAGCTCGCCGCCGATCTCCTTGTTGGAGCGGCCCTGGGCGATGAGCTGCAGCACCTCACGTTCACGCCCGGTGAGGTCGTGGTAGCCCTCGTCCTCGGCGCCCGCTGCGGCAACCGGCGTCGTGCGGAGCCGACCGAACTCATCGAGGACCCGCGCCGCGATGGACGGGTAAATCAAGGAGAATCCGTCGGCGACGGTGCGGATCGCGTTCGCGAGCTGCGCCGCGGTGACTTCCTTCAACAGGTAGCCCGAGGCTCCGGCGCGGATCGAGCTGAACACAAGTTCGTCCTGGTCGTGGTTCGTGAGCACGATGACCCGGGTCGAGGGTACCGAGTTGCGGATGCGGCGCGTCGCGGTCACCCCATCCCAGTCCCCCATCTTGATGTCCATCAAGACGATGTCCGGCAACATCTCCTGCGCGAGCGCGAGCGCCTGATGACCGTCACTCGCTTCGGCGACGACGGTGAGGTCGCCCTCCATCTCGAGGATCGAATGCAGGCCGCTCCGCACGACGGCGTGATCGTCTGCGATGAGGATCCGGATCTGCCGCGTCTCCTTCATCGGCCGAACAGCCGCGCGAGGATGCCCGGGCGCGCCCCGGGCACGCGATCGTTCGCGGCAAGCAGCTCCGCCCGAAGCGCACCGACGGTGGCGCGCGATTGCTCGTATGGGATCGTCGCCTCTACGGTCGTGCCCTGACCGGCGGCGCTGCGCACGACGAGCCGGCCACCGACCGCCTCGGCGCGCTCGCGCATGCCGACAAGCCCGAAGTGCCCGTTCGCTTCCGCGGTCGCGGCCATCGTTTGCATGTCGAACCCGGCTCCGTCGTCCGTGACCGTCACTGCGACATCAGTGTCGTTGTAGCCGAGCGTGACCGTCGCGTGCTTCGCCCCGGCGTGTCGCGCGACGTTGCGCAGTGCCTCGCCGATGATGCGAAGGACGGCCCGCTGGAGGTCACGTTCGAGCTCGTGCTCGCTGCCCCGCTCCTGCATTTCGACCTCGAGCCCGGTCTGGCGCTTGAGGTCATCGATCAGCCGCGCCACCGTCGTGGGAAGGCTCAGTCCTCCCGCATCGCTCTGCCGGAGCGCGCCCATGTACTGACGGACGTCGGCGAGCGTCGCGCGCGCGTCGCGCGTCGCTTTCGCGAGCTGCTGTCCAAGGAGCTGCGGATTGCGCTCGAACGACCGCTGCGCACCCTCGAGGCTCAGCACGACCCCAGTGAGTTCCTGCGCGAGGCCGTCGTGCAGCTCCTGGGCGATCCGCTTGCGCTCTCCGGCGGTCGCCTGCTCCTCGACGGATGCGGCGTCGGTGGAGCGCACGAGCTCGAACAGATACTCGGCCGCGGTCGCGGCGAAGTCGGCCTCGGCCTCGGTGTACGGCTCCGCGCCGCGGCCGAGCACGAGGATCCCGATCGTCTTGCCCTGCGCGCTCACCGGCGCGAACACGTAGTGCGCGGCCGCAGGGGCCGCCCAGACAGGCGATTCGGCATCGGCCGCATCGCGGTCGGCGCGAACCGGACGCTGCTGTGCGAGGGCATCGCCGAACGGGCCGGCGCTCGCGGCCGCTGGGATCAGCGCGGGCGCGTCCGCGTCGTAGCCGCGGAAGGCGCGGCGCGCGGCCGAGCCGTCCGCCCCGAGCACCCACAAGC
This sequence comes from Chloroflexota bacterium, assembly GCA_030948585.1. Lineage (GTDB taxonomy): Bacteria > Chloroflexota > Limnocylindria > P2-11E > P2-11E > UBA4735. The sequence continues at coordinate 30,423 of JALZAB010000052.1, forward strand.
CGACGATGTCGTGATGCATGACGTCCGCGAGCATCGCGACCGCCGTCTCGAGCTCCTGCTGCGGCTCGCCGCCCAGCGTCCCGAGGCGTGAGAGCTCGTACAGGGCGATCGCCTGCTTGCGATCCTCCTCCGCGCGCGCGACCGCACCAACGAATGACAGGGTCGCCGCAATGTCGACGCCGATCGCGCTCAGCGCGTCGAGATCCGCGGCGTCGTAGTGATCGGTGGACTCGCGTCGCTTCACGCTCACGACGCCGATGATGTGGTCGCCGTTGCGGAGCGGCGCCACGAGGGCGTCACCGACGGACGGATCGCTCCCGCTGAACCGCTCGTCGCCGCTCACCGGGCCGCGAAGCAGCAACGGCTGCCCGGTCTTCGCGACGAAGCCCGAGATACCCTCGCCCAGCCGCTTGCGATCTCGCTTCGCGTCTTCCGGTAATCCGATCGAGCTCTTGACCGAGAGCACGCCGTTATCGACGAGCATGATCGAGACGCCGTCCGCGGCGAACACCCGGGCGAGCCCGCTCGTCGCTCGTTCGAGCAGGGTCTCCGGATCGCGTTCGGCACGAACGATCTCCTGCAGCTCGGTCGACGCTTTCGTGCGCGCTTCGAGGTCCGCGGCGGCGCGCTGGATCCGCCAGAACGTGTTCTCTTCCACGAGCTCGAGTGCGACGAGCGATGCAAGCCGGTCCAGATTCACCGATTGGTCCTCGCTGAATGGGCCATCGACGCGCAGGGCGGCGAGCGCGCCGATCCGATGCTCGCGCCAGGCCACCGGCACCGCGCGCATCGCGACTCCGATGCGACCATCGAGCAACGGCAGGCTGACGGCCCCATCGCCCGGAGCCCCGCCGAGCGCCGTCGCCAGCAGCCCGGCCGGGGCCGCGGCCGTCCACGCCAGGTCGGGGCCGAGGTTGTGCGCCGCATACGTGACGAACGCCTCGCCGCGGGGCCGCAGCACGATGGCGAGCGCGTCGGCATGCGCGAGCTCGGCGAGCATCGCGATGCGGGTGGGCCAGAACTCGCCTTCGCGCTCGGCCGTCATTCACGGCTCATTGAGCACGATTCGCGGCCCCGCGGCTACCCCACGGTCGGGGGTGTTCAGCAGGACTGTGATGGCCCAGAACACGGTGATGCCGAATAATCGGGGCATCGTCCGCCCGAAGGTGCTCATCGTGACCCCCCACCCGATCATCGGGGCGGGCATCGAAACGGTACTTCGACTCGAAGACCTCTACGACCTGCGCCGGGCGCCGAGTCTCGCCGACGCCACGGCGGCGGCGACCGCGTGGCCCGCGGACGCCGCGCTCGTCGACGGGGTGCTCCTCGACGGCGGGCAATCGCTCGACCTCGGGATCCCGTGCGTGATCCTGTCGGGTGACCCGGAGAGCGGCGAGCGCCTCATGCTGCGAGCGCCCGCCGCAAAGGCCTGGCTCCTCAAGGACGCCCGGCCGGACAAGCTCGTCGGCGCGATCGATCGCAGCCTCGGCATCGTGCGGGTCGGGACGGGGGTGCGCGGAACGCTCGGCATGATCGTGGCCGTCACCATCGTGATCGCGTTCCTCGCGGCAGTCGCGCTCTTCGTGTGGCGATTCTTCCTCAGCTAGATGTACTTCCCAGAGACGTTATTGACAGAAGAGGGGGCTCCGTCGGTTGATGTGGTTGTCGAAATCACACCGCCGAGAGGAGCCCCCGAGTGGTCAATGCTAGGCCGCGTCTCAATCCGTACCAACGCGAGCTCGCCTGCCATCGCGTCGTGGTCGAGGACTGGAGCGTGATCGCGGCGGCCCGCGCCGCCGGCGTCAGTCGCCAGACCGTGCACAAGTGGCTGCGCCGGTTCGAACAGGAAGGCCCACCTGGGCTGGCCGATCGGTCGAGCCGGCCGCAGCGGATGCCCCGGCTCACCCGGATCGATCTCGCGGTCCGGATCTGCTCCGAACGCCTGGCCCGCAAGGTCGGACCGCACGAGCTGGCCCTGCACCTTGGGATGGCCCGCTCGACGATCTATGCGGTGCTGCGCCGGGCCGAGCTCAATCGCCTGGGCGCGCTCGTCGCCAAGCGCCCGGTGCTGCGGTATGAGTGGCCGGCTCCCGGGGATCTGGTCCACCTGGACATCAAGCGCTTGGGTCGGATCCCCGACGACGGTGGCTGGCGCAACCTCGGCCGCACGCTGGCGAACGCGGTGAAGCGTCAGGCCGGGTACGAGTACTGCCACGTCGCCGTCGACGATCACAGCCGGCGTCCGGATGCGATCCTGCTGGCCGATCAACGCGGGCCGAGCGCGGTCCAGGCCCTCGAGCAGGTCTGGGGCCGCTATCTGCGCGATGGCGTCCGGATCAGACGGATCCTCACCGACAACGGCAGCTGCTATCGCTCGCTCGACTTCCGCGGCGTCTGCCAGCGCCTGGGGATCGAGCACTGGCGGACCAAGCCGTACACCCCGCGGACCAACGGCAAGGCCGAGCGGTTCATCAAGACGCTGCAGGAGAACTGGGCCTATGCCCGGCTCTATCGCTCGAGCGCCGAACGCGCCGCGGCGCTGCCGGACTTCCTCAACGCGTATCGTCACCGGCGCTCACCAACCCTCGACGGCCACACGCCGCTGTGCCGCTTCTTCGGTGTCAACGACCTGTCTGGGAATCACAGCTAGACGACATTGCGGCGGCTACCGGCCGAACAGCTTCGAGATCAGTCCGCTCCGCTCCGCCGGGGACTCGACGTCCTCGACGACCGGCGTCGGCTCCCGCATCCCGCGCACCGGGTCCTCGGCGAACAGGAATGGCAGCGTCGCGGTCACGACGGAGCCGCGGCCAGGCTCGCTCAACACCGTGAGCGTCCCGCCGATGCTTTCGGCGCGCTCGCGCATGCCCGCAAGCCCGAAGTGGCCGTTCTCCGTCGCGCTCGACATCGTGGGCTGGGTGTCGAAGCCGACGCCGTCATCTTCGACGACGATCGTGATGTCGTTCTGGTTGTAGCCGAGGCGGATCTTCGCCGTGGTCGCGTGGGCGTGCTGTGCGACGTTGCGCAGCGATTCGCCGACGATGCGCATGACCGCGCGCTCGAGCGGCGGCTCGAGCTCACGCTCGAGGCCGTTCTCTTCCATCTCCACGCGGAGGCCGGTCTGGCGCCGAATGTCGTCGACGAGCCGCGCGACCGTCGACGGCAGGTTGATCTCGCCGCCTTCCTTCGCTCGGAGGGCGGCCATGTACTGCCGCACCTCGGCCAGCGTCGCGCGGGCCTCCCGCGACGCCTTTGCGAGGCTGGCCGACAAGGCCGCAGGATCGCGGTCGATCGCCCGCTGGCAGGCCTCGAGCGTGAGCACGACACCGGTGAGCTCCTGGGCGATGCCGTCGTGGATCTCCTGCGCGATCTTCCGCCGCTCGTTCGCAGCGACGACCTCTTGGGAATCCGCAGCGGCGTTCTTCTGCATCTGGCCGGAGAGGTATTCCCCGAGCGTGGTCCCGAAGTCGATCTCCGGGTCGCTGAAGCTCCCGCTCGTGCGGCCGAGCACGAGGGCCCCGAGATAGTTTCCGTGCGAACCGATCGGCGCGAGCACAAAGACCGAGGCGTCGGCCGGCGCCCAATCCGGACGGCGCTCGTCCCCGATCGCGTACCGCGCGGTCGCGATCTGCTGCTGGCGAAGGGCGACGGTCATTGCCGGTCCAAGGCCCACGAGCGGGATCAGCCCGGGACGCGGCTCCGGATACCCACGTCCGGAGCGAAGGCGGAGGCCCGAGGGCTCGAGGGCCCAGACGCCGACCACGTCGTTGTTGAGCATCCCCGCGATCATCTCCGCCGCCGTGTCCAGGTCCTGCTGCGGATCGTTGCCCATCGTCGCGAGCCTGGAAAGCTCGTACAGCACGAGGGCCTGCTTGCGATCGTCCTCCGTGCGCCGCATCGCATCGGCCGCGACATACGAGGCGGCGATGTCGGCCGCGACCTGCTGCAACGACTCGACCGACGCCTGCGTAAAGCGGTCCCGCATCGTCGACGTGTGCTTGATGTTGACCACGCCGATCGTGCGGTCGTCAGCGCGCAACGGCGCGACGATCGACTCGCCGATGGTCGGGTCATTGCCGGTGAAGCGCTGGTCCTGGACCTGACCGGTGAGCAGGAGCGGCTGGCCGCTCTGCGCCACGTATCCCGAGATGCCCTCGCCGATACGCTTCGTGTCCTTCTTCGCTGCCTCCGTGAGGCCAACGGACGAGCGCACCGAGAGCTGGCCGGCATCGTCCGCGAGCATGATCGAGACGCCGTCCGCGCCGAAGAGCTCGGCCAGCTGCGCGGTCGCGCGGTCGAGGAGCTCCTCCGGGTCACGCGTGCTGCGGGCGACATCGGCGATCTTCGCCTGCGCCTTGAGGCGCGTCTCGAGGTCGGTCTGAACGGACTGCGCGCGCCGGAGCGCGGTCGCCTCGGCGAGCTCGAGGCCCACGAGATCGGCGAGCCGGACGATCTCGTCACCATCGCGCCCGTCAAAGCTTCCCGTCGCGCGTAGCGCGACGAGTGCCCCAACGAGCTGATCGTTCCACGCGATCGGCGCGACGAACATCGTCGACGCCGCCCGCCCGTCACCCAGCGGGAGCACGGCGCTCTGCTGGCCTGGCTGGCGTGAGGTCAGAGTGCTGCGGATGAGCGGGCCGGCCACCGCACCGTTCCAGCCCGGATCGGTCGGAACGTTGTCGCCCGCGTACGTCACGAAGCCTTCGTTCTTGACCTCGAGGACCACGGCGATGCCATCGGCGCTCGCGAGCTTGCCCAGGAACGCCATCCGGGCGGCCCAGAAGTCCGCGTCCAGGCGCATCGTCATCGGCGTATCACTCGCAGCGGACCGGGCTACGCGATCGACGACGCTTCGGTATCGATCCTCAGCTCGAGCACGTACCCGGAGGTGGAGATGATCCGCAGTCGCGGGTAGTCCAGCTTCGTGACCGAGCCCGCGAACTCATCGACCGTCATCGGATGACGAAGCCCGATGGCGAGCGTCGCCACTCCATTGCGGAAGTCGCGCGCGTACACGGTGCGCACCACCGGCATGCCCTGGAGACGGCGCTCGAGCTCGACGAGCCGCGGGAACGACGAGATCGGCGAGAGCACGATCTGGATCTCACCGACCGCTTCGGTCGATGGAGGCCCGGGCTCCGGCGCCGCCGGCGCAGGCGCGGGTGCGGGTGCGCGCGCCTCCTGCTGCGCGACGGGCGCCGCCGCCGCGGGTGGCGGAGCTGCCGGCGGTGGTGCCATGGGCGCGACGTCGACGTCGACGTCCTCCACGACCTCCGCGCGCTCTCGCTGCGGCACGACGGTGGGACGCGAGAACGCCGACGCCTGCGGCGTGGTGTACGTCGGCGCCGGCGGAGGCGAGGGCGGCACGTACGGCGGGGCCTGCTGTTGCGGCGCCGAGACCGGCGGCGTCCGGGGCGCCTCGTACGGCTGCGCTACCGGCGCGCTCGGCGCCGGCGGCGGCGACTGCACGGCGGCCGGCTGTTGAGCCGCCGGCATCTGCGAGACCGGAGGCGACGCGTACGTGGACGGCGAGCTAGACGGACGCGGCGGCGCCGACGCCGGCGCCTGCACAGCCGCCGGTGCCGGAGCCTGGCGAGCGGACTCTTGCGGCATCGCGCGGATCTCGGCGACGAGCTCCTTGAACACGCCGCGAAGCGCCTCGGTGGCCGCGGTGCGCATCTCGGCCATCGGGACCGTCGCGGCCGGCGACGCCACGCGAGATCCGCCGGACCCAGCGCCATCGATCGCACGACGCAAGGCATCACGTTCGATGCGCATCGCATCGAGCTCGGCGACGGTCGACGGGCGCTGCGCGCGCGCCTCCTCGGCGATGGCCTCGGCGCTCACCCGCGCGCGCTCGCGGATCTGGTTCGAGGCGCGCAAGGCCGCCGAGAGGGAGTCCTGGACCTGCGCATCGAAGTCCTCGTAGACCGCGACGCGCCGGCGGGCGGCCTCGAGCTCGCCCTCCAGCTGCGCCACCCGGAGCGAAAGTTCGCGCACCCGCGTTGCCAGTGAGCCGATCATGTCGTCGGCTGCGAGCGGCGTGCTGTACTGCGGGCGGCCGGCCTCAGCCAACGGTGCACCTCTCTACGGTTCGCACGCCTGACCGTTCGGGACCAGGCTCGCGCGCGGCAACGATGAACGCACGTCGCGCGCTGCGACCGTTCGTGGAGGCAAGGGTACACAACGAGCGGCCCTCGCAGAAGAGGTATTCGCGGCAGAAGGCACGGGTCAGGGCGCCGATACGGCGGTGACACCCAGCTCGCCCGACGCGCTCGAGGCGACGAAGGCGTCGATCACGTTCGGATCGAACGCCCGGCCGCGAGCGGCGATGAGCAGGCCCAGCGCCTCTGCCGGACGGAGCGGAGCGCGGTACGGACGCTCGCTGGTCATCGCGACGAATGCGTCGGCCACGCTCAGGATCCGAGCGCCGAGCGGGATCTGCTCCCCCACGAGCTCGTCCGGATACCCGGTCCCGTCCCAGCGCTCGTGATGCGCGCGGACGATGCGGGCGGCATCGCCAAGGAACGCGAGCGCCAACAGGATGGTCTCGCCCAGCTCCGGGTGGCTTCGCACGATCTGCCGCTGGTCCTCGGTGAGCTCCCCAGGCGTCTCCAGCACCTTGCGGTCGATACCGAGCTCCCCGACGTCGCGGAGCAGGGCGGCAACGTAGATGTCATCGAGCGCGGTGTTGTCGATGTCGAGCTGCTGCGCGATCGCGGCAGCGATACCGGCAACGCGCTCCCCGGAGCCCGCCAGCAGCGGCTGGTTCCCTTCCACGGCGAGCCGAAATGCATCGACGATCCGCGCCCGCGAGTCGCTCTCATCCGGGCGGGCAGCGGCGCGGGTGTGGGCGACGACCGCGGCGAGCCGGCGCTCCATCGCCGGTGGTGCACCCGGCTTCGCCGGCGCCCCGTACGTCTGGGCGAGCAGCGTGGCGGCGTGGTCGCACAGCTCGACGAGCAGCTGCAGGATCCCGGAGGTGAGCCCTTCGCGCTGGGGCTCGTGCACGAACAGGTACGTGCCCTGGCCACGCACCGGAATGAGCGCGGTCGCGCCGGTCTTCAGGAACGGCGGCAGCTGGATCCGCCGCTCGCGCGCGCCGTCGGTGACCACGACGGCCACGCCGCGGTGACGGACCTCATCGATGAGCGGACCACATCCTTGTTCGACCTCGAGCGCTCCGATGCCGATCGCATACACCGCGCGGCATCGACCGTCGGGCAGATCCTGGAGCACGACGACGTCATGGGCGACCGCGATGTCGCGCGCGCTACGTGCGAGCCAAGTGGCGACCTGCATCTCCGCGCGCTCCGCGCTATGTGCCTCGAGGACGCCGGCGAGGGCCTGACGTTGAGCCTCGATGGCCCGGCCGCCGCGGATGCGCACCGCGGTCGTCGCCACCTGATCCGCGACCCGGGCGAGGTCCTCGCGCCGCTCGCTGGTCAGGCGCCGCCGGCGCGTCGATGCGAATACCGCGAAGCCGACGAGCCGGCGCGCGTCGCGCAGCGGCAGCACGAAGGGATGGCCGGTCCGCAACGCGTCGGGGGCGTTGGCCGAGGCGGGGATCGCGGTGCTCGGGATGAACGCTCCCGCGCCGGCGGTCTGGCGCAAGGGGTCGATCTCCCCGCCGGATATGCGGAACCGGGCGCGCTGCTCGGGGTCGATCCCGGTGGCCTCGATCGCCGTGAATGTGCCGATCCCCCGGTCATCGAACAGCAGGACGGCGGGCGTGTCCTCGGGGAGGTCGAGCGCCCGCTCGGCGTATGCGAACAGGATGCGCGCGAGCTCCGGGTGGGAGGTCGCGGCCGTGATGGTCGCGATGGATGCGTACGCCGATTCGGTGCGGCGCTGGAACCCGCGGTACTGCGAGCCGAGGCCTCCGGCGAGCGCGGCGGTCGCGAGGTACAGCACGCCCCAAGCGAGCCCGCCGATGACCTCCTCGAGGCCGGCTCCCGGGCGGAGCACGCCGACCTCGACGACGATCGCCATGCCCATGGCCGCGAGGTAGAACAGGTATGCCCGTCGAACGGTGAAGGCCCCGAGGACGATCGGGATGAGCAGGACGGCGGGCACAAACGGGCTGTATTTCGCGAACAGCGCGACCGCGAGCGCGAAGGCGAAGAACTCGGCCACCGTGCCGGCCGTGGCTGCGAACTGCCGGCGCGCGCGGCGCAACGCAAGCTCCTCGATGCCTGCCGCGACGGCGAGGGCAACACCCACAGCGAAGGCGCGTGATGGCACGTCCGGACCGGCGAAGTCGGTCTGGTAGGCGACCCCGACGAACACGAGTGCCGCGATGGCGAGCACGACGCGCGCGCGGAGATGCACGGCCGCGATGGCACGCTCGGCCTCGGTCATCCGCTCTCCTTGTGGCGCTTACCGCAACCTAATTAAAGGAGTGACGCAACGCGTCGGTTGCTCGCTCGCGCCCGCATTCGGTCGCGGTCGCGGACGATGCCGGCCTGCGTCGGAGCACCGCGCGGTGATCGTGTCCCTAGAATGCGACACGGATGGCCATTCGAGTGCTGCTCGTCGACGATCATGAGCTCGTCCGCCAGGGGATCGCGGCGATGCTCGCCAAAGCCGACGACCTCACGATCGTCGGGGAAGCCCGCACCGGCCGCGAAGCGGTCGAATACGCGAGGCGCGAGCTGCCTGACGTGATCCTCATGGACGTCCGGATGCCGGATATGGATGGGCTCGAGGCGACCAAGAAGATCAAGGAAGAGCGTCCACGGACCGCGGTGGTCATGCTGACCATGCACGAGAATCCCGCGTACCTCCGCGAGGCGGTGCGGGCGGGCGCGGCCGGCTACCTGCTGAAGGACGTGTCGCGCGAGGAGCTGGTCGACGCGATCCGACAGGTCGCCACCGGCGGCGCGTTCATCGAGTCCCAGATGCTCAAGGGGATGCTCAGCGAGATGAAGCCGCAGGGCCCGGTCCCCGCGGCCGCGCGCAACCTGACCAAGCGCGAACGCGAGATCCTGTCACTCGTCGCCGAGGGCATGAGCAACCGCGAGATCGCCGAGCGACTCGTACTGTCGCCGGAGACCGTGAAGAGCCACGTTGCCGCCATCCTGGAAAAGCTGGGCGTATCGGACCGCACCCAGGCGGCCATCTACGCGGTGCGCAACGGCCTCGTCGAGGGCATGACCACCTAGGCACCGGGCAGTGTCCGATCAGGATCTCCTCCGCGGGCTCGAACGCGCCACCTGGCGCGTGGGCGCGACTACGAACGACGACGATCTGTTCGCCCTGATCCTCGAGGCCGCCGGCGACGTCGGCTATGACTCCGCATCCCTCATGGTGTACGACCGCACGCTTGATGCGCTGGTGGTGCGAGCCGCAAAGGGCGCGGACCTGTTGAACACGAGGCTGCCCGCAGGTCCCGCGATCTCATGGCGGGCGATGGAACGCCGGCAGCCGATCGTCGTGCAGGGGCCCGCCGGGCCCGACCTTCCGCACACGTACACCAAAGATGTCCCGTACTCGATCGTGCTCCCTCTTCTCGTCGGCGCGAAGGCGCTCGGCGTCCTGAACGTCAACCGCGGGGCGGCGCCGACGGCGTCGGAGGTCGGCTACCTGCGCATCCTCGCGTATCAGGCGGCATTCGCGATCGAGCGCGCGGGCCTGTACGCGGACCTCCAGCTGTTCGCCGGTCAGGCACTCTCGCAGGAGGAGGAGTCGCGCCGCCATATCGCCCGCGAGCTCCATGACGGCCTCGCGCCGGTCATCGTGTCGGCGTACGGCATCCTCCAGAACCCCGGAAAGACCGAGGTCGACGTCAAGCGCGCGACCGATTACCTGCGCCGGGCGATCCAGGAGACGCGCGCCATCATCGGCAGCGTGCGCCCCGCGACCCTCGAGGATCTTGGACTCGCCGGCGCGATCTCCTCGGCGGCGACCGAGGTCGCGGCGGATGCGGGCTGGGAGATAGACGAAGACATCGCCGACATCGCGCCGATCCGCCCGGACGCCGAGGCCGCGCTGTATCGCGCGACCGTCGAGGCGCTACTCAACGCGAAGCGGCATGCCGGCGCACGCCGGGTGACCGTGAAGCTCCGACAGGACGACGCGTATCTCGAGATCGTCGTCATCGATGACGGCCAGGGCTTCTCGAGCGAGCAGTGGGGTGAAGCGTCCGCCAAGGAGGGCCACTACGGGCTCCTCCACATGCGCGAGCGGATCGGTCTGCTCGGCGGCGTGTGCAAGATCGCGAGCAAGCCCGGTGAGGGCACGACGGTGCGGATCACCGTCCCCCGCGACCGGATCAGCTAGACGCGGGCAATTCCGCCTCGTCCACGAGCATGACGGGGATGCCTTCCCGGATCGGATACCGGCGGCCACACGAAGTGCACACGAGGTGCGTCAAGGTGTCTCGAAGGGGCGCGCGATCGACCGGGCAGGCCAGGATCTGGAGGAGGTCGGGGTCAACGGCCACGCCGGAACCTTAGCCTTTTCGCGGTCTTGATACGTGCGTCAATATCTGATTGCCGTGTTAGTAGCCGCAGCCTGGAAACGTCGACCGGTCGCCACGGACACTCGGCTCATCCTCGAGCCCCGCAACCGGTCGCGGCGACGGAGCTGCCAGCCGGCGACCCGGACCGCGCGGCGGCGAACCCCGCCGGCGCCGGCATCCGAGCCGAGCTCTTGACTCGCTTCGGCGCGCGGGTCCGTCAGACCCACCGCCGGGCAAACGTCATCGTGCCCGATGTGCCCGAATGCGCGGCACGTCGATGGCCACGCCACACGTCGCCGGCATCTGCGCACTGTTGATCGAGGCCTTCGGTCCGGCTGAGCCCATCGCGCGGCTCAGGTCCGCGACACGATCGTACGTAGCGCCCGTCCCATCGCGCACGCCGCTCGGGCTGACGCCCGCGCTGGTCTCGTCCACGCAGAGCACGCCCTCACGCTGCTCGGCACGCACCGTCGCTCGGCCGCGTGATGATCAGGGCCGTAGCCGGGGCTCGTCCTCCGGCAGGGAGTCGCCTGCGATCAAACTCTCATCGCCGCTCATGGCGAACACCGCCGTGAAGCTGAAATAGTTCTGCAGCGAGCGCCAGGCGAACCAGAGCGCCAGGCTCGGGAAGACGAGGGCCGCGTTCGGGATCCGCTTCCAGTTGCGCCAGAGCACGACCACCAGGATTACGAGCGAGGCGGCACTGGCGATGCCGTACACGCCGCGCGCGAGCAGCGGGATCTCCCCGTCGATCGCGAAGCGGATGATCCCGACCCCGTACGGCTCGAGCGCCCCGAGCATCGGCGCCATGACACCGGCCAGGAAGTCCAAGGGTGACCACAGGAAGAACGGCAGATTCGGGACGGCGGCGGCAGCCGCGGCGATGGCCGCGCGCCGCAGGGCCTCGGCCCGGCCCTCTCGCCGCCAGACGGCGACGAGATAGAACGGCACGAAGAACCAGGCCGGCTGCCGAGCGGCAATCGCGAGCCCAAGAAGCAGCGGCGACCACCAGCGGCGTGCGATCGCAAGAAAGGCGAGAAGCACGAGCAGAGCCCACAACGGATCGACCCCCGCCAGGATGTTCTGCCGCGCGATGACCGCGTTCCCGACGATGGCCGCGCACACCAATGGGCGCCACGGGACCCGCACCGCTCGGATAAGGACCAAGGCGAGCACGGCGACCTCGGCGAGATAGATAAAGCGGATGTCCGTCAGCCCGGCGGCGATGAACGGCGCCGCAACGAGGAACGAAAGCGCCGGATAGTTGTATGTGGTGAGCTGGGACCCATCCTCGAGGTGGGTGCCGAGGGCAGGATCCAGCCCGAAGTGCTGCAACGACTCCAGCACGCTCAGATCGCGATACGGATCCCCGCCGGCAAGGAAGATCTCCGCGGCGCGATGCACCACGACGACGGCGTCGACGTGGTACGGCTTGCCGAGGATCAGCGCGAGGCCGACGAGGATGTAGCCGCCCAAGGCGAGACCGGTCGCCAGCGCGTCTCGGGCCGGCCCGCGCAGGCGCGCGAAGGCGATGATCGGAAAGGCGACCACGATCAGCAATGCCCACACCTCGTCGGGCGCGATGCTCAGCGACGCCACCACGAAGTGACGCTCGCTGACGCTCGACACGATCGCGACCCCGAGGACGGCGAGGCCGATACGGCGGAGCTGCTCCTCGCGGTCCCCCGTCCGAGCGAGCAACGCGACAACGACGAAGAACAACGACAGGACCGTCGCCACCGCCATCACGGCGGGGTAGAGATCGCCAAGCGGCGTCGGGCCGAAGAGCCGGAATGCCGGCGACCACATCGCGAAGGCCGCCACGGTGAGAGAACGGAAGACGCGGGGAGTCGCGACGTACGCGGCCGCCGCCGCGATGACGTACAGCGAGAGCCCCAAGTCATTCGCGCCTTCAGTGAAGGCCGCCGTCAGGTACATCGCGGCGAAGGCCGCGAACGCGAGCAGAGGCGCAAAGCGCGGGGGCCGACGGGGAACGGCGATCAGGATGAGGATCAGATAGAGCAGGAACCCGTACGCGTACACGATGTCGCCGGTCTCGTCGATCGCGTGCCGGACCGTCGCTGCCGAGACGATCCCCGTCGCGGTGAGAATGAGCCCCGCCCGCGTCAGCGTGTTGGCCGCTCCGGGCGACACGTCTTTGATGGTCACGAAGGCACGACCTGACGGGGGACCACGCGGCGCCGGCTGCGCGCCCACCCGTATGTGGCGATCGCGGCAAGCTGGGTCAATGCGGCAACGCCGAGCACCACGTGGACGAGCCCCTCGGCATCACGAGCGGTCGCGAGGATCAACGCGAGCTCCGCCACCACCGCAAGCGCGAGCAACAGTCCGACACGCATCTCGCCGCGACCGATGAAGTGGGCAATCCAGAGCGACAGCAGCGCGTTCAACAGTGCCGCGACCGCGTACGGACCGATGAGCCGGGCGGCGAGCGGGTACTGCGATCCGACGACGAGGCCGGTGAAGAAGTCAGGGGCCACGAGGTACGCGAGCGTGACCGGCCCGCTGGTGGCGAGCACCAGGGCGACGGCCAACGCGAGGGAGCGATCGGTGCCCTCGCCGCGCGCGTGCGCGCGGGCAGTGCGCTCGAGGAGTATGAAACCGACGGCGATGGGAGCGAACAGCACGACCTTCGCCATCGTGACCGCGCCGGCGTACGCGCCGGCCTCGCCGCCGGGCAGCAGGGCGCGGCTGGCGATCGCATCGATGTTCGTGAGTGCGGCGTAGGCCAGCATGATCACGGCGGCGAGCAGAAAGAACCTGGTCTCCGCCGCGCCAAGCGCGATCTCGTCGACGGCGCCGCGGGCCGAACGGAACAACGGCCGCAACGGCACCAGGGACAGGACCAGTCCCGCGGCGAGCGCCGCGACCGCGCCAACAAAAGCGCCTCCGACACCGGCGCCGGCCTCGACGAGCAACACGCCGATCGCGAAGCGCCCGGCCGCCTGGGCGATGAAGTACCAGCCGAACCAGCCGAAGTACCCAAGGCCTTGAAGCAGGCCCCCGGTGAAGGTAAACGGCGCCGAGAGCCACAGCGCGACGCCGAGCAGCGCGACGGATCCGACCGGAAGCGAAAGGATCGGACCGATCACCGGCGATCCGATGACGACGATGAGCGCGGGAATGCTCGCGCCGATGAGGATGCGGCCGGTCCACCGACGAACGAACACGTGCAGCGCGGCCTCTTCTCCGCGGGCCTTGTACTGCGCGACCAGACGGGCCGTGGCCGACTGGATGACCTGCGCGCCCAGTGAGACGAGGATGAGGATGCCGAACAACGCGGTGAGGACGGCGTAGTCGCCGGGCACGAGGAGCCGCGCCATCAGGACCTGGTAGCCGTACCCGAAGACATTCGCGATTGTGCTTGCGAACAGGACCCACAGCGCGCCGCGCGCAGCCACGCCTCCCGCGAGGAGCGTCGCGACTCGCCGCATCACGCGTGAGCCTAAAGCCCACCTATGCTCGCCGCGGTGCGTCCTGCCGTTGCGCTGTTGGCCGCGGCCGTTACGGCGGTGGGCGCGATGCCCCGGATCCTCCTCGCGGCCGGGCTGCTTCCCGACGGCCTCCACCCGTTCGTGTGGAGCGATGTGTTCCTCATTTACATACGCGGCCTGAGCGGGCACCGCCTGCCCTACATCGACACGGCGTTCGAGTACCCACCGCTCGTCGCCGCAGCGAGCGGTCTGTTCAGCCTCCTGAGCGATGGTCCGGTCCTGTTCGTCGCGCTCTGGGCCGTCGTGCAGACGGTCGTCGCGGGCCTGACCGCGTGGATCTTGGCCGGAGCAGCGAGCCCCCACCGAACGATGTGGCGGTTCGCCCTCGCGCCGCAGCTCCTCCTACTTGGTGCGGCCAATTTCGACCTGCTGGCGGTGGCGTGCTTTATCGCCGCGATCGTGGCGGCGCGCGCGCGCGCTGAGACCCGCTCGGCCGTGTGGCTGGCGGCTGGAACGCTCACCAAGCTGTTTCCGATCCTCGCGGCACCCGTCCTCATCATCCGCGCAGCTCGCCCCGCACGGGTCGCGCTCGTCGGCGCCGCAATCGTGCTGGCGGGCTATCTCACCGCGTCGCTCGCGGGGCGGTCGGCCGCCGGCGGCCCGTTCTACTACCTCATCGGGATCGAAGCGAACTTCGACTCACCGTGGGGCCTGGTCGCCCGCGCGCTGGACGCTGCCGGCGTGCAGGGGGGCCAGCAAATCATCGTGGTCGTCACGCTGATCGGGCTCGCCGCAACCTTCGTGCTGGGCGTGTTGCCACGCGCGCGCGCGACGGATCCGGCGGTGCCGTTCGGGCTCGCGATCGTGGCCACGTTGATCTGGAGCCGTTTGTACTCACCCCAGTACTCGCTTTGGCTCTTGCCGCTCTTGGTCTTGCTGCCGCTGAGCGGCCGCCGGTTCGCCCTCCTCGCCGCCGGCGACATCATCGTGTTCATGACCGTGTACCCGCTCACCCTCGTGCGCTGGGCGCCAATCGACCAAAGGGTCCCAGTGCTCATGGCGCTCCTCACCGCAGGGATCGCCATCCGACTGGTTGCAATCGTTCTCATCTGGCGGGACATCCGCGCCCTCGGCACGCCTTCGTCCGAGCTCGTCGCTGACTCCGGTCCGTGGCCCGCGAGAGCACTTGATGTCTGAGGCTTCAGCCGGGTTCTCGCCCCCAGGGCGGCGAGCAGGAGTCGGCGAGGGCCTTCACGGCGCGAGGGGGACGGCGCACGATGAGGGTGTGAGCGCCGAGTGCGAAGTGACTATTTTGATGCCGTGTCTTAACGAGGCAGCAACCGTCGGTGCGTGTGTCGACACGGCTATTGCGGCGCTGCGCGCCTCCAAGACGATCGGCGAGGTGGTCGTGGCCGACAATGGCAGCACCGACGGCTCCCGCGAGATTGCCTCCGGGCGGGGCGCGCGGATCGTCGCCGTCGGGGAGCGCGGGTACGGGGCCGCGTTACTCGCCGGCATCGCCGCGGCGCGCGGCCGCTACGTCGTCATGGGTGACGCGGATCAAAGCTATGACTTCGCCGAGTCGGCACGGTATCTCGTCAAGCTCCGCGAGGGGTTCGACCTTGTCATGGGCAACCGCTTCAAGGGGGGGATCCTTCCCGGCGCCATGCCCGCGCTCCACCGCTACATCGGCAACCCCGTGCTCTCCGGTCTCGGGCGCCTTTTCTTCGGCAGTCCGGTCGGCGACTTTCATGCAGGGATGCGCGGTTTCCGTCGCGACGCGATCCTTGGACTTGACCTGCGCACCACCGGCATGGAGTTCGCGTCTGAGATGGTCGTGCGGGCGAGCTTGGCGGGGCTGCGGATCGCGGAAGTGCCCGCAACCCTCGCGCCGGATCAACGCGGGCGACCCCCGCACCTGCGGACCTGGCGGGACGGGTGGAGGCATCTGCGCTTCCTCCTCCTCTACAGCCCCCGATGGCTGTTCCTGTATCCGGGCGCGATGCTCCTCTTAGGGGGTGCGGTCGCCGGAGCGCTCCTCCTTCCCACGCCACGCGTCCACAGCCTTGTGTACGCGACGACCGCGGTGATCATCGGCTTCGAGACCGTGCTGTTCGCCCTGTTCACGAAGATCTTCGCGATCAACGAAGGGCTCTTGCCGGAGGACCCGCGGTTGAACCGCATCTTCCGCGTGGTCACGCTGGAAGTCGGTCTCGTGCTCGGCGCCGTACTGGTGCTGGTGGGGATCGCGGGGTCCCTGTGGGCCCTGCGGACGTGGGATGCCGCGAGCTTCGGCCCCCTCGATCCATCCTCCCCCACGATGCGCATCGCGATCGTGTCCGCGACCGCGCTCGCCCTGGGCGCGCAAACGATCCTGTCGAGCTTTTTCTTCAGCATCCTCGGGCTTCGCCGCCGACGCTGACCGGCGGGTGTGTCAGGCACAGGGCGCCGCGCACATTCGCGGCTCGAACAGACCGAGCGCGGCAACCCGCTGCGGGCCACCGGGATCCGCGTGATACCGCGATTTTCCTCGCCGCCGATGCGCCGCCCGATCCGCAGGCATCGAGCGCTAGCGTGACCCGGATCCGGCGTACCGCCCTCCGTGTTTGGCCATATGCGCCCGCCCTGCTCGTGCTCATCAGCGAGTGGCGTCTCATCTGGCCCGTGCCGGCGCTGGTCGATCATTTTCAGTTCTGGTCCGCGGGCCACGCGGTGGCGACCGGGCAATCTCCGTACGATCGAGCTACGTGGGAAGCCGCCGCCGCGTACGGCCCGGTGCCGGGAGGCATCGCGGTCAACACCGTGATCGAAAACCTGCGCCACACGAGTTTTGTCTGGCCCTATCCGCCCCAGAGCGCGTTCCTGTTCGCGCCCTTCGGCGCCCTGCCTCTCGAGATCGGCATACCAGCGATGCACGCTGTGGTCTTGGTCGCCGCGGCTGCCAGCGTCACCATCGCGGCTCGGATCGTTGGGTTGGACGGAGTTCGACTCGCCGTTGGGCTGCTGCTTGCCGCGCTCTCGCAGCCGTTCATCGTCGGCGTGCGAGCGGGGCATCCGATCGGGATCTTCGTGCTCGCGCTCCTCGCCTGCTTCGTCGGGCTCCGGGACCGGCGCCTGCCGCTGCTCATCGGCGGCGTGATCATTCTCTCGACGAAACCGCAGCTCGGCATCGCGCTGGGAGTCTTCGCGCTTGGCGTCCTTATCTCGCGACGCGATTGGGGCGCTATCGGTGCCATCGTCGCAACGCTCGTGACCGTCACGTTCGCTGCGAATCTCCGTTCGCCGTTCCCTCTCGCTCAGCTGCTGGGCACAGGGGGCGAATGGCTCAGCGTCGACCTATCGACGGCGTGGGGGCTTTCGCGCGACCTTGGCGGAGGCACCGAGCTCTCGTTCCTACTGATCGCGTCGGCGGTCGCGAGCGTGATCGTCGCTGTTCGAATCGCCTCTGGCGGCCTGCGAAACAGCTTCCTGCTCGGCGGGTTGATGGCGCTGTCCCTGGCCGTCACCCCTTATGCGCATGACTACGACATGCTGTTGCTCTTGCCGGCCGCATTTGTCGTGGTGGCATCGTCGCCACGACCGCGTGTGTGGTCGGTCGGCATCGGCCTCCTGCTGATATTGGCGCTTCCGTGGCTGCTCTTCATGTGGTGGCCGCTGCTCGGCCAGGGGGCTCGTGTGTACCAAGGGGGCCCGTTGGGCGCGTTGCCACTTATCACCGCCTGGGCAATGCCCGTCGCCGCCTGGATCACGGCCCGGCACGCGACGGTAACCCGACCGCGCGTCTTCGTCGCAGATGGGAAGGACGACGTCCGCACGTGAATACGCACCATCGCGTCCCCACCGCTGGCGCCACGCGATGTGTGCGCCCACGGCGCTCGCGCCCGGCTCCCACTCGCTCCTCGGTCTTTCCTGAGCAGTGCACCAGCTAGATGGCTCTCGCTGATCCAAGCCGGCGGCCGCCGACCAGGAAGGCGAAGACCGCGAGCGGCGCGATCACGCTGAGCTCCTCACCGCCTCGGCGGAACGCGATCACATAACGGAAACCAGGCACCGCGGACGCCGCGAGCACGAGGGCCGCGCGCGCGAGGCGCCGGGTCGAGATCCACCCGATCAGCATCGACAGCGGGATGAGCAGCTGCAGCTGGTCGTAGCTCCAGCCGTGCGGGCGCGACAGCGAGTGACACTGGGATCGCCGCCGTCATGGTCGTTGGCAGGTCCGGCCGCTTCGCGCGGATCCACAACGCAAAGGCCGTCACCGTCAGAATTGCGGCGGCGGTCCCAAGCGCAAGGAACAGCGGCGGACCAGCACCGGCGACGCGGCCGATGGTCCAGATTGTGGCGTTACTTCCTGGTTGACCCTGGAGCCCGAGGGCCGCAGGCAGCCATTCCGCGTACCAAGAAGGTCGAAGGGCGGCCGTGAGGACGATGAGCAACCCGGCCGTGGCAACGGCGCCCTGCACGATTCGCCAACGGTCCGAACGCTGCGCCAACAGAAGGACAGCCATGCCGAGGAAGACGAACGGATGCGGCTTCACGACCAACAGCCCAAGAAGCGCGCCGCAGCTGACGGCCTTCGGTCGACCGCCGCGAGATAGGCCGCAGCCAGCGCTCCGAACAGGAAGCCGGTGACGTTTCCGCCGACGGCAAGCAGCCAGACCGGCTGGAAGGCTGCCGCGGTCGCCAGGAAGAGCAGCCGTCCGGCCCTATCGGAAATCCGACGTGCGAGGGCGAGGCACGCTACAGCGACCGCGATGAGCTGAGCGACCAACCAGAACGCAGCGGCGTACGAGAGCGGGAGCAGCGCGAGCGGCAAGAAGATCAACGCGTTGTGTGGCGGATAGACGGCTTCCTCGAAGAGTGGGCGTACCCCTACGCGAGCGTGCATCGCGGACCACCATGTGGGGTCGTATGGACTTGCGGCATCGAATAACCCCTGGGGCTGGAGCCAGAACTAGAAGAAGTCGCCGTTGCGATACGTGGCTGCCGGCACCCCGGCCGCACCGAGCACGACGATGGTCCCGATCGCGAGCAGACCGACGAACCCGGCTCGGCGCACGTGGACTCATCATATCGACGCATGAAGGTCGCCGATCGTGTCCTCCAGCGATGGCGCATCGCCGTGGCCGCTCCGTGGATCCCCCGAGGAGCGCGTGTCCTCGACGTCGGTTGCGCCGACGGCGCGCTCTTCAGTGTCTTGCGCGGCAAGATCGGCGGCGGCGTGGGGCTCGACCCCAACGCGCCTTTGTCAGCAGGTCCCGACGGGGTCCGCTATGTGCGGGGCATCTTTCCCGCCGATGCACCGGATGAGCAGTTCGATACGGTCACCATGCTCGCGGTCATCGAACATCTGCCCGAGGCGTCACACGCCGCCATCGGCGAGGCCGCCGCACGGCTGCTCCGCGAAGGCGGCCGGCTGATCGCAACGGTGCCGGATCCGGCGGTCGATGGCATCGTCCATGTGCTCCAGCGCCTTGGCGTGGCGGAGGGCATGCAGGTGCATGAGCATCACGGATTCGTGGCCGCTCGGTCACGAGCGATATTCGAGCCCGCGGGGTTCCGGCTCCTCACGCACCGTCACTTTCAGCTCGGGCTGAACAACTTGTTCGTGTTCGAGCGACGAGCCCGACCGGGATAAGGTCAATTGCGCACGCGAGCAGATCCGCGGTCGTTCCGGCGACCTCTGTGGATTAGACCGGTTGTGGCGTCTTCTTCTGCGCGACGGAGAGGAAGTTGGCCATGAGCTCCTCGAACTCCGGCGACACATACTGCTCGATGCCGCCGGCGTCGGCGAGCCGCGCGATCTCGGGATCGATCGGGATGCGCGCCATCAGGGGAGCGTTGGCCGCGATCACCAGCTTCAGGCCCTGCGAGGGCCCGAAGACCTCGTTGCGCGAGCCGTCGGGCATCGCTACGTACGCCATGTTCTCCACGACGCCGAGGATGTCGCCACCGAGCTGCTTCACCAGGCGCACGGCCTTGGTCACGACCATCGTGGCGAGGGCCTGCGGCGTCGTGACCAGCACGACGCCGGCGATCGGCAGCGCCTGCATCACCGTGAGCGGCGCGTCGCTCGTACCCGGCGGCAGATCGACGATGAGGTAGTCGAGCTCGCCCCACGCGACGTCGCTGAAGAACTGACGGATCGCACCGGAGACCATCGGGCCACGCCAGATGACGGCCTCTTCCTCACCCGGGAGCAGGAGATTCATCGACATGATCGGGATGCCCCCTCGCGACACCGACGGCTTCAGCGTGTTCGGACCCGCGACGCCCGGCTTCTCGCGGACGCCGAACATCCGGGGGATCGATGGACCGGTGATGTCGCCGTCGAGCACGCCGACCGTGAAGCCGCGGCGCTTCAGCCCGACCGCGAGGAGGCCGGCCACGAGGGACTTCCCCACGCCTCCCTTGCCTGACATCACCGCGATGACCTGCTTGATGCCCTTCTGCTCGGCCATCCCCTTCACGCGCATGCCGCCGCCGGCG
This sequence comes from Chloroflexota bacterium, assembly GCA_030948585.1. Taxonomy (GTDB): domain Bacteria; phylum Chloroflexota; class Limnocylindria; order P2-11E; family P2-11E; genus UBA4735. The sequence continues at coordinate 50,826 of JALZAB010000052.1, forward strand.
GCGACGGCAGACGCTTCGGGCAGACCGCTCGGGAGCTTTCCGCTCGTGGCGAAGGTGTTGAGATCGCGCAGCAGATCGTCGACGTTGACCCGACCGCCGCCGTGACCGGTCGCCCCCTGCAGCACCGTTTCGCTCTTGCTGATGGCGCACGACGCGCAGCCGAGGCCGTACCGGGCGAAGATCCGCGCCGTGTCCGGCCAGCGTTCGGTAACGGACGCGATGGTCATGTCGGGGGTGATGAGGTCGATCACTGGGCTCCTTCATGAGGGACCGGTCGCTGCTTGGAGTATAGATGCGCGACGATGCGAAAATCGGCCGCTTGACCCTACCGGGCCGGTAGCTCCATCACGAAGCGCGCGGCCTTCGACGCCGCGGCGCGGCGGTGCTCGAGGGTGCCCCGGTGGCCCTGCACGATGACCCGCGCGAGCTCGATGCCGACGCCGGTACGGTCGTCGGGCGGCAGCGGCAGGAACGGGCCGACCCCGCCGGTGATCGTGAGCCGAGCGTTATCCCCGGCACGTCGCAAGTCGATGCTGAGGTCCGCGGTCTTCCCGGCGCGAGCCTCGTTGAGCAGCGTCGCGATCGCCTGACGGAGACGCGACTCGTCGCCTTCGACGACGAACGCGCCCGATGACAATGTGATCGGGATGCGCTGCGCGTCCTCCGTTGGACGCGTCCGGAGCTCTTCCACGAGTGCGGCGAGATCGATCGGGCGGTGCTGCAGCCACAGCTCGCCAGACTGCAGCTGCCCGAGCGATACGAAGTCGCGGCTCAGGAACTCGAGATCCTGCGCGTGCTCGACCATCGGCTGCAGCTCCCTCGCCGTCGCACCACCCGATTCCTGCAGCGCGCGAAGCCCGCGTGCCAGCTGCTGGCCCGGTCCGGCGAGCTCGTGCTCGAGCACGCGCATGAAGTGCGAACGCTCGCGATCGAGCGCGCGCATGCGCTCGCGCTCCGTGCGCACGAGATCCACGAGCCACGCGGCCAGCAGGAACAGGAACAACCGGCTCGAGGCGTTCCACACGATCGGTCCGACGGACGAGACCCGCTTCTCCATCATGTCGGCGAAGAACCAGGCGAAGCCGGAGGCGATCGCGATGGCGATGCCGGCCGACCGGCCAAGGAGCCACGCCGCCGGCACGACCGCGAGGAGATAGAAGAAGCCGAACCCGTAGTCAGGTCCGGTCGACAGGTCGATCGCACCCACGACGAGGACGACCGCGAGCCAGAACAGCGTGCCGGTGATCAGGTTCGATCGCACCGTCGCCAGCATGCACCCATCGTGCGCCGCGGCGCGCGCCCGTGCCATCCACCAAATGGATGAGGAGCTACGCCGGTCCGTTAGATGCCGCTGATCACCCGGGTGACGGCGAAGATGAAGGCCGCTCCGGCCACCGTGCCCGCCATGACCAGGTCGCCGCGGCCTTTCCGGTGTGCCTCAGGCAGCAGCTCTGCGGCGCCGACATAGAGGAAGAAGCCGACGAAGAGACCGAGGATCGCGCCCAGGACCGAGCCCTCGATCGTCAGGAAGAGCGCAACGACCGCGCCGATGACCGGCGCGGCGGCATCGACGAGCAGCCAGCGGAATGCGACGGCGCGGGTGGCGTCATTCGCGAGGAGCACGCTCACCGTCGCGATACCGTCCGAGAAGTCATGCAGGATGACGACCGCCGCGACGATGATGCCAAGCTCGACGCTCGCATGGAACGATGCGCCGACCGCGATGCCGTCGAGGAAGCTGTGGACCGACATCCCGCCGGCGCCCAATGCGCCGACGTGCTCGTGGCGCTCGACCGGATGACCGGCCTCGTGGCCGACGTGCAGCAAGGTGATCCGCTCCAGCAGGTAGAAGGCGAGAAAGCCGATCCCGGCCCAGAGCATCGCGTCATCGATCGAACCGATCTCGCGCGCTGATTCCGGAGCCAGGTCGAAAAACGCCGCGCCGATGCGGACGCCGGCGCCGAGCGCGATGATCAGTCCGAGCTGGGTGGTGCTGCGCAGGGCCACGATCCCGCCCACCAGCGTGGACACGAACGTGGCTGCGACCACGGCGAAGACAGTCACTCGGTGGTGCTCATGAGAATCGGTCTCAACCTACGGAAGATGAGACTGGGTGTCAAACGGCCGGTATCCTTCCGTCATGCGCAGCGCGGGGATTCCCGGCCGGATGACCTCCCAAGGGCGGCGCCTCACTCGACAGCGCGTCATCGTCGCGCAGGCGCTCGCCGCCGCGAAGCGGGCCCTCAGCGCGCAGGAGCTGTTCGAACGGATCCAAGTCGGTCACCCGACCCTGGGACGCGCGACCGTCTACCGGGCGCTCGAGGCGCAGGTGCAGGACGGCATGGCGAGCCGGTTCGAGCGCGATGGGCACGTATCCGCGTACATCGCCTGCGACGCCGAGCACCACCATCATCTGGTGTGCACCCGCTGCCAGCGGGTCCAAGACCTGGATGAGACGACGGTCGCGCCACTGCTGGCCTCCGTCGGCCGGCGCCACGCCTTCCAGGTCGATCACGCCGCGCTCGACTTCTACGGGTTGTGCAGAAGCTGCGGCCGCGCGGCGCGCTGACCCTCGCGATCGTCCTGATGCTCGGCGCGTGCACACCCATCGCGGTGCCGGCACCGAAGAGCGGCGCGTCGATCGTCGTTCCGACCGAACTCCCGAACGGGCGGGTCGAGATCGCCGTCGCGGCAGCGTATCCATTGGAGGCGACGGCGTCGGTCCCGGTAGCGATCCTCGTCGCTCGGGGCACCGTGACGGGCCCGCTGACCGCGCGCGTGCTCGCCAGCGGCTTCAGCGCGGAAGTGCCGGTCCGCGACCTCCTCGTGAAGCCCGCGGTGACGACCGCGAAGGCCAAAAACTCGACGACGGTGACCTGGGATACGCGCGACGCCACGGGAGTCGTCGTGCCGGCCGGCGCGTACACGCTCGTGCTCGAGTTTCGGGTCGATGACGGTGGCCCACCCCGCGTGTTCACCGCAGCTGCCACGCTCGAGCTGCGCTAGTGTGCTCCGCGCCGGACGAGCGCGACCGCCATCGCGGTGGTGATCGGCACGCACAGCACCAACCCGATGCTCGCCACCAGGACAGCCACGATCGAGCCGACGATGGACTCGCTGTTGGCGGTGAGCGACAGTGGCAGCGCGCCGAGCGAGAGCAGCACGATGAGGGGCATCGCCCCCCCGAAGTACGCGAGGGCCAGGGTGTTCACGAGCGACCCGATGTGATCGCGGCCGACGTTGAGAGCGCTCGCGTAGAGACGCGCGCCGCGCATCTCGTCATGCGCCGACGCGAGCTCGAAGGTCGCCGAGGCTTGGCCGATGCCCATGTCCACGAGAGCGCCGAGCGAACCAACGACGACGCCCGCGAGCACGAGCCGGTACAGGTCGATGCGGCCGCCGGTGCCGACCGCCAGGAACACCGCCTCCTCCGAGCCGAGGCCGGTGATATGCGCGGCCGAAAGGGCCAGCGCGGCGAGGCCCACCACGATGAGCAGACACGCGGCCGTCCCGACAAGTGCCGCCACGCTCTTTCGATTGAGGCCGTGGACCACGAACACCGCGACGACGAGCACGGCCACCGACCCGACGAGGGTGGCCACGAGCGGATCGTCGCCGCGCTGCACGGCCGGAACGATCGCGAGGAGGAAGACGGCGATGCTGCCCGCGAGCCCAGCGAGCGACGCAACGCCTTTCCACCGCGCGACCGCGACGAGGGCGACGACGAGAATGGCGGCGAAAGGCACGAGGGATGGGAGGCGAACGATGTCCTCGATCGCGTAGGTGCGCCCGCCGCTATCGTCCCGCCGCTGGGATACGAGGACCCGGTCGCCTACCGCCAGGAGCCCATTCGCGTTGAGCGCGACCCGGCCGCCCCACTCCACGGTCACGTTGTCGCCGCGATAGAGACCACCGTCAAGCTGCAGCTCCACCGTCTGGAACGGTTGCCCGGGCAGGCCGGGCTGACCCGCAGCACGCGTTCCCTGCGAGATGACGCGGAGGACATGCGCGTCGATGACGCTCGACGCGGCTCCGGCATTCCAGTCGGCGCACGCGCCAAGGAGCACGGCGGCGAGCAGGAGCGGCAGCCAGCGCACCGCTCTAGATCCCCAGCACGCCCTGGGCCGCGAGCCGCAGGGCGACGATGACGAGCGCGCCGGCCAGCACCCGAACGATCACGGCGCCGCGTACGCGGCTCGAAAGACGCGCCCCGGCCTGAGCGCCGATGACGGCGCCGATGGCGAGGTAGATGACGCGCGGCCACAGCCCCTCGAGGTCTCCCGCCGCGACGTGCGTGGCGGTGCCGACGGTCGCCATGATCGCAAGCACGAACTGCGAGGTCGCGGTCGCGATGTGCACCGGAAAGCCAAGCACCGCGATGAGCGCGGGCACATGGATGAACCCGCCACCGATGCCCAGCAGGCTCGAGGCGAACCCGATGACGAATGAGATCGCGATCCCGAGCGGCAGCTCGACCTGGTACCGGTGCACCACGCCGCGGGAATCGACGAGCTCACGCGACACCCGTCCCCACGCGCGGCCCTCCGGGGCGGGTGGGCCCTGATCGCCCCCCGCGCGGACCACGACCACCGCGAGGACCAACAGCACCACGGCGAAGGTGACGTCGAACGGCCCCCGCGGGATCGAGCGGGCGAGGAGGGCGCCCGCGATGCTGCCCGGTAGCGTCGCGATCGCGAAGGCGATGCCCGAGCGCAGATCGATGCGGCGGAGCCGGCCGTACGCGACCGCGCCACTGGTCGCGTTCGCGGCGACCACCGCCAGCGACGTCGCGGTGAGCGTGCCGGTCGGCTCGTGCGGGGACAGGATCGCGAGCACCGGAAGGAGGATGAAGCCTCCGCCCGCGCCGATGAGCGTGCCCACCGTCCCGATCCCGAGCCCGAGCGCAATGAAGCCGGCTGCATCGAGCACCACGCGAGTATGGACAAAAAAGAGAGGAAGCCCGACGGGCTCCCTCTCTCGAATGACCGCGTGGGTCTTCGCTAGTTGCGACGCCGCTTGATCACGAGGACGCCGCTGCCCATCGAGATGAGCGCGAGGCCGGCGCCAGAGAGATTCGCAGCCGCCGCTGCGTCCGTGGACGGCAGCGAGCTGACTCCGAGACCGCCACGCCGTTGAGCCCGGCGGAAGTCGCGTTGCTCTCGGTCCCGCCGTTCTCGATTCCAGCGACAGCCCCGCCTGATCCGGTCGTGACAGTGGTCCCGCCGCCTTGTCCGGTCGAGGCTCCCGTCGATGCGCCGTTGGAAGCTCCGCTCGATGCGCCCGTTGAGGCTCCTGTGGAAGCTCCACTCGATGCGCCGTTGGACGCTCCGGTCGATGCCCCGTTGGATCCACCCGTCGAGCCGCCCGTGGATCCACCCGTCGAGCCGCCCGTGGATCCACCCTCTTCCTGGGTGCCATTCGTCTTGCTGGCGCCGGTCGCGGCGTTGCGACCTTCTTGGGTGCCATTCGTCTTGCTGGCGCCGGTCGCGGCGTTCGCGGCCCGCCGAGGTGCTCGCGAAGAAAGCGAACAAGGTTCGGATGCTCGAGCCGCCGCGCGACCGACGCTTCCCGCTCGAACGCAGCGACGGCGTGCCGCTCACCGAGCCGGTTCGGTCGCAGCACCTTCACCGCGACCTCGCAGAACAGCTCTCGGTCCCACGCGTGGAAGACCTCGTACCGGGTGCCGGCCTCCTTTGCGCTGATCACAACGAGGGTCTCGTCGATCTCGTCGCCGCGCCGCAGCCCCCAGCTCGCTTCCACGGCGGACGACACGGCAAGCACCGTGCCCGGTCGTTACCCGCGGGGCCCGAAAAGCAGCTCCTGGAGGTCGGGCAACGCGGTCCCGAGGCCGGCGATGAAGAACAGTCCGATCACCAAGCTGGAGACGCCGGCCACTGCACCGACGATCACATAGAGCGTCCGTAGCCGCTGCGCACCGATGAAGCCCGTCGCGCTCGTCACGGCCACCAGCGTGTTCGAGATGAGGAGGCCGACGATGAACGCCACGAGGATGACCACGCCCTGCGTCCCGGTGACGCCCGCGACCCCGGCCAGGAGCAACGCCTGTGACCCGGTCTCCGCCCCGATGCCGTGGATCATGCCCACGCCGAACGCGGTCTTTGGGCCGTACTGGGAGGCGTGGGCGATCGGCTCGTGCTGATGGCCGTGGATCCGGGCCTGCACACGGTCCCAGGCGTAGCGGACCCCATCGAAGACGAGCATCCAGCGGCTACGCATCCGGAACTCACCCTTGCCGCGCATGTACTGGACCACGGAGATCAGGACCCAAAGACCGAGGAGGACGAGCGTGACGCCGACGACGCGCTCGAGGACGGGATCGACCCACTCCGGCAGCACCGCGCCGACGACCAACGCGAGGATCCCGAGCGCCAGCACCACGCTCGCATGCCCGAGCGCATACAGGCTCGCGAGCCCGATCGCGTGGCGCTGCTCGTGCGCGAAGCGCGACTCCGAGAGCACGTGGAGCGCGCTCGCATCCGCGTGGCCGTGACCATGGTCGTGCGGGCCGCTGTCGTGTTCGTGCCGCGGCATCGGCGCGATCGCCGGAACGTCCTCGGCATGGGAGGCCGTCGTGGTGCTCGTGATATCCGTGATCGCCGCGATGTGGTCCCAGTCGAACCCGTGACGGAAGCCCAGCACCGCCATGCCCGCGAGAAGACCGAGGATCCCGAGGTCCATGGCTGCGCAGCCTATCGCGAACGGTCGCAATAGCGGCTTGTTGCGATACGTTCGCTATCGCGTCAGTATCGCCCCATGACCCTCGCCGAGTCCGTACGCGCGAGCGGCCGGCGGCTCACGCTCCAGCGCCGGCTGGTGCTCGAGGCCGTCGAGCGTGCCCGCCACCACGTGACCGCCGACGACATCGCCCGGCGCGTGCGGACGAAACATCCGTCCTTCGGGGCATCGACCGTGTACCGCAATCTGGAGGCCCTCGAGTCGCTCGGCCTGGTGACCCACACGCACCTGGACGACCGGGTCACGCGATGGCACCGGGCCGACACGCATCCCCACGGCCATCTCGTCTGCCGCACGTGCGGGCGGGAGACCGAGATCCGTCCAGCCCTTCTCGACGCGATGGCGAAGCGCCTGCGAGCCGAACATCGCTTCGAGCCCGATCTCGCCCACTCGGCGATCGTGGGGATCTGCCGCCGCTGCCGGGACGTACCCTCTTCGTGATGCGGTGGCTGTCGGCTCTGGTGTTGGCCGTGGCCGCGGGCAGCAGCGCCCTGGCCGGCTCGGGCCTGGCGGTGCCGCCGCACATCGATCCGCCGGGCACCCCGCGGTTCCACGACCACCTGCTGGCGGCCTACCGCTATCCCCTCTTCCTGATGCGCCTGAAGATGCTCAACCGGCGCCCGGACGGCCCCGGCTGGTCCCTCGAGGTCCCCAGCCAGGCCGAGCTGGGCGCGCTGACCCTCGCGATCGGCGTGGTCGGCATCGCGAGGCTTCCCCGGCCGATGCGCCGCGCCGTCGCTACCCTACCGCTCGTTCACATCGGTGCGCCGGAGTGGCGTGCGTCGCTCCCGCAGGCCCCGCCGCGCGCGGACCTCCTCGCGTTCGCGTAGCCCAGAACAAGAGGAGGTTCCCATGACGCGGATCCTGTCGATCGCGGCGGCCATCGCCGTCGTGGTCGCATCACTCGGTATCTTCGCAAGCCCGGCCGCGGCGCACGAGCGCCGGGCGATCGGGCCATACACGTTCGTCGTCGGCTGGATCGCCGAGCCGGCGTACGTCGGCCAGATAAATGCGCTCGACCTCACGGTGACCGAGACGGCATCGACGAAGGCCGTCGAGGGACTCGAGAAGACCCTCAAGGCAGACCTCATCGTCGGCGGAGGCGCGGCCACCATGCCGCTCACGATCGCGGCGCGCTTCGGTCTGCCTGGCAAGTACCAGGGGCAGGTCCTCCCGACCAGGGTCGGTGACTACACCTTCCACATCACCGGCACGGTGAACACGATGGCCATCGATGAGAAATTCGAATCCGGCCCCGGGCGGTTCGGCGCGATCGAGGACGTCGCCGCGCTGCAGTTCCCGAACAAGGTCCCATCGAACAGCGATCTCGCCGCGAAGTTCGAGGACGCCAACATGAGGCTCGTCATCGCGATCGCGCTCGGCGCCCTCGCGCTGTTGATCTCGATCGCGGCAGCCGTGCCCGCGCTGCGGCGCCGTTGACCCGTTTCATCCGATTCGCGTGTGCCGCCGCGCTCGCCATCGCGGGCGCGGCGGCGCTGCCGGCCGTCGCAGGCGCGCACGCGAACTACGTCCGCTCGAATCCGGCCGCGGATGCCCGGCTGGTGAAGGCCCCGGCCGAGGTCCGGGTGTCGTTCAGCGAGCCCCCCGACCCGAAGGGGAGTGAGCTGCAGGTGCTCGACACACAGGGCACGCGCTGGGATCAGGGCCCGACGACGGCCTCCGACGAAGCCAACGGGTTGAAGGTCGCGCTCAAGCCGATGAGCGACGGCGGCTATACGGTCGCCTGGACGACGGTATCCGCCGTCGACGGTCACGAGACAAAGGGCAGCTTCGCATTCGTGATCGGGAGCGGGCCGCTGCCGTCGCTGCCGGACGTGCCAAACGCCTCGCCGCCGCCGTCGGCCCTCGAGGTGGCCGGGCGCGCGCTGTCCTACCTGGGCATCGCTTTGGCTCTCGGCTGCGCGCTGTTCGGCCTGCTCGTGCACCCGACCGAGGGGCCGGTGGAGGAGCGCCGCGAGCGTCAGCTGCTCGCCCTCGCCGGCGAGGCGATGGCCATCGGCTCCGCGGCGCTCGTGCTCGCGGAAGGCGACCGCCTGCCGCCTCGGCTGGAGCTCCTACTCAGCCTGCGCCTGCTCGCCGGTCTCGCCGTCATCGCCGCGCTCGCGCCGCGTCTGCCGGCCCCCTCCCGCCGCTACGCCGTCGTCGCGGCGGCGGTCATCGCTGCGCTGACCGCGACGCTCGTCTCTCACGCGACCGCGCTCGGCAACATCAAGGACATGGCCCTCGATCTCGTACACATCGTGTCAATCTCCGCGTGGACCGGTGGGCTCGCCGCGCTGCTGTGGGTCTACCTGCTCCCGCGCGAGCGGTCAGGACCGCCGCTCCGCGGGACGGTGTGGCGGTTCTCGCTCCTCGCGCTGACCTCGGTGGTTCTGCTTATCACCGCGGGAGTGCTGCAGGCGTTCGACCGGCTGGTCCTGATCCAGGACCTCGTCGAGACGCCGTACGGCCTCGCGCTGCTCGCGAAGATCGGGCTCCTCCTCGTCGTGTTGGCGGTCGCGTCGTTCAATCTGTTGCGCTACGGACCGCGCGCGGATCGGCGCGCCCTGATCCGCGGCACGATCGTCGAGTCCGCGCTGCTCACCGGCGTCTTCGTCGCCGCGGGCGTGCTCACGGCACTCGCGCCGCCAGCGCAGCCCACGGGAGCCGCGTTCGACGAGACCCGGCACGTCGCGGGATATCGCGTGGAGCTGGTCGTGCCGACGGCCACTCCCGGCCGGACGCGCTTCGTCCTGCGCGTCCATGAGGGACTCACGCCCGTGACGGGCGTCGAGAAGGTCGCGCTCCGCTTCACGATGGTCGAGCACAACATGGGCGAGACCGAGCTCATTGCGGACGAACGCGCACCCGGCGAATACGTCGTGACCGGCAGCCCGACCGCGATGTACGGGACCTGGAAGGTCCAGGCGATCATCCGGCTTCCCGGCAAGGATGACCTGACCACGCTGTTCACGGTGCCGGTCTCGCCCAACGGCACGACCGCGTCCGCGGCCGCCCTCACGACCAGATCGTTCGCCCTCGTCGTGTTCCCGGATCCGAGCGCCCCGGTCGCGGGAGCGCCGATCGAGCTGAGCGTGGTCGTTCTGGAGAACGGCAACGCGGCTGCGGGGAAGGTCGTCAGCGCCTCGATCGTCGCGAAGGACGGGCAGGCCATCGGCGGCGACACGTTCACCGCGAGCGAGCAGGGTTCGGGAAGGTATCGGATCGACGTGCCGGCTCTCGGGGCGGGACGCTGGACCATGCGGGTCCAAATCGGAACACCCGCCGAGAGCGCCGACTACATCTTCACCGTGACACCATGAAGCAGTGATCCTGCTGCACGGCTCATTCGTCGACGAATTCCTCATCGAGATCGTGCTCCCCATCTCCATCTTCGGCGGGCTCTATTGGTGGTCGTCACGCAAGGAGAAGGAGAAGCAGAAGCGTGCCCAGACGCCGGGCCCGCCCGTCGAGCGGAAGAGCGACGATCGGTGACCTTCCCGATCAGCCGTCAGGGTCTCGAGCAGATCGCGATCGTGCTCGCCGTCGGCGTGGTGGTGTTCGCGCTTCTCACGACGCTCCGGTGGCGGCGCACGCAGCCGTTCCGGCGCACTGCCGTCTCGGCCGGGATCCTGGCGGCGCTCGCGGCGGTGTCAGTGATCCTCGCGTACACCGTGGCGCCGAACATCCCGACCCCGGCCGTCCCATTCACCGCGCGATTCGCGCAGGATCCGACCCCCGACTCCCCGGCGACGGTGGCCCGGGGAAAGACGCTGTTCCAGACGAATTGCGCCCTGTGTCACGGCCCCATGGGCAAGGGCGATGGGGCACTCGCCCCGACCCTCTTCCCCCACCCGGTGAACCTGCAACTCCACATCCCGCAGCACGCGCCGGGCGAGAGCTTCTATTGGATCTCGAACGGCATTCCCGGGACGTCCATGCCCGCGTGGGCCGATGTCGATGCGGCGACCGGCAAGCCGCGCCTCGCCGATGACGAGCGGTGGTCCATCATCCGGTATCTGGAAGCGCTCGCGCGAGGAGAGACCCCGTGAGCCTCTTTGATATGACCGTGCCCGGGTACGAGATCGTCCTGCGGACCTTCGTCGTCTACGTCGTTGTGCTGATCCTGCTGCGCGTGGCGGGCAAGCGCGAGCTCGGGCAAATGACGCCGTTCGATCTCGTCGTCATCCTCGTCATCGCGAACGCGGTCCAGAACGCGATGACCGGCGGGGACAATTCGCTCATCGGCGGGATTATCGCGGCCACGACGCTGACGGTCGTGAACGTCGCCGTCGGGCGCTGGGGCAACCGGATCCCGGTCTTCCGCCGCCTCGTCGCGAGCGAGCCGACGCTCCTCCTGCGCGATGGCAAACCGTTGAAAGAGGCGCTGAACAAGGAACGGATCGACATCCAGGAGCTGGAGATGGCCGCCCGCCAGCACGGGATCGTCGACCTCGAGGATGTGACCGCCGCCGTGCTCGAGGAGGACGGCTCGATCAGCATCATCCCGAAGTCCGGCGACAAGGTGCGCCGCAGCGCCCGGCATTTTCGGCAATTCCGCAACCGCTGATATAGGTCCTCGTTAGAGGGTCAGACTTCCGCTGACTCTTGTGGGTAGGCCGGTACTCCGCTATTCGGTTCGAGCCGTTGCGACTAGCGTCCGGCCCTCGCACTCCGTCCGTGAACGGTGATCGGGACGCTGCGGCAGTGCTCGGCGCTGGCCGGTGATCGACGATCAGCAGACGTGGGCCGGAGCAGGCGAGCTCCCCGAGGGCAGATG
>JALZAB010000060.1 GCA_030948585.1 Chloroflexota bacterium
CTCGTGGCGACGTACGCCATCGTCTTCGGCGCACTCTCACTGATCCGCCACTGGTCATTCCACTCCACGGGCCTCGACCTCGGCGTCTTCGACCAGATCATCTGGAACACCGCGCAGGGCCGCTTCATGGAGTCGACGCTCAGCCTCGACTGGTGCGTCCCTCACTCGTTCTTCGGCGACCACTTCTCGCCGGTCCTCATCGCACTCGTCCCGCTGTACTGGCTCGCCCCGCACCCGGAGACGCTCCTGGTCGTGCAGACGGTCGCGCTCGCGCTCGGCGCATGGCCGGTCTATCTCCTCGCGAGGCACCTGCTCCCACCCGGCATCGAGCGGCTGATCTGGGTCGTGGCCTACGTCTTGGGCGCACCGCTCGCGTTCATCACGCTGTACGACTTCCATGAGGTGGCCCTGGCCGTGCTTCCCCTCGGCCTCGCGATGTACTTCCTCGTGACGCGCCGCAGCGTGCCGATGGCCATCGCCCTGCTCGCCGCGTTCACGGTCAAGGAGGAGGTCGCGCTGATCGGCATCGGCTTCGGCATCGCGCTCGCGCTGCAGCGCCGCTGGCCCAGCGCGGCGCTCGTGACCGCCGCGAGCGCGGGCGTGTTCATCGTGACGCTCAAGCTGATCATCCCGGCGTTCGCCGGCGCGCCATACCAGTACATCGGGCGATACGCGAGCCTCGGCGGGAGCGAGGGCGAGATCCTGCGAACCGTATTGCTGGATCCGTTCCGGACGATCGTTGTGCTCGGCTCGGGCGAGATCGGGTCGAAGGTCGTGTTCGTCCTCAGCCTGTTCGGTCCGGGGCTGCTGCTGGCCCTCCGCTCCAGGGCCGTGATCGTGCCGGCGCTCGTACCGCTTGGCTACCTCCTGCTGTCGAATTACGGCGGCGAGCACACGCTCCACAACCAGTACGGCGCTCCGATCATCCCGCTCGCGCTCGGCGCGTCGATCGTCGGCTTCGCGGCGGTCGGGCCACGCTGGAAGCCGCGCGTCACCATCGGTGTCGTCCTCGCGACCCTGTTCTTCTGCATCGGATTCGGCGGCTGGCCGATCTCTCGCGACTTCGACGACGCGTATCTGCGCGGCAATCCGGATCGCGCGCCCTCGGGGACGCCGTTGCTCGATCGTGAGCCCCGCTACCAAGCGCTGCTCGAGCAGGTGCACGCGATCCCGGCGGACGTGGCGATCGCGTCGACGGATTTCTGGGTGACGCAGGTCGGCGAGCGGCGCTTCAACTACCACCTTGACGCGCTCGATCCGTGCGACGCCCAGTACGCCATCCTCGACTACGCGGACCCGAGCATGAATCGTGACCTCGCGCGATTCGCGGCGGCGCGTGGCGCGCTGCTGAAGCTCGGATTCCAGGAGGTCGCGAGCGGCGAGGGGCTGTCATTGCTGCGTCGCCCCTGACTTCCGGCGACCATATGCGCATGCGACGGATCGGCCACCGTGGCGCGATGGCTCACGCCCCGGAGAACACCGCCGCGTCGTTCGAGAAGGCCATCGCCCTCGGCTGCGATGAGGTGGAGACCGACGTCTGGCTCATGCCTGATGGCGCGCTCGTCATCTCGCATGACCGGCCCTCCGCCACGGGATCGTCGCTCACGCTGGCTGACGTGCTCGACCTGTGCCGCGGGCAGGTCGCCGTGAACGTGGAGCTCAAGAGTGAGGGCGACGAGGCCGCCGCCGCCCGGACCGGCGCGCACGTCGCGGCGCAGATCGCCGCCCGCCGTGATCCCGACGTGTATGTGTCGAGCTTCTGGTGGGGCGCGCTCACGGCGGCGCGGGACGCCGCACGAGATGTCCGGCGGGCGTTCGTATTCTCGGATTCGCCGGATCGTGCAGCGCTCATCGCGAGCGCGAGGTCACTGGGCCTCTGGGCGCTCCATCCGGATCGGGCCTACGTGACGCGCGAGCTCGTCGATGATGCGCACGCCGCCGGGTTCATGGTGAACGCGTGGACCGTGAACGATCACGACGAGATCGCGGCCTTCGCCGCGCTCGGCGTCGACGGCATCATGTCGAACTGGCCGGAGCGGGTCCCGAGGAGCTAGCACCGCTAGGGGCCCAGCCCCGGGCGCGGTCCACCGCACGCTGCCAGCCCGCGTACCGCGTGTCGCGCTCGTCCGCGCTCATCGCCGGTGGGAAGCGCGCGGCGACACCGCGACGAGCCGCGAGCGCATCGGTCGTCTTCCACATGCCCACACCGAGCCCCGCGAGGAACGCGGCGCCCTGGGCGGTGGTCTCGCGCAGCGCCGCGACCTCCACCGGGACGCCAAGGATGTCGGCCTGCAGCTGCATCAGGAAGCCGTTCGCGGTGCCGCCACCGTCGGCCCGCAGGACCTCGATCGGCTGACCCGCCGCCCGCATCGCCTCGACGAGGTCGCGCGTCTGGAAGGCGATGCTCTCGAGCGTCGCACGCACGACGTGCGCGCGCGTGGTGCCGCGTTCGATGCCGATGAGGAGCCCGCGCGCGTACATGTCCCAGTGCGGTGCGCCGAGACCGGTGAACGCCGGCACGAGGAACAGGCCGGTGCTCGGAACGGAGCGGGCCAGGGCCTCCGTCTCCGACGCATCGGCGATGATGCCGAGCCCGTCCCGCAGCCACTGCACCGCCGCGCCCGTCACGAAGGCGCTCCCCTCGATCGCGTACCGCAGGCCGGCCCCGATGTCCCAGGCGACGGTCGTCAGCAGGCCGCCCGCGGCGGGGCGCGGACGATCGCCGGTATTGGCGAGCAGGAAACAGCCCGTCCCGTAGGTGTTCTTCGCGGCGCCGGCGTCGAAGCAGGCTTGACCGAAGAGCGCGGCCTGCTGGTCACCGGCCAGCCCCGCGATGGGGATGGCCGTCCCGAAGTGGTCGGGGTCGGTCTCCGCGACGACGCCGCTGCTGCGCACCAGCGCCGGCAGGAGCGCGGCTGAAAGGTCGAGGGCGCCCAGCAGCTCTCCGTCCCAGGCACCTCGATGGATATCGAACACCATGGTCCGGGACGCATTCGACACATCCGTCACATGCGAGCGACCCCCGGTCAGCTTCCACACCAGCCAGCTATCGATGGTCCCGCAGCAGAGCTCGCCCCGGACCGCGCGCTCCTGGGCCCCCGGCACCTGGTCGAGGATCCACCGGATCTTCGGTCCCGAGAAGTACGCGTCGATCAGCAGTCCGGTGCGCTCTCGCACCGCGCGATCCCACCCGGCGGCGCGCAGCCCCTCGCAGATCGCCGCGCTCGCGCGGCTCTGCCAGACCACCGCGCGATGGATCGGACGGCCAGTGGCGCGTTCCCACACCACGACCGTCTCGCGCTGGTTCGTGATGCCGATGGCCGCGACGTCGCGCGCGCCGATACCCGCGGCCGCCAGCGCCTCACGGCCCGCGGCCACCGTGGTCGCGAAGATCTCGTCGGGGTCGTGCTCCACGTGACCCGATGCCGGGTAGTGCTGCGCGATCTCGTGATCCGCGGATCCCCGGACCTGGCCATCCTCGTCGAACACGAGCGCCGCCGATCCGGTGGTGCCCTGGTCGAGCGCGAGGATGGCGCTCACGTCGTGGAGAAGCGACGCATCGGGTCGATCTCGCGGCGGTACGCGTCCATCTCGGCCGCGCGGCGCTCCGGATCCCAGCCCAGCACGGCGCCGACCTGGTCCGCGATCGCATCCAGGCGATCGAGGCCCTGACACGCGGAGAGACCGATGGCCGTTCTCCGGAGCAGGACGTCGGCGAGGGTCACGGCCCACTCCCCGCGCACGGCGTGCTCGATGTCGGCGGGCGTGGTCGGCGCGTGGCCGCAGATGGCGTCCCCGCTCGCGGCGCTCGGCGCGACGCCCGGCAGGGCGAGCGTGCCGGTGCTGCATCGCGCCGTGACACCCAGCCGCTCGGCGACGGCGTCGGTCACCTCTTCGGCGATGGACCGGTACGCGGTGATCTTTCCCCCGAGGACGGAGAGCAGACCGTCGATCCCGTCGCGGCGTTTGTGGTCGTAGAGCTTGTGCTTGCGTGACACCTTGCCCTCGGCCACGCCCTCTTCACGCACGAGCGCGCGCACGCCGGCCCAGGTGAAGTGGATGCGATCGAATGCCGCGTGCGGGAACGCCCGGCTCGCCTCGCTCCGCAGGTACTCCACGTCCTCCGGCGACGCTTCGGCCGCAGCGGGATCGCCCGTGTAGTCGGTGTCCGTCGTGCCGACGATCGTGAGGCCATTCCAGGGGAGGACGAAGAACAGCCGGCCGTCGCGCTTGGCGAACAGCACGTGGGCCTGCTGCGTGGCGAGCGGGACGACGAGGTGCGTTCCTTTCGTGAGCCGCAACAGCGGGCGGGACCGTTCGGCGCGCAACGGGTGCAGCGTCTCGTCCAGCCATGGCCCGGTCGCATTCACGGTGCATCGCGCGCGGATCTCGATCGTGGCGCCGCCGATCTCGTCACGGACGGTGGCGCCCGTGACCGCGGACCCATCACGCAGGTATCCGACCGCTCGGGCGTGATTGAGCACGAGCGCACCGTGCGCGGCGGCATCGACGGCGTTCTCCACGACAAGCCGCTCGACGAATGGCACCTGCGCGTCGTAGAACCGCCAGGCGCCGCCGAGACCGTCGGGCTCGAGGTGCGGCTCGGCCGCGAGGGTCTCGGACCGGTCGAGCCGCTTGCGCTTGGGCAGGCTCTTGTCCAGCGAGAGCAGGTCGTACAGGAACATCCCGAAGCGGAGCTTCAGCCGGTAGAAGGCGCCACGGCGGTACAGCGGCATGAGGAACGGCAATGGGAACACGAGGTGTGGCGCGATGCGCAGGAGCGTCTCGCGCTCGCGCATGTCGCTGCGGACGAGACCGAAGTCGAAGAGCTCGAGGTAGCGAAGGCCACCGTGGATCAGGCGCGTCGGCCGCGAGCTCGTGCCGGAGGCGAGGTCGTTCTGCTCGATGAGCGCGACCGAGAGGCCGCGGAGGGCCGCATCACGGGCCACGCCCGCGCCCACGATCCCCCCGCCGATGACGAGGAGATCGACGGTGCGGTCGCCGAGCGACCGCACCGTCTCCTCGCGTGTGGCTACTTGTTCGCCTTGTTGTATTTGTCGATCTGGTCGTTCATGTCAGTGGCGGCCGCATCGAGCGCGGCCTGGCTGGTCGCCTGACCCAGAAGGACGGACTCGATCATCTTCTGCGTGCGTGCGCGGGCCTGCGGCATGACGCCGAGGACGCAGCCGTTGGTCGAGCGGTTCTGCGGCGAGTTGCGGATCTCGGTCGTCGCGGTCAGGAACTGCGGGTACTTCGTGGACCAGTCCTTGCTCGGACCTTCGTCGTAGGCCTTCTTCACGATCGGGTAGTAGCCCGTGTCGGACTGCCACTGCGCCTGGACCGCCGGGGTCATCGCGTACTTGATGAACTCCCACGCGGCCTGCTGCTCCTCAGGCGGCCGGCTCTTCAGGATGTAGAGCGAGGCGCCGCCGATGATGTTGCCGCCCGTGGCGGGCTTGCTGTCCGGACGCGGGTAGATGCCCGTGCCGACCTGGAACTTCGCGTTGTTGATGGAGCCACGCAGCGAGGCCGAGCTCTCGATGTACATCGCGCTCTTGCCCGCGTTGAACGCGTTGGTCGCGCCGGCGTTGTCGATGCCCGGGTTGTAGAAGTACCCGCCGTCGACGCCGGCCTTCCACCAGTCGAGGATCGCCTTGCCCTCTGCGCCGTTGTAGACGACCTTGGTCGCGCGGTTGTCACGCCCGTTGCCGTTGTCGCAGTAGAGGGCGCCGGAGGTCGCCATGAGCTGCTCGAAGAGCCAGCCGTAGATCGACGGGCCGAAGCCGTACTGGACGGTCTGCCCGCTGGCGTCCTTCTTCGTCAGCTTCTTCGCGTAATCGGTGACCTCGCTGAACGTGAGCGGCGGCTTCTCGGGATCGAGCCCCGCTGCCTTGAACGCGTCCTTGTTGTACAGCAGGATCGACGACGACGCGTTCCACGGCATGCTCTGTAGCTTGTCCTGGTACTTGTAGTAGTTGATGACCGCCGGCTCGAAGTCCGACGTGTCGAACTTGTCGCGGTCGATGAACGCCTGCATCGGCGTGATCTCGCCCGACGCGCGCATGTACGCCTGGCCGATGTCATAGACCTGTGCGAGCGCCGGGGCGGAGTTCGAGGCGAGCGCGGTGTTCAGCTTGGACAGGAGGTCGTCGTACGTCCCCTGGAACACGGTCTCGACCTTGATCGCGCTCTGGCTCGCGTTGAAGTTGGTGACGATCTTGTTGAGGGCGTCCCCGTTGACGCCGCTCATGGCGTGCCACCAGATGATCTTGGCGGCCGGCTTGACGTCCTTGCCCGGTGCGAGCGCCGACTCATCGGACGCGGCCCCGCCGCCGCCGGCCGGCGCGCCACCGCACGCCGCGACGACGAACGAGAGAATGAACGCGAGTGCTAGGAATCTACGCATCTGTTCCTCCACGCCTACTCACCATTGACCTACCCCTTGACCGCGCCCGCCGTCAGCCCGCGGATGAGCTGGCGCTGCCCTGCGATCAGCAGAGCAAGCGTCGGTACCGCCACCATGATGACACCCGCCATGATGACACCCCAGCGCGCGGATTCCTCGAACCGCAGCTGCGCGACACCGACCTGGGTCGTCCGCATGAGGGTCTGATTCGTCACGAGGAGCGGCCAGAAGTATTGGTTGTAGGTCGACAGGAAGCCGTAGATACCGACGGTCGCGAGGGCCGGCCGCGACAGCGGGATCACCATCGAGCGCAGGAACCGGAACGTGCTCGCGCCGTCGATGCGCGCGGCATCCCACAGCTCGCGGGGGATCTGCATGAACCCCTGCCGCAGCAAGAACGTGCCGAACGCCGTCGCCATGAACGGGACGGCCAGCCCCTGATACGTATCGATCCATCCGAGCTGCCGGACCGTGAGGTAGTTCGGGATGATCGTGGCTTCCCACGGGATCATCAGCGTGCTGAGGAACAGGAAGAAGAGCAGCGAACGCCCGCGGAACACGAGGAACGAGAACGCGTACGCCGCCAGGCTCGCGGTGATCAGCTGGCCGATCACCACGGCGCTCGAGACGACGAAGCTGTTCAACAGGTAACGGCCGATCGGGATCGTGTTGAGCACGGTGTCGTAGTTGGCCAGCGTCGGATGGGCCGGCAGGATCGGCGGGGGGAACTGCACGATGTCCGGCTCGGGCATGAGCGAGTACGAAAGGGCCAGGAGCAGCGGGAACGCCACCAGGAGCGCGGCGATGGCGAGGATCACGTAGGCCACGACGCTCCGGACGGTCAGCGGCCGCCGGCGCTTCGCGATCGTCGCCTCGCTCATTGGTAATGCACTCGCCGCTCGACGACCTGGAACTGGATCACCGTCAACGCGAGCACAAGCAGGAACAGGACGACCGCCTGCGCGCTGGCGTAACCGAATTGGAAGTTCTGAAAGGCGTCCAGGTAGATGCTGTACACGAGCGCGCGCGTCGCATCGACCGGACCACCGCGCGTGAGCAGGTGGATCTGGGTGAAGGCCTGCAGCACGCCGATCGTGTCCACCACGAGCAGGAAGAACAGGGACGGGGACACCATCGGGATCGTGATGCGCGTGAAGAGCCGCGCGCCGTGAGCTCCATCGAGATGTGCGGCCTCGTAGATCTCCTCCGGCACGCCCTGCAGCCCCGCCAGCAGCACGATGATGTTCGTGCCGAGCGTGAGCCAGATGGTCGTGATCGCGACGGCGATGATCGCGGTGTTCGGCTGGATGAGCCATTGCGGCCCGATGATCCCGACGAGCGACAGCACGAAGTTCAGCAGGCCGAGGCTCGGGTTGAACAGCAGGAGCCAGATGATCGAGCCCACGGACGCCGAGATCGCGATCGTGCTCGACATCATCGTGCGGAAGACGTTGATGCCCCGCAGCCGCTGGTTGAGCAGAACGGCGAGCACCAAGCCGAGCAGCAGGCCCGCGGGGACCGTGTACAGGACGAACAGTCCGGTCGCCACGAGGCCGGAGTGGAAGATCGGTGACCCGACGAGCTCCGTGTACTGATCGAGCCCGGCGAACGTCGAGATCGCGCCGTTCTGGCGGGTGAAGAAGAAGCTCAGGTAGATCGTGCGGCCGAGCGGGATGAACACGAACGCGATGAACAGCAGGAACGACGGCGCCAGGTACGCGAGCGCGACGGCGAGCGCGCGGCCATCACGGGCGGTCCAGCGCATCACGTTCGAGGCATCGTACAGGCGGCCCGCATCGTGACCCGCGGCGTCCAGCCCTTCGCCACGTGCAGCAGTCCGCGCACCTTCTTAAATCCGGCTTTGCGGAAGAGCGCCTCCGTGCCATAGAAGGCCCACTCGTCGTGCACGCGCTTGTCGTCGGCGCGCGGATACGCCTCGACCGCGGGCGCCCCCCGCGCGCCGGCGTACGCGACGGCCGCGCGAATGAGTCCTCGCGACGCCCCAACCACGGGCCGCGCTGCGCACCGTGACGCACGGGATCACCCACACCGGAACATGGTCGACGGCCGGCGACGGCTTCGAGACCGCCACGCGGTGATCGTCAAGGCGCGGACCGACGGACACCCAGCCGATGTCCTGGCGTCCGCGGTCGGCAAGCAACCCCGGTACACGCCGGCGGGCGGCCAGCGTGGTGACCTTGGCCCGACGGAGCCGCGCGGAGCCGGGGAGCGCGTCGGCTCGCTGTTCCGCGCCGGTGAGCCGCGGCCACGGGTCAGCGGCCGGAAGATCAGTTCGTCCGTAGCATGCCGATCGTGCTACCTCCGCCGTCGTCGCGCGCGCTGGCCCGCGCCTGGTTCGACATCGGGACGCAGTCCGTCGGTGGAGGCTCGAGCACGCTGTTCATGATCCGGCGCATTCTCGTCGAGCGGCACCAGTGGATCACG
>JALZAB010000061.1 GCA_030948585.1 Chloroflexota bacterium
GACAACCGCAACCTGATGGCCGCGCAGATCGCCAAGAAGATCTTCGGTATCAAACAGGTCTTCGCCAAGGTGAACGATCCGATCCGCGCCGCCACGTATCGCGGTGAGGGCCTGTACACGTTCTCCCGAACGACGATCCTCGGCACGCTGCTGCATGCGGTGCTCAAGGGTGATGCGACGATCGGGCCGAACCTCATGAAGGCGGCGATGCAGCACGATCAGGAGCAGTCCGCCGATCTCCCCACGCTGGCCCGCTGATGTATTTCGTCGTCGCCGGCGGCGGTGAGGTCGGCTACCACCTCTCGAAGGCCCTCCTCGAGTCGGGGCACGAGGTGATGATCATCGAGCGCGATCGTCGCCGGGCCCTCTGGATCGAGGAGCAGCTCGGCTCCGTGGTGATCAACGCGCCCGCGGATGAGGGCCGCTACCAGGTCCAGGCCGGCTGCCAGCGCGCGGACGCGGTGCTCGCCGTGACCGGGGACGATGAGGACAACTTGATCATCAGCCAGCTCGCGAAGCTGAAGTGCGGTGCGAATCGGGTGATCGCCCGCGTGAACAACCCGAAGAACGAGATCGTCTTCAAGGCCATGGGCATCGACGAGACCCTCTCATCCACCCGGGTGCTCATGGGCGTCATCGAGCAGGAGCTCCCGACCGGTGGATTCATGCCCCTCATGCCACTCACCGGATCGCACCTCGAGCTCATCGAGGCCGAGATCGCGCCGGGCACGCCGCCCGCGGGCCAGGAGGTCAAGAACCTCGGGCTGCCCAAAGGCGCGCTCATCGGTGGGATCGTCCGCAAGGGCGAGATCCTGCACGCCCACGGCGATACGAAGCTCGAGGTGGGCGACCGGATCATCGTGTTCGCGCCCACGGCCGCCGAGCAGGAGGTCAAGAAAGCGCTGTTCGGCTAGCCGGCGGACAGGGAAGAACCTTGACAATGGCGTTGTTAGGTCATATACCAATGCCATGGCGCGTGGAAGCCGCCCCGTTTACGTGATCTCGATCGCCGCGAGCATCGCCGGCTGCCATCCCCGCACGCTGCGGATCTACGAAGAGGAAGGTCTCGTCGACCCGGTCCGGACCGATTCCAACATCCGGCTCTACTCCGACGAAGACCTCCAACGGGTGCGCGTCATCCGCTACCTCACGCAGCAGCGCGGCGTGAACCTGGCCGGCGTGAAGATGCTCCTCCAGTTCCGCGATGCCGCGGACCTGCTCCGGGAGCTCGCAAGCGCGATCGAGGAAACAACGACGGAGAACGACCGCGCGTCGAAAACCGGAATGGAGATGTAGAGATGGCCATCACCCGTATCGCACCGCTCAGCGACTTCGTTTCACTGCGCGACGCCATGGACCAACTCTTCCAGGAGAGCTTCATCCGGCCGAACGGATGGTCCGGCCCAGCCGGCCAGATCCCGATGCCGGTGGACCTCTGGGAGACGAACGACGCGTACCACCTGCGCGCCGACCTTCCTGGCATGAGCCCGGAGGACATTGAGATCAACGTCACTGGCGACACCGTCGTCCTCTCCGGCGAGACGAGGGCGGAGACCGACGTCACGAGCGAAGGCTGGCTCCGTCAGGAGCGTCGCGCCGGGAAGTTCCAGCGCGCCTTCACCCTGCCGGCCCAGATCGATTCCAACGCGGTCACTGCCACGTTCACGAACGGCGTCCTCGACCTCACCCTCCCGAAGTCGGAGTCGGTGAAGCCGAAGACCGTGAAGATCACAGCAGGAGCATCGAAGTAACGACGCACAACGCGTGCACTGGCACGGCGGGTACGGCCGGGTCGGGCTTTGCCGGGCCCGGCCGTACCCGCACAGATGGAGGCGCAGGTCAATGACTGAAGAAACTCGCAGCTACCCCTCGGAGCTGCCACTCGTCCCCCTACGGGAGATGGTGGTGTTCCCGAAGATCGTCCAGCCCCTAGGGGTCGGGCGCGAGAAGAGCGTGGCCGCGATCAACGCCGCGATGATGGACGAGAAGCACTACGTCATCTTCGCCGCGCAGAAGGATGCCGAGGTCGATGACGTCACGTCCGACCAGATCTACGGCGTCGCCACGGTCGCGGAGATCGTCCGCCTCTTGAAGATCCCCGACGGAAGCGCCCAGGTCATCGTGACCGGGCTGCAGCGGGTCAAGATCACGGGCTTCGCCCCGGATACCCGCTACTTCCGCGCGACCTTCCAGCCCATCGTCGAGATCCCGGGCGAGCCGGTCGAGCGCGAGGCGCTCCACCGCAGCGTCAAGGGTCTGTTCGGCGACTACGTCGAGAACGGCGGCTCGATCGTGCC